>CANQKY010000020.1 GCA_947624575.1 uncultured Clostridia bacterium
CTTGCGTTTGTTTTCCTCCAACTTCTCACGTTCCCGGAGGATGCGTATTTTCTCTTGGTATTCGTCATGCGCCGCCCTCTTAAAAAATGCCCCAGGGGAAAAATTGATATTTGGTTTCTAGATTTTCAATGCTCTTTATAAGGATGCTAGGGGTTCTTCTCCTCCTTTCCGTTCACGCCTCCGTCCCGATGTATCTCCTTTCATGATTTTGCTGGCAGGTTTTTGTCTTTTTCTCCCCAGCAAAACTGGCCTTCATGGCAACTAAACCTCTAGCATTCTTATAAAAAGCATTGAAGAAGTCTGCAGGAAGGGAGCATATGTATGAATGAAGAAACCAGAAAACGTGCTCCTAGACGTGCGCCATCGGTAGCTCGCACTCCTGAGCTTCAGGAAAATCAGATGATCAGCCTTGCTATGCAGCTTGCAAAGAAGAAACTTGAAGATGGGTCAGCATCTTCTCAAGTTATCGTTCACTTTTTACAGCTTGGAACGGAGAAGGCGAGGCTTGAGCGGATCAAACTGGAATCGGAGGCTCGTTTAGCCGAAGCAAAGGCCGAGGTGATGCGGGCGACGCAAACTTCGGAGCAACTTATGAGCGATGCGCTCTCGGCATTTAGTCGGTATCGAGGAACAGACTTTGTTCCTGATGATCAAGCGGACGATTACGTATTGTACGATGATTAAAACATATTCTGAATTGATTAAGCTTTCGTCATTTGAAGATAGGTTCGAGTATCTTCGGATTGGCGGGCGAGTCGGAGAGTCTACATTCGGTGGACGTCGTGAATTGAATCAACTTTTATACCGTTCAGATATTTGGAGGAAGTTACGAAGACAAGTCATGGAGCGAGACGAGGTTGGCGGCTATACGTGTGACCTCGCATTCCCCGATCGTCCAATTTATTCTCGAGTCTGTATCCATCACATCAACCCCATCACGATCGCTGACGTTCTTCATGAGAGATCGTTAGTGTTTGACCTTGATAATCTTGTTAGTGTCGCTTTTGAAACTCATCAAGCCTTACATTATGGCGATTACAGTCTAGTGAAGCAAGATTATCAACCACGTCGTCCGAATGACACGTGTCCGTGGAGGTGATGCCTTATGTATGAAACAACGGCTAGCTCCCCGACCGAATCGGGTTGCGCGGGTGTGTCGAGACCCGTTACTAGAAAGGGCATTATGCTCTTCACAGTCTGTTTGCTCGGGTTGGTGAAAGGGACCGAAGTCGAGATTCGAGATGAACGGGGCGACTACTATGAAGTTCGGACTATTTCCGAGCCGTGGATCGACAAGTACGTTCCAAAAGAGTTGGTCATGGAGGTGAGCACCGATGTTTGAAGACGGAAGAAAACTCGTTGACCCAACAAAGATTCTTTCTACCGTTCGTTTTAGGATCGGTGCGAATGATGAGATCCATGACTTTGATGAACCGTTGATCATGGAAATTAATACCGCTTTTGATGTACTCACACAAGTTGGCTTTGGCCCGATCAAGGGCTTTTCTATTTCTGGCGAGGATGAAACGTGGGATTCTTATTTTCCGGAAAGTGATCCGCGATGCAATATGGTGAAGTCCTACGTTTCCGCTCGTGCTCGTCTGAAATTTGACCCGCCTCAGTCTTCCTATTTGGTCGAAGCTTTGAAGGAGGACGTTGCCGAACTTGAATTTCGGCTGTCCGTTCAGAACGATAGAAATTTTCCCGTTGAGTAACGGGGGGGGGGTAGTTGTGAGAGATTATTCTGGCTACTATCTTTTGGTTCCGCAGAAAGAGGATCATCTTTCGCATCATGGAATCAAGGGGCAGAAATGGGGCGTTAAACATGGACCCCCCTACCCTCTTCAACAAAAGACCGGTGATTTGGTAAGTTATGCCGTTACGAAGGGCGTTGGATTGCTTACCGATTTAACGGTCGGTGCAGCAAAACGAGGTATAGCGAAGGCTCGTGTTTCAGCTGACGACAAACGCCGATCTAAAAATGAAAACATTGATAAAAAGACCGGTTTTCATTTGAAGGATCCGAATAAAGAATACTCCGACAAGGATGACATTAGCCGAATAAACCCGGGATTTGCCCAGGCTCGTCTTCTTGCAGATAAGACGACGACCAATAATTGTGTTTACTGTACAACGGCTTTTGAGCTTCGTAAGCGTGGTTATGATGTCCGGGCGAAAAAGGCAGATTCCGGTCACGGCCTTGATAATCTTGAGGTTGATGCTCTTTGGAAATTAAAAACTCCGAAGAAACAATTTGATGTTCCCAGACCAGATGTATTTACGAAGGCAAAGCGTGCTGATCGCATTAAAACATATCGAGATACGATAGACTGGGTGAAGAAGCAGCCAGATCAAAGAGGCAATCTTGCCGTTCATTGGGGCTTTTCTGGCCATTCAATGGCTTACGAGATAAAGGGTGGTAAGCTTACTATTCTCGACGGTCAGAATGGCAAGATTCATTCTAACGGAGAGGCGTATCTGAAAGAGTTATTTGGCACTAATGTGTTCTCTGATCTTGCTGCTTCAGATTGTTCTTTCCGTCGTACCGATAACGCGACCCCCAACTGGGATGAAATTAAGAAGAGGGTGGAGTAATGCTTGGACATACTGAAGTTGTCAACATTGTCAAGAAGGCATGGCCGAACGAGACTCCTGTTGCCGGATGTGATATTGACGAAACGCATTCCGTTGTCGGTCTGAATCCGAAAGGATCCGAGAGATCTGACAATACGAATTGGCGTTGGATTGACCGAGAAAGTGGAGATTATGGAACGTTTAATCCTGGTGCGGATTTTATGGCATTCCTTCAAGCGATGAATTCTCGTCGCTTTTTGTAAGAAACGGAGGAGTTGTTAATGATATACGAAGTCTATCTTGTCCATCACGGCATAAAAGGTCAAAAGTGGGGCGTTCGAAGATACCAGAACGCTGACGGGTCTTACACGCAGGCCGGCCTTAAACGCCATGCAAAACAAATTGAACGTGATACAAAAGATTTTTTAAGAAAAGATGCAGGGCTGTCTAGACGAGATGCTAGACGAGGCGCAAAAATCGTTGCTGAAGCCCGAACGAATAAAGATAAGGATCTTTCTAAGGAATTGACAGATCTCGTTCGAAAAGTAACTCGTAAGGAATATGATGCGGCTAATAAGTACGTTACAAATCGTACTGATGGAAAGAAAATTCTTGATGCTGAATCGGCCGAAAAAGTGTTTAAAGATTCTAAGAAGATGACAAAGATTTATGATAATTTTGGGAAGTCAACACTGTCTGCACTCCATCTCGACGATAAATACGATTTCTTGGCCGATTTGGATGAATCTTTTTCTGGGCTATTTATTAATAGTGAGGTGCATGACAAGAAATCGTATGCTGACTTGGTACGAGCAGCCGAGCAAGAAGATGCTTTAGAAAAGCAGCGTAGAGCTCGAGCTGGACTGAGGTGATCCAAATGCTCTCAAACACGGCAGTACCGAAATACTATGGCGAATTTCGAGATGCCGTGTTGCGCGGCGAGATCCCGGTTTGCGAGACGATCAGTCTCGAAATGAATCGCATAGATAAGCTGATCGATGATCCTCGTTTCTACTATGATGATAAAGCGGTTGAGGGTTGGATTGCTTTTTGTGAAAATGAGCTCACACTTACTGATGGTGGCGATCTTTACCTTCTTGACACGTTCAAGCTCTGGGCCGAAGAGGTCTATGGCTGGTATTACTTCATCGAGCGAAGTGTCTTTGAGCCTGGCCAGCATGGGAAGCCCGGTCGTTATGTGAAGCGTGTGATCAAAAAGCGTCTCACACAAAAGCAGTATCTGATCGTAGCTCGAGGCTCGGCTAAGACCGTGTACGGAATGGCACATCAAGCTTACGGTCTTGTAATGGACACCTCGACGACGCATCAGGTCACGACTGCTCCGACGATGAAACAGGCCGAGGAGATGCTCTCTCCTTTTAGAACTGCTATCACGCGTGCGCGCGGGCCGTTGTTTAAGTTTCTCACTGACGGCACGATTTACAGTACAAAGGGTGACCGCTACAATCGTCAGAAGCTCGTGTCCACGAAGAAGGGAATTGAGAACTTCATGACCGGCTCCCTTCTCGAGGTTCGACCTATGAGTATTGCAAAACTTCAGGGTTTGCAGAATAAATACTCAACGGTTGACGAGTGGCTTTCCGGCGATATTCGTGAGGATCCTATTGGTGCTCTTGAGCAGGGTGCTTCGAAGCTCGACAATTACCTGATCATCGCTATGAGTTCTGAGGGAACGGTCCGTAATGGTGCTGGCGATACGATTAAAATGGAGCTCATGGATATTCTTAAGGGAGAATACTATAACCCTCATGTGTCGATCTGGTGGTACAAGCTTGATGACGTGAAGGAAGTAGCGAATCCCGAAATGTGGGTTAAAGCCGCTCCGAATCTCGGAAAGACCGTGAGTTACGAGACTTATCAGCAGGATGTGGGACGCGCTGAGAACGCGCCAGCCGCAAGGAATGATATTCTTGCTAAGCGGTTTGGTATCCCCATGGAAGGTTACACGTATTACTTCACATACGAGGAGACGTTGCCGTTCAAGCGCCGTCAATCGTATCGTGGCATGCCTTGTGCTCTTGGTGCTGACTTGTCGCAGGGAGACGACTTCTGTGCATTTACGTTCCTCTTCCCACTTCGGCGAGGAGAGTACGGAATCAAGACTCGATCTTACATTACTTCTCGCACATTCGAGCGGCTTCCTGTTGCTATGCACATGAAATATGAGGAGTTTATTAAAGAGGGCAGTCTTGTCGTCATGGAAGGGACTGTCCTTGACATGCACGCCGTTTACGAAGACGTGGAAGCCATGATTGAGGAATTTGATTACGACGTTCGGGCATTCGGATATGACCCGTATAACGCTACAGAATTTCTTCAGGACTGGATCATGCGAAACGGCGAGTACGGCGTGGAGAAGGTCATTCAGGGGTTTAAGACAGAATCTGTTCCTTTGGGCGAGATTAAGAAGCTTTCCGAGGACGGGCTGCTGATCTTTGATGAACTTCTTATGTCCTTTGCCATGGGAAACTGCATTGTCCTTGAGGACACGAATGGAAACCGCAAGCTTTATAAGAAACGTCACGAGGAGAAGATCGATAATGTGGCGGCTCTTATGGATGCTTACGTTGCATATAAACGAATGAAAGAAGACTTTGATTAAGGGAGGTACACGAGAATGACGTATGAAACGTACCTCATGCATCATGGTGTCAAAGGTCAAAAGTGGGGCGTCAAGCACGGTCCCCCGTATCCACTTCAGAGCGGAATCCGGACAAAGATCAAGAAAGTTACGCAGGCCGCCAAAGATCGTGTCGCTGCGAACCGAAAAGCCCGTTCTGAAAGAAAAGAAGCGAAAGAGTCTCGTCGTAGAGCTAAGAATCCTACTCTTCAAGATAAGATCAGCATGATGTCCGACGAAGAACTCCGTCAGAGGACGGAACGCCTTCGTCTGGAGAATGCCTATAAGCGGGAGCTCCCTCGAGAGCAGGAAGGTGAGAGCTTCCTTCGCAAGAGTGCAAGTATGTTGAACAGCTTGAAGACACTCGGTGATGCTGTAAGTGGGCTTGTAAATACAGGAAAGTCGCTTGGTAAAGCTTTCGGTTTGGACAAGCTTGAGGGCGATGATGAGAATCCTGTCCGTCGGGATGGTGAATCTCTGAAAGATTACGCTCAGAGGATGGCACAGTTAGCGAGTCTCAAGAAGTCCAAGGACACACTTGGTGTGTCGTCTAACAAGTCTTCTGACGATTCGAGCAGCGAGCCGGTAAAGCCTACGTCTACAGCAAAAACTCCGAAGAAGGGGCCGTTCTTTGCTTTTGACAAAGATAGTGACAACTCCTCGAAAGGAGAAGACTCGACGCTTTCTGCGTTTCGTGAAGAAGCGAAGAAATGGAATGTTGATCTAGATAAACCCGTTGAGAAGGTCTGGGACTATTCAGATACAGGAAAAAGTTGGTTTAAAGAAGCGTTCCCTAAGGCAGTACCCAGCAGTTTCTCCGACTGGACTAAGGACGATGACGATAAGAAGAAAAAGGGAGGCTGAACTATGGATTATTCCCTTTATTTCTTAGCTCATCATGGCATCCTCGGGCAAAAGTGGGGGATTCGAAGGTACCAAAATCCTGACGGGTCTTTGACAGAGCGTGGCCGGCGCAGGCTTGAAAAACAGGATGCCAAATGGGCACGTAAGAACTATAACAAGGCGTATAAGAGTTCTTACAAACAGATTAAAAAACCTATGGCTCGCGCCGATCGAGAAATTCAGAGTCAGGTTAAGATGTGGAACGCTGACGGCTCTCTTTCTCGGTCTTACATAAATGCTTTCAACCAGCGTTTGGCAGGTCTTATGAACCAGACAGAGTCATCCCTTGTCTCCCCGTCTGGCCGTGTTGTCCGTTGGGTTGCTAAGCGAGGAGAACTCGGCGTTCAGATGGCTTTGGCTAGTTCTGACTACGATATGTCCCAGGTCAAGAGCGGTATCTGGGAAGGTGGCCGAGTTGGTTATAGCAAGAGAAAGATAAAAACTATATGATAAGGAGGTATACCGTGGGATGGCTAATTTCGCAGAACGCATTCGACGTTCATGGAATGTCTTCATGGGTAGGGATCAGTCCTATCACTATGATGGGCCGGGATTCGGTATGCGCCCCGATCGGATGCATTTCCGGTCGTATAACGCTAAGTCGATAATTGCGTCGATTTACAATCGTATCGCGGTGGACGTGGCGTTGGTCACGTTTAATCATGTTCGCCTTGATAAAGAGAACGAGAGAATGGAGTCCGTGATCGAAGGGCCGCTTAATGACGTCCTTACACTGTCTCCGAATAAGGATCAGACTGCTATTGAGTTCTTTATTGATGCGGTTCAGACCTTGTTCGATGAGGGGACGATCGCCATTGTTCCGATCGACTATGATAGTCCGACGCCGGACCTCTCTAAAACGGAATCATTTATTGTAGAGAGTATCCGTGTCGGGAAGATTACACAGTGGTTTCCGTCCAGCGTTCGAGTGGATGTCTATGACGATCGCACGGGTGTTAGGCGAGAGATCGTAGTGCCAAAATCTAGTACCGCGATTATCGAGAATCCGTTCTACTCGATCATGAATGAGCCGAACTCACAGCTTCAGCGGTTGCTCCGTGTTCTGAATCAGATTGATCGAACGAATGAGCAGAATAGTTCTGGGAAGCTTGATTTGATTCTGCAACTTCCATATTCGATTCACACGCCTGCGCGTAGGCGCGAAGCGGAGGAACGCCGGAAGTCCATTGAGGACCAGCTTACTGGCGCGCAGTATGGAATTGCCTACGTCGATGGGACAGAACGAATTACGCAGCTGAACCGTGCTGTCGAAAACAATCTCTGGACGCAAGCGAAGGATCTTCAAGCCGACCTGTATAATCAGTTGGGTTTGACAAAAGAGATCTTTGATGGAACGGCAGACGAAGCGGCATCGTTAAACTATCAATCGAGAAGTATTGAGCCCGTTGCGACGGCATTTGCTATGGAATTCCAGCGTAAATGGCTGTCTAAAACGGCTCGTACGCAGCACCAGGCGATCTGGTTCCATCGGGATCCGTTTAAACTGGTTCCTGTTGCTCAGATTGCCGAGATTGCCGATAAGTTTACTCGAAACGAGATCATGACATCGAACGAAATCCGTTCGATTATCGGTCGGAAGCCGTCTTCGGATCCGAAGGCCGATAAGCTTGTTAACTCTAACTTGAACCAGCCAGAAGAAGGTGGTAAAGAATCTTCCTCTGGCGGGTCTAGTATTGCTAGCATGTTGAATAACTCGCCAGCAACGATGGATTCGAAAAGAATTCAAAATGCGAGGACTTGGCTAAACCAGATAGGAACCCAGAAAGCATCGCAGGTTGAATCCGATTCGGAAACGTCGTGAACGATAGCGATAGAAAGTAAAAAGGAGGGACTAAACCTTGTCCGGAAGCAACAGCAAGCCCGATTTTAGTGGTTGGGCAACCAAAAACAATCTGGAGTGCGGTGATGGTCGCATTATCTGTCGCGATGCGTTCGCCGTCCAGGATGGAGCTCGTGTTCCGCTGGTGTGGAATCATGAGCACAATGATCCGGCGAATGTCCTCGGTCATGCGATTCTCCATAATCGTAATGAGGGCGTCTGGGCGGATTGCTATTTCAATGACGGCGAGAAGGCCACGGAGGCCAAGAATGCCGTCAAGCATGGAGACGTCAACTCCATGAGTATTTGGGCTAATAAGCTCAAACAGGACGGTCGTCGAGTTCTGCATGGCATGATTCGTGAAGTGAGCCTGGTTCTGGCTGGTGCCAATCCTGGTGCCATTATCGAATCCGTCGCGGCCCATGGCTACAGTCTGCTTGATGACGAAGACGAGGGTATTCTTTATACTGGTGAGTGCTTCGAGTTGGCGCATGCTGACGAGAAGAAGGAAGAGCCCAAGAAAGAAGAGACACCCGCTAAGAGCGACTCGAAAGAGGATTCGGAGGATTCAGAAGAGACCGTACAGGATGTTCTGGATACTCTGACTCCTAAGCAGAAGAGGGTTGTGAACGCCGTCATCGGCATGGCCCTTGAAAGTGCTGCCGGTGGTAGCGATTCCGATGACGAAGATAAATCTGATGAGGAGGAAGATAAAATGGCTCACAATGCGTTTGAGTCCAACAGCGAGCGTCAGGCGGAGGGCGGCGAGATCTGCCTGTCTCACTCTGACGTAAGCGACATTCTGAAGAACGCCAAAACTTATGGCTCCCTCCGGGAGAGCTGGAATCGGTTCGTCGCCGATCGTGACGACCCCATCCTGATGAATGGCGGCGTCCCCGTTGTCTATGATGACAACGATATGCTGATCCATAAGGGGATTCCTGACGTTCCTACTTCTGGCATGACTCTGCCCGAGAGCGAGACTGCCAACTATGACAAGTATGGCACTTATGGCTTCAAGAACCCCAGCATGTTCTACCCCGAGGCCCGTGGGCTGACTGGCGGCGCCCCCGAGTTCATCGGCCGCGATACCGCGTGGGTTCGTGACGTTATGAGCCGTGTGCATCACACGCCTTTCAGCCGTGTGAAGAGCCTGTACGCCAATATCACCGAGGATGAGGCTCGGGCCAAGGGCTACGCGAAGAAGGGCACGCAGAAGATGTATGAGGTCTTCAGCACCCTGAAGCGTGTTACCAATCCCACCACGGTTTACAAGCTGCAGAAGCTGGACCGGGACGACATTATCGACATCACTGACTTTGACGTCGTGGCATGGCTCCGCGGCGAAATGCGGACTATGCTGGACGAGGAAATCGCTCGTGCGATCCTGCTCGGCGACGGCCGCCAGCCTGGTACTGAGGGCAAGATTTCTGAGGAGTGCATCCGTCCCATCGTGTCTGATGTTGATCTGTTCAATGTGAAGGTCAACCTGGAGTTCGCTCCTGAGGCGACGCCCGCTGAGAAGGCCGATCAGGTGATCGAGGGCATTATTCGTGCCCATAAGAAGTATCGCGGTTCTGGCAGCCCGACTCTGTTCACCACGGACGATTGGCTGACTGAGATGCTGCTGCTCAAGGACACCACCGGTCATCGTCTGTATAAGACGGAGGCTGAGCTGGCGACTGCTCTGCGTGTTTCCAAGATCGTCACTGTCGAGGCGATGGAGGCCGAGGAGTATAAGAGCACGTTCGGCGCGGACAAGAAGCAGGAGCTCATTGGTGTTATCGTCAACATGGCTGACTATAACATCGGTCAGGATCCTAAGGGCGGCACCTCCATGTTTGACGATTTTGACATCGACTTCAACCAGTACAAGTATCTGATTGAGACTCGCATGTCCGGTGCTCTGGTGAAGCCCTTCTCTGCCATTACCATCACTGGCAAACCGCAGGGGGAATGACTAGTGTCCCCGTGAATGCTGCATCCGGGGACACGCAGTATTATAGCATCGCAGCTGATACGCTTCAGAAGAACGTGAGCATTCAGAATAACCGTGTTTATGGTACTCTGCACAACATTGCCAGTTACCACGACTTCAATCCGTCGAATCCTGATGAACAGAAGGGCCATTTCCTTGTTCTGACCTTCGATCCGAAGGGGGAGGAGACCGTGAAGACGAAGATAGCCGGCGGTCCGTCCACGATGCTCGACTATGTCGATGCGACGAAAGACAAGTATTGTGTTTATCGGATCCAGAACAAGTATACGCAGAAGATTTACGTGAAGACGGAGAAGGATCTCACCTCTGTTGAGGAGATCTATGACCTGTCTACTCTGAAGCTTGAATGACTTCAAAATGGAGGTGATTTTCTAATGAAGTTCGCTGGCAATGTTGGCTTCTGGCTCACAGCTGATGAAACGAAACCCGGTATTTTCGAAGACCATATGGTCGAGAAGTACTACACGGGTGACATCAATCGGGCTTTTAACAAGTGGGGCGCTAGAAGCGAAGCGACAACCGACGAGCTGAGTTTGAACAATCAGGTTTCCATTCTTGGAAATTTGTTTGCTTTTGAGAAATGGCCCTCCATTAAGTATGTCAAATGGAATAATATTTGTTGGAAAGTCAATACGGTTGAAATCCGTTATCCACGTCTGATTCTGGAAATTGGAGGGGTTTGGAATGGAGAAGTCCCAGAAACGACTTGAACTCCAGACTATCTTCGAGGGGTTTACAAACAAATTTACCAAGAAGAGTGACAAGACAAAGCATGTCTATTACAACCCCCCTCCTGGTTTCCAGATGGAACTTCCGTGTATCGTGTATGAGGACGCCCGTCCTACGAATTACCATGCAGATAATGTTCGGTATTTCACATTCCTTCGTTGGAAGGTAACAACGATGACGCGGGATCCAGAGGCGTTGGATTTGGCTCCACAAGTAGCAGATTTGCCCCACTGCTCTCTTAACGGGGCGCCTTTTCGATCCGAAGGGGTCGTTCATCACGTTTTCGAGTTATACTGGTAAATCCCATTATTTTCAAGGAGGAATTAAATTATGCCTGGCGAGAAAGCTTTGGTTTGGGACACGGTCGGCCAGAGAACTTACAAGACTGGTATTGATCGTGTGGTTCTTTACCCCCAGGTTGGGGGCGCTTATCCGAAGGGTGTCGCTTGGAACGGCGTGACCTCTGTTTCCGAGTCTCCTTCCGGTGCTGAGGAGAACGCTATTTATGCGGATAACATCAAGTATCTGTCCATCCGTTCTGTGGAGGATTTTGGTCTGACCATTGAGTGCTACGATACTCCTGAAGAGTTTGACGCTTGCGATGGTTGCGGTTCTCCCGCGGATACGAAGGGTCTGACTGTCTATCAGCAGACTCGTCAGCCGTTTGGCCTGAGCTATCGTTCTAAGGTCGGCAACGACGAGAAGGGCGACGACTACGGTTATGAGCTGCATCTGGTCTACGGCTGCACCGCGTCTCCTTCTGAGCTGGCGCATAGCACCATCAACGACAGTGTGGAGCCCGGTACTCTGAGCTACGAGGTCACCACGGTTTCCGTTCCCGTTCCTAACATGAAGCCCACTGCCCATCTGAAGGTGAGCTCTCTGACTTGCCCGAAAGATAAGCTGGAAGCTCTGGAGAAGATCCTGTATGGTGAGGACGAGGTCGCTGATCCTAAGCTGCCCCTTCCTGATGCCGTTATTACTGCCCTGAAGGACGCGGAATGATTTCGGGGCTGGCCAAGTCCGAGGTCATGCCCCGAGAGCAGCAAGTATTCGCTACGGTCATGACGTCCTTTGACGAACCGGTTGAAATTCCGCAAGTCGAGACGCCGAAGGTCGTTTATACTTCGAATAAGAAGTTTGCGAAGAAAAATCGGACAACTGAGTGACCTGACGTGGGGGATTCCTAATCGAGTCCCCCACACAAAAACTTTTTAAATCATGGAAGGAGAAAAATATTATGTACGCGAAGGTTATTAAGTACACGGATTACAATGACGTTCCTCGTGAGGAGACGTTTTACTTTAACCTGAACCGGGCCGAGCTTCTGAAGATGATGGTGACGGATTCCGATGCCACGCTCGATCAGGTTTTTGAGTATTTCCAGCAGACTCGGAACAGTAAGAAGCTTCTGGCGATGATCGAGGATCTCATTAAGTCTTCTTTCGGCATTAAGTCTGCTGACGGCAAGAGCTTTATCAAGAAGCCTGAGTATCTGGAGTTGTTTGTCAATTCCGAGGCTTACTCTGAGCTGCTCACCGAACTTCTGAACGATGCGGATAAGGCCGCGGATTTCTTTGTTGGTATCTTGCCCAAGAATCTGCAGGCGGATGTTGAGAAATTCTATCGTGAGCATCCTAACGCTACGGTAGAAGAGGCTCGTAAGATCGCTGCAGAGAAGGCCGACGCTCCGGTGTTGGCGCCCGCTTGATGCTTTTCAAAATGGGCAAGCTTTTCTAAAAGAGGTGTAAACGAGAATGCTTCAGTTAGAGTTGAAACCGGTAGAATTCTTTGACTCGGATAGCAACGCTTTTTTCTTTGCTTTTCCCTGGGCAAAAAATTCGCCGGTCCCTGAGAATCAGGTTATGAAGATTCAGTTGGAGCATTCTCTTCTTTCCCTGAGTAGATGGGAAGAGAAGTGGAAGGTTCCATTTCTTGTAGATAAACCTGAGAAAACGATCGAGCAGACACTGGATTACATTCGGTTTATGACGATTACAAAGAACGTTCCGGATGGTGTCTATGAGACATTTACTCAGGACCAAATCGACACGATTACGCAGTATATTCAGGATTCTCATACTGCCACTTGGTTTAGTGAACGCGGAAACGGAAAAGGTCCAAATGGAAGCCATCAGATTATTACTGCTGAGATTATCTATTATTGGATGATCGTCAGTAATATTCCTTGGGATCCTGCAGAGCGTTGGCATTTGAATAAGCTGTTGACCCTTATCCGAGTTTGCAGCATTGAGAATTCTCCGAAGAAGAAACAGTCAAAGGCAGAAATTGCTGACGAGTATCGTCGAATCAAGGCCGCAAGAAGAGCGGCAAAGAAGTAACTTAAAAGAGAGGGCGTGACTCCATGATTTCGGTTTCTTCTAAGGGAGATTTTCACAACGTTGAGAAAGCTCTTCGGAAGACGCTTGGCTTTCGTTACCGCTCCGTCTTGGAGAAATATGCCCGAAAAGGAGTTAACGCCCTCTCTTCTGCCACGCCTGTTGATACGGGCGAAACGGCTAGTTCCTGGGGATACGAGTTCGTTGAAAAACCAGGGCAAGTATCTATTCAATGGACAAATTCCAACATCAATAATGGTGTTAATATTGCTCTAATTCTACAGTACGGTCATGCTACTGGAACTGGCGGTTATGTGCAGGGTGTAGACTATATCAATCCTGCGCTTCGTCCGATCTTTGACGAAATGGCCGATGCTGCTTGGAAGGAGGTTAGCGGCGGATGAGTGATACAGTTGACAAAAGAGTAGTTGAGATGCGGTTTGATAACCAGCAGTTTGAGAGCCGCACAAAAACAACTCTTGGAACCCTTGAGAAACTTAAAAATGCACTAAACTTTTCGCACGCTAGCGATGGGCTGGATAAATTAAGTAAACACGTCAATGGGGTTAACATGAATCCGTTGGCGTCTGCTGCGGGTGCTGTGCAAGTCAGCTTTTCCAAAATGGAAGCTGTCGCTTTGACAGCGCTGACCAATATCGTAAATCGAGCAGTTGACGCGGGCGTCGCTCTGGTAAAAAGCCTAACCATTGCTCCAATTAGTCAGGGCTTTGGCGAATACGAGCTTAAAATGGGCTCTATCCAGACGATTATGGCGTCTACCGGCGAATCTCTTGATACGGTAAATGGATATTTGGAAGAGCTAAACCGTTACGCAGATAAGACGATTTACTCTTTCTCAGATATGACTAGTAACATCGGTAAATTCACGAATGCCGGTGTTAAGCTAGAGGATTCTGTTAAAGCCATTCAGGGCGTTTCGAACGTTGCTGCTGTTTCCGGCGCCAACGCAAATGAGGCCTCCCGAGCAATGTATAACTTTGCGCAGGCATTGTCGGCCGGTTATGTTAAGCTGATCGACTGGAAATCCATCGAAAATGCCAACATGGCTACCGTTGAATTTAAAGATCAGCTGCTTCAGACAGCACTGGCAATGGGCACCGTTGTCAAAGAAGGCGACATGTATCGTTCCGTAACGACGGACCTGAACGGAAAGACCTCGGCGTTGTTTGACGCGACGCACATGTTTAACGATTCGTTGTCTGCGCAGTGGATGACGACGGATGTTCTGGTCCAGGCGCTGAATAACTATTCTACAGATATTCGGACAATGTCTGAGGCAGAAGTTGCCGCGTACGAAGAGAAACTTCGTTCGATTGGCTATACTGAGGAGCAAATTAAGCAAATTGAAGAGCTTGGTAAAAAGGCGTTTGACTCCGCACAGGATGTTAAGACCTTTAGCCAGTTGATGGATACGCTGAAAGAGTCCGTCGGTTCTGGTTGGGCGCAGACATTTGAAATTATATTTGGCGATTTTGAGGAGGCAAAGCGTCGTTGGACCGCCGTAAACGAGGAAATTGGCGGAATGCTTCAGCGAGCCTCTGACGCTCGAAATGCTTTGTTGGAAGAGGCCTTTGGCGTACCCGATAGTCTTGTCAATAAACAGACTAGCAGCTGGGAGGCTGTTCAGACGGCCATTGAAGCCGCTGGAATTCCGCTGGACGATTTCATTCAGAAGTGTTTAGAACTTGGTGGTAAAGGCGGCGAAGGGGTCACTAGTATTGAGGACTTTAAAGCTTCTCTTACAAGTGGCTGGTTGACCGGTGATATTGTTTCACAGGCAATTGACAGCTTTATTGGGCCTGTAAATGAGGCCGGCGATACTGCTGAGACTGTTGGCCGTACGTTTGAGGATTTTAAGCGGATCATTGACGAGACCTGGGGCGGAAAATGGGGAGTTGGTGAAGGCCGCTGGGAAGCGTATACGGCTGCCGGTTGGGACGCTGACGCCATGCAGAAAGCCGTAAACAAAAGTGGACAGGGCCTCGAGCTTACGTATGAAGACTATCAGGCTGCTCTTACTGAAGTTACAGATGAACAGCTTCGGGCCGCGGGTTATACTGATGAGCAGATTCAGCAGCTCCGAGTTTTGCAAGAGCAGTATGCCGGCGTGAACGATGCTATCGATGAAACAGCTATAAGCACCACCGACCTTCGTAGTGGATCTGAGTTGTTGCTTGACGGCCTTGCTCAGGGTTGGAATGCGATTAAAGGCATTTTCAGTGCGATGAAGCAGGGCTGGGAAATTGCATTTCCCTCAATGACTGCTGAACGATTATATTCGATTTTGGAGGCGTTCAATAGCCTAGCGACTCGCTTTAACGAATGGGTTGGCAATGCGAATGAAACTCGCAAGAATCCGATGAGTATTACGGCTCAGAACATTCGTTATGCTTTTGCCGGCTTGGCCTCTGTCGTTGGCATTGGTTTAGACGCACTTAAGGAAGTCGCTGGTTTCATGGTTGATACCTTCAGCGAGTCGGTCATATCAGGTGTTAATAAAGTTCTAAGCTTCGCTAGTAG
The DNA here is from genome assembly GCA_947624575.1 of uncultured Clostridia bacterium. Classification (GTDB taxonomy): domain Bacteria; phylum Bacillota; class Clostridia; order Oscillospirales; family Ruminococcaceae; genus CANQKG01. The sequence continues at coordinate 15,567 of CANQKY010000020.1, forward strand.
CATTGGGCAGCTCTTGATTTCTCTTCGGACTTGGATCCAAGAAACTGGCATTATTCGTAAAGGGCTTGACTGGCTATACGACAAAGTTATCGCCGCAAAGGACGCCTTTGTTGAGTGGTTCAATCAGTTTAAAGAACTTCCGATCGTCCAGAGATTGATCTCTGCTGGCCAGACAGTTATTAATAAATTCGTCTCCATGATAACGAGTTTGTTCCCGCAAGCTGCGGAGAAAGCCGGCACGTTGATCGAGGCGATTAAAAATATTTGGAAGACGAAGAATTTCTCTGGGGCGATAGATGTTATCAAGTCGTTCGCGTCAGCATTGAAGGACGATTTCATCGCTGCATGGGAGAAAATCAAGTCTTCTAAATTCTTTGGGCCGATTGTCGATGGACTAAAATCTATTTGGACAGCAATCACAACGTTAGACACTACGTCACTTACCGGTTGGGCGAGTGACGCATATAATGCAATTAAGGATTTCTTGCAGCCTGTATTTGACTTCTTTAGCGGGATTAAAGACAAGCTGACGGGTGCTGCGGAAGATGCAAATACAGGTTTTCAGTCGATCGGCACTGTTATCGGGAACGCTGCGACATATTTGAAAGACCATTTCTTTGCAATTATTGCGGCGTTTGCTTTGTTCATAGGCGCTGCGACCATATACAAGTTTATCCGATTTGTCATTAACATCGCCCGAATGATATTTTCCCCGGTACAAACGATTGTCGGTGCGATCGATTCGTTTGCCTCAGCTGCAAAAGGTGCTAAGCAAGCTCTGACCGGGTTCGCAATCGTTGAAGCGGTTGCCGCGATCGCTGCGTTAGCATTTGTTGTTGTTGAAGTCGGAAAGGTCCCCCAAGAGCAACTGGATCGAGGAATGGGCGTAGTTGTCATTCTTGGTGTTATTGTCGGCGCCATTATTGGATTGGTTTCCACATTGTTTAACGCAAAATCTAAGCTAAAACCGAAGAGTGTTAAAGATCAGGTTGCGTCGATGTTTAAAATCGTCGAGCTCGCTGGTGCGATATTTCTTGTCGCATTGGCCTTGGAAAAGGTCGTTAATGTGATAAAGACCTCCAGTCTTGGACAATTGGTTGGCGGGATTGCTATTATTGTTGGCGTCGTGGTCGCGATGTTTGTTCTTAGCAAGAAGCTTAGCCAGCTTAAGGGGACTGGCGGAATAGATATAGCGAAGCCTGTACTTGCTATCGCAGCAGCCGTTTATATCCTTTGCAAGGCATTTGAAGACATATTAGATGCCATTACAAAGGAAGGCGTGACGGATGGAAAGATCGCTTGGGCTCTTGGGATTGTTGTAGTTATGACAATTGCTATGGGCGTTATCGCCGCTGCTCTGGCGAAGATTAGCAAATCGACTGGGAATGCTTCCAGTATAGGTAAAATTGGCGGCGGGGTACTCGCTGTCGCGATGGCTGTGAAGGTTCTGGTCGGCGCGATACAAGATATTACCGAGCTGGACTTTTCTAAGTGGGGCGCAGGTCAATACGTTGCCGTTGTTGGCATAATTGCCGCAATGGGGGCCATTATGTACGCCCTTTCAAAGATGCCCGCTTCTGCCGGTGTGAATGGCGTTGGAATTCTGGGGGTTTCTCTTGGAATAGAGTTTTTGGCTCTTGCGATAAAAACACTGGGATCTCTGGATGAAAAGCAAATTAAACAGGGGCTAGTCGCAGTTGGCGCTATGATGCTTTTCATGGCAATCTTTACAAAGCTGACTGCAAAAGGCTCTGAACTTGGCGGAAAATCGGCCGTAGCGTTTCTTGGAATGAGTGCGTCTATACTTATTCTTTCTGGGGCAATTGTTTTACTTAGTCTTTTAAAGCCAGAGGATGTTCTCTTAGGAACGGTTGCTATAAGTGCAATGCTGATCGCGGTTGGCATAATGATGAAATTGTCAAGTTCGGCGAAAGATTTAAAAATGTCTACTTTCCTGGGCATTTCTTTGGTTATAGGTGTTCTAACAGCTGCTATCGCCGTAATGAGTTTCCTGGATGAAGGAAAAGTTCTTGTCGCCACACTGGCGTTGGACTCTTTACTTATATGCGTTGGCGTGATGATGAAACTCGCTTCGAAAGCGCAGGAGTTGAAAGTAACACAATTTCTTGGCTTGTCTGTGGTTATTGCAACATTGGCTGGGTCTGTATGGCTTATTGCTAGTCTTGATTCCGGCGTCGCCAAGGCCGTTGTAGCAATCGGCGCAATGGAAGCGATGTTCGTGCTGTTCTCGACGGCACTTGCAAAAGCCGGAGCAAGTTTCCAGGATGTCGGCACGAAAGGACTTGTCGGGCTTGGAGTTTGTGTTGCAATTATCGGAGTTTTGGCCGTAATCGTCGCTGCTTTGGCGAGCATTCCAAATGTCGATGCCGCAATTACTGTAGCAACAGTAATGAGTCTTCTTATGGCCGGCCTTGGTGTTGCCATGATCGGATTTGCATCAGTGGCCAAGATCGGTGCGAATGGTAGTATTCTCGCGGGGCTCGGCGGCATGCTTGGAATTATCGGAATTGTTGCATTGGTAATTGCGGCCATTGTAGCGTTGAATGAGCTGTGTCCTGGAATTTCGGAAGCTATTAATAATGCTCTTCCTCTATTTGCAAGTCTCGGCGGGGCAATCGGCGCCGCGATTGGCGGCCTTATAAGTGGACTGCTTGGCGGCTTCGATTTAAGCGGTCTTGTTGAGGACATGGGCACCTTTGGCGATGCTATGAAAACCTTTGCAGATAACGCAAGCGGGATCACCGACGAAGCTGCGAACGGCGTGAAAGCAATCGCGACGATGCTATTAGCGTTGGCTGGCGGCGATCTGATGAACGCCATCACGAGCTTGCTCGGCGGTGGGACTACCAGTCTTAGCGACTTTAGTGCCCAGCTTCCCCAGTTTGGCACAGATCTAGGGGATTTCGTCACAAACCTTGGCGAGAATTTTGATGCAACGAAAATGTCTGATGCAGCAACTGCAGCAAAAGATCTAACCACAATGGTTACGAACCTCCCAAGAAGCGGGGGCTGGCTCCAGAAGATCATTGGCGAGCCAACGAGTTTAGCACAATTTGGTGAGAATATTTGTACATTAGCTACAAAATTATGCGAGTTTTGTAAGACAATAAAAGAAGACGAGAATTTTGATGCCGCTATAATTGAAGATTCAGCAACTGCCGCTGGAAGTTTGGTGGATCTTGTAAATAACCTTCCGTCCAGAGGGGGGTGGCTTCAGAAGATTATCGGCGCACCAGAAACGATCGAATCGTTTTCAAGCGGTATAACCGCATTTGGAACGGCCATACATGATATTTGTGGCGAGGATAGTCTCGGCGGGCTTGACGAAGGGGCTACTGATTGTATTGGTGTTGCCGTCTCTGCTGCTACAGAGCTTGTTAATTTGGAGAAAGCCCTTCCTGAAGAAGATAACTTCTTTGAAAAGATCTTTGGCGGTGGCCAGCAGGATTTTGAGGGCTTTAAAACGCAAGCGAAAGCATTCGGCGGTGCAATACAGGCTCTCATCTCTGAAGATGAAGGTGTTGGTTTCCTGACGTCAATCGCTGACGTGAACTGCGTGACGATTGCCAAGACTGCCGCGGAAAAGTTGCTCGCGTTAGGTGCAAATGAATGGTTTGTTGCCGATAACGACGCTCTGTCTGACCTTGGTTGGGAAATCCAGGATTTTGGCACCTGGCTAAAACTCTTCTACGATGACATGGCTGAAGTCGACGTAACTCGGTTGTCATCTCTTGCTACTGGTTTTGAGACTCTCATCACGTCATTGGCTACTGCAAGCGGCTTGAATACGACGGCTATTGGTACTTTCTCAGACGCTCTTTCCTCCTTGGCAACGAGCGGCATTTCTGACTTCTGCTCTGCGCTTAATGATTCGAATACAGACGTCACGACAGCAGTGGATACGTTCCTTGGCTATGCAACAGATGCCTGCGTTGCAGACGTGGAGACGTTCACAACTTGCGGAACGGATTGCGTCTTTGCGTATCTTACGGCATTTTCGGATATAGGATTCCAAAGCGATGCTACAACTGCTGCAGAATCACTTGTTGATTCGGTTATTTCTGCCCTCGAGGTCGCCGAGAATAAGTTTAAGCCCGAAGGAAAGACGTCTGCTGAGAATTACCTTAAAGAAATTCAAAATCAGAGCAAAGCTGCAATTTCTGCTGGTAAGGACCTTGTAGCCTCTGTCGTGTCTGGCATATCGAAAGACATTCAGAAGTTCAAAACCGCCGGCTCGAACGCCGCTTCCTCCTTTGTGAGTGGCATTAGTGGTTATTCATCGTCTGCCTATAATACCGGTGCCTCGATCGGAACGAGTGCCAAGAACGGTCTTGGATCGACCGCAACGACTGATGCCGCTCGAACTTACGGACGGAACTTTGTCGACGGCTTTATCAAGGGCATGCAGGACAACCAGAACAAGGCTTATGACGCTGCGTATGAAGTTGGTAAGGTGGCATTGAGAGGTATACAGAAAGCGATTAACTCTCATTCGCCGTCGAAGGAAACCGAAAAGACTGGCGGCTATTTCGGCATCGGCTATGTCTCCGGAATCCTGAAATACATCACGCAGGCGGAAGATGCCGCGTTAGCTCTGGGCCAAGCGACTGTCGACGGCCTGAATAAGGCGATCTCTCGAGTTCCTGAGTTCCTGACTGGCGAGCTGACGTTCGACCCGGTAATTCGTCCGGTTGTGGATCTGTCCAATGCGCAGGCTTCTGTGGCTACACTGAATGACATGTTCAATCGTTCTGTCGGTGTTGAAGCCAACGTTGCAGCTGTAACTGGTTCTGCCGTATCCGTGGCGAAAGTCCGGACAATGGGCGGTAATGCATTCCAGAATGGTGAAGCGGTCGAGACGGCTACTACCACACAGGCTCCGACTATGTACAACACATTCAATATTACAAGCAACAATCCGGAAGAAGTGGCGAACGTTGTATCTCGTCGTCTTCAGAAACAAGTGGAAAGGAAGGAAGCAGTATGGGCACAATCGTCTGGAACAAAATCCCCTCTAGTACGATCCCCCTCGTAGTTGAGCGTCCTCCCGATTACGCTGTTGCTGAGCGGGATTACGAGGCAACGCACGTCCCTGGACGGAATGGAGATCTGTTAAACGACAACGGCTCGTTTAAAAATGTGAATCAGCCGTATGACATTGCATTCGGCTCATTGGAGAAGTCTCACTCAGAGATGGCTGCGGCTGTCTCTGAGTGGCTTCACTCCGCCTCTGGGTACGCTTCGTTGGAGGACTCTTACGACCCCGATCATTACCGCATGGCGTATTATGTCGAGGAGCAAACCCTGACGAATGTCCTCGAGCATCTCGGACGAGCCACGATAAATTTCAACTGTATGCCGCAGCGGTTCCTAAAAAGCGGCGATAAAAAGGTTATTGTGGAAAAAAGCGGTTTCGTGCTGCTAAATCCCACACGATTTGTCGCTAAGCCACTGATTACCGTATTTGGCGAAGGCGAATTATATTTGATCGTAAACGACTCACGGATAAAGATCACCTCCACAGGCGAGATCACACTCGATAGCGATATGCGAGAGGCGTACACCATGAGCGAGGAGGGCATCACCCCCAAAAACGACCAAATTGAGTGGGACGAGGATGACGATATTCATGCATTTCCTTCATTTGTTGAAGGACGGAACGTTATATCCTATACCGGCGACGTAACCAGAGTGGAGGTGACACCGAGATGGTGGACACTCTGATCACTTTGTACGAGCACGATGAAGTAGAATTCAGGACAAATGGCTTGGGCGATCTTCGGGACGCTTCTTCTTGTTCCGTTTATGAGGCGCGCAACGGCGAGTTCGATTTGACGATGGAATACCCGGTAGACGGTCGACATTATTCAGACTTGCTGCTCCGGCGAATTATATTTACCAAACCGAATCCGTATGATCGCCCTCAACCGTTTCGTATTTATGACATTTCAAAGCCGTTTAACGGCCTGGTGACAATTTCAGCGCATCACATAAGCTATGATCTGACCGGCTATCCGCTTGCGCCGTTTAGTGCAGAGGACCTTACCGGGATATTTGAAGAAATGAACCGGCAGATGACCGAGTCATGGAACACTGGAAAGCCGCCGTTCCATTTCGTTCTCTATAAGACAGGCACGCCTACTGGTTTCAGTCTTGTTGCCCCATGCAGCGCTCGATCGATTCTTGGCGGTAGTGAGGGGACGATACTAGACCGCTGGCCTGGCGAGTACAAGTGGGATCGATGGAATGTCGAGTATTATCAGAATCGCGGTCGAGATAATGGCATTACGATCGAATACGGTAAAAACCTGACTGATTTGACGCAGGAAGAGAACTGCGAAAACTGCTGGACAGCGATTTACCCGTATTACTACACTGACCCGAAATGGGACTCGAACGGTGTGCAAACAGGTGGGCTCGTGCAGCTTACGGAGAAGGTCATCAATCTCCCAGGAACGTATAACCATTCTCGTGTCATGATGCTCGATCTGACTGGCGACTTTCAAGAGATGCCGACAGAGGCGCAGCTTCGAGAAAGAGCAAACGAGTATATCGAGGAGAATAAACTGGCTGAGCCAACAGTTTCTCTGACTGTCTCTTTCGTGGCTCTTAGCGATACGCTGAATTATTCGAATCTGAAAATCCTGGAAGCGGTTCGTCTGTGTGACACGCTCCGAGTCCGGTTTCCGAAGCTTGGTGTGTCGTCGACGGGCATGTGTATTTCAACCACCTACGACGTTCTGACCAATCGGTATACAGAGCTCGAATTGGGTGCGGCCCGATCGAATCTTACCGCGACAATTATGGCTGCATCGCAAGCAGCAAATAGTGTAATCAACGATTACAGCAACGTGGAAGGCGAGATCAACCGTCAGACGGCAATGATTTCGGGCAATCTTGGTGGGCACGTCATTCTGTTCGATAAGGATGGCGACGGCCGGCCGGACGAGCTCTTGCTTCTGGAGACCAGCGATCTTAGCAATTACCAGAATGTCTGGCGCTGGAACCGACAGGGACTGTCCCACTCATCGAGTGGCTATACTGGGCAATTCTCGGACATGTTCATCGGCATCAATGGGCATATCAGTGCAAAATTTATTGATACTGATTCAATGCTGGCAGATCGTGTTCGTGGCGGTGAGCTCATTCTTGGCGGTTCTGAGGCGCAGGGCTATGGCCAGGGGAAGCTCTCCTTGTACGGTAAGGACGGGAGTTTTCAAGGCGGCGCATCTGGAGATGACGGTTTTCATCTGGCTGATAAGGCACAGATCATCGTTAAAGGCGACGCTGCCAATCCACCTGCGGGCGGCAATCCTGTAATGTTCAAAGTATTTGCTAATGCAACGGACGGCAGCTATGCACTCGGCGTCATGGATTTTATATTTCAGAAGATGACCACCACACGTGCCGCAACTGCCATTTCAACGGCGAATTACGCCCAGAGATTGGAATACTCATATGATACGACGACCCCCATGGCGGGCGATGTTGGTTCTGGTGTAATCGACGACACGGGCGTCTGTTATATTTCGATTGGGGATGTATTCCGAGAGACGATTTCCAGCAAAATGGAGTATCATGTTTTCCTTCAGAAGGAGGGCGACGGCGATCTCTGGGTCTCAGAGAAACAGCCGACGTATTTCAAGGTGAACGGAACACCCGGTTTGAAATTCTCTTGGGAACTCAAAGGCGTAAAAAGCGGCGAGGAATACACCAATCTGGAACGTATAAACACATCAACGGAGGTGCTTTATGACAACTAAGCAACTCACTAGTATAATGACACTGTGGATCGATGGCGGCGTTCAGATCAGCTATACGTTTGACGAGATCGACTCTGATACGGGCGAGATCATCAGCCGTAACAACAAGCGGAGCTTTTTCGTGGTTGACTCTACATTGCTGTCGAATGTCGAGGCGATTCGTGATTATATTCGCATCAACAAATTCTAATTTGAGGGGTGGTTATCAATGCCTGTTTTAGAAGTCTGGAACGTTGATGAACATCCAAATGTTATTGTCCACACTACACAAGTAGACTTCATCGATCGGGATACACTTGGCCCTCCTGTGCATCTTGTTCAGGGGGATAACCGGTTGCCAGTTATTGAGGTAAGTTTGTATTACGGCGGGGCGGAGTACAAAGTCCCTGCGGGGGCGTACGGCAATATTCGCTGGAAGAAACCGAAGCCCAGTCCGTATTATGTGTATAACCCATTGCTCGGCCTGAATGAGGAGCGGACAAAAGCATATGTCCAGGTAACAGAGGCCATGACGACAAACGACGGGCCTGCCCCGGCGGTAATTGAGTTTATCGTGGACGGAGACGTCGGTATGTCTAGTTACCTTCCGGTATTTATTGACAAAAACCCAGTCGCGCCGGAAGGAATTCGAGATACGGACGAGTATAAATCTCTTCTCGATTACGTGCAGAACGCACATGACTACGCTGACGCTGCAGAGGAGTCAAAGAGGCAGGCCGGCATTTCGGAAGAAAAGGCAAAGGATTCTGAGAACGCAGCTCTGGCGTCAGAAAAAGCAGCAAAGGCTTCCGAGGACGCGGCAGCAGCATCTGAGGCGGCGGCGAAAAAATCTGAGGATTCCGCTGCTGCGAGTGCAGATACTGCCAAACAGTATAGCGGTCATCCGAATAAAGTCGGTGATAACGGTAACTGGTGGGCGTGGAACCCTGATCGTCAGGAGTTTGAAGATACGGGCGATCGTGCGTGCCTGAATTACGATATAACCTACCCGAGTATCGATGCCATGGAAGCTGATGCGGAAAATCAGAAACCCGGAACGGTCGCGATCATCTCTACGGATATTAACGTAGAGGATAATGCTAAGACGTATATCAAACGTGCAGATGGCACGTGGGGGTTCTTGGCAGATCTGAGCGGCTTTACCGGCGTCGGTATTAAAAATATTGTATGGACTTCTGGCAACCACGCCCCGGGCACGATGGATGTCTATACAATTACCCTGACAGACGGTCGGGAGATTCCGGTGTCCATATATAACGGAAATGACGGCCAAGGTGTGATGACTCTAAACGGGAAAAAGGGCGCGCTCGAGATCGTCGTGAAGATGCATGAAGTTGCCGTGCCGCATGATATTTGGAAGGCAACCGAGTCTCCAAAACCGACGTTGGGAGATCTCACAGCGGAATGGGTCGCAGAGATCGCCGCAGAAGGTATGACCACCGAGCACGAGATTATGCCGGGAGACATAAAGTTCGCCTCTGGGTCTATGGAATCGTATACGCAATGGCGGTGGATCGTACCTGGAGAAGGCGTTATATATCTGTATAGTGATTTCAAATATACCCCTGAAGAGGACTTTACTATGTATGTTAAGGAGGTGGTTCTGCAATGAGTGATAAGCCTGCACTGAATCCTTCTTGCTTTCAGCCGCCTCTGGTCCAGAAAGAGCATATGCAGCTTCTTAATAATGCACGGTGGGATACGGTAGATAATATTGTCTATCAACGAAATGAGATATGCGATAATGGCACTTATCGTAGATCGTCATCGGACTTAACTTACTATCGTTTTATAACTGATGATTTAGACATCACAACACCTGGGTATTTTATTGATCGATGGAAATTGGTTTCTGGATCAGCCCATTTTAACGCCAGTACTGGGTTGACATTAAACGGAACAATGGAACAGATCCTCGAATATAAGCCTGAGGGCCCTGTCGTTTCAACTTTTTGTTACGACGATAATGGAAATATGCGCCTTGAAGATGCGCCTTATGATCCGGAAACAAATACTGTGCAGATCACACTCACCGGTCAGAAGATATTGGGCGCCAAAACAGAGCCAGGAACGATCCAAACACTTGGCAAGAAATCTGGCGGCATTTGGACTTTTAGCGATCCGTATTATAATGCCGACCGGGAGACGGCTGACTGCCGGAGATTTTATCAGCGTTTGGAACTTCTAATCGGAACTGGGTCTCGTTTTATAACCCCCCTGCTATTTGTGGACTACCAGTTCGCCATCCCCATGCGTATTAAACCTACGATAGCCAATTACGCCCAGATAATCGACAAAAGCTCCGTCAGCAGGTTCTCAGACGCGAGACGTGGCGGATACGTTAGTGACCTTACAGCATATGTTTCATACCATACTCGAAACAGTGTTCACACTTTTTGGATTCTGACAGGGAGCTGGCCTACTAATGACTATATAACGAGCGACCTTGAGTTGTCGGCTGATCTTTAAAGGAGGATATGTGTTTATGTTGTATAAATACTACATACAAACTCGTGAAGACGGCTGTATAACCTGGGGCTGGAGCGACGGTCCATATCCTGACCGAGACACAACTGGCGCTATTTGCATCGGCGAAGGGCTTGGTTACCAATTCCGTCTCACGCCTGACGGCGCGGAAAATCCAGAACTGCTCACGATAGACGGTATTCCTTTGTACCGATGGACGGGGCTCATGATTATTGGCCGCAATGAAGACGATATTAAACAGGAGCGGGCACTTCAACCGGCACCGCCTCCATCTGATATGGAAAAACTTCGTGCAGATGTAGACTATATCGCGATCATACAGGGGGTGGATCTGATATGAATGTATATGAAATGGCGAGACATTACTATCAAGATTTCACGCCGCCTCTCTGGGATCGAGCTCGTTTGGACGCACTTGTCAAGGCCGGGAAACTGACACAAGAACAAGTTGAAGAGATCGTCAATGGTAAGAAATAAGAAAAATTTTCTTATGGAGGTTTCTACGACATGGAGGAAACCATATCATTCACACTTGGGCAATTTTTTGCATTTCTTGGAACTTTTTGTGGGATGATCGTTTCCGTTGGTGGTGCCGTCGCAATTATCATGAAGTTCTTTAAGAAAGTTAAAGAACCGAACACGGTTCAAGATTCTCGCATTAAGAAACTTGAAGATCGAGCAGACGCCACAGACAGAATGCTTGATAACGATAACAAACGACTACGCCGTCTTGAAGACGAGCAGCGATTGACTCTTCGAGCCGTCCTTGCTCTTCTTAAACACGGAATCAATGGAAACGACACGCAATCAATGAAAGATTCTATGAAGGCAATTGAAACGTTTCTAGTAACAGGCAAAACAACCGATTAATTTCAAAATCAAGGAGGTTTTCTAAAAATGAAAGTTCTTTTGCCGGACAAGGTATACGACGCGCTTCTGCTTATCGCGCAGTACGTCATCCCTGCGATAGGTACTTTCTTCGGTGCCCTTGTCACGATTTGGAACATTCCGTATGGCGAGCAAATCCTGGCCTCTCTAATGGCTCTTGATACCGCCCTCGGTGTTCTGCTTGGTGTAAGTCTTAAGAACTGGAAGACGTCGAAAGTTGTGGAGGATGTTCAGACTGAATCTGAACAGGGACAGTGGAAGGAAGGTGAGCAGTAATGGCAACTGCTGCTGAAGTTGTAAATATCGCTCTTGCTGAGGTTGGCTACAAAGAGAAAGCTAGTAATGCTAATCTGGATCTGAAAGATGCGAATGCTGGTTCTAACAACTGGACCAAGTATGCTCGCGATCTGTATCAGGCTGGGTATTACAATGGTAACAAGAACGGCTACGCTTGGTGCGACGTATTTGTCGACTGGTGCTTCTTCAAAGCGTTCGGCAAGACCGAGGGTCAGATGATCGAGTGCCAGACGAGTACGCTTGGCGCGGATTGTTCTTTCTCTGCCTCGTATTACAAGGCGCAGAAGCGGTATGACAAGAGCCCCAAGGTCGGCGATCAGGTGTTCTTCCAGCAGAACGGGAAACTGGTTCACACGGGTCTCGTGGTCGGCGTTACTTCCAGCAAGATTACTTGTGTGGAGGGCAATGCGTCCAACCAGGTGAAGAAAACTTCGTATTCTCTCACGAATGCCTATGTCGCTGGCTTTGGCCATCCGAAGTATGATAAGGAGTCCACTACTCCTATTGTCGACCCCGAGCCTGTCGTGAAGGTCGGCAAGGAGTTTACCGTTAAGATTCACGAGCTTAGCACTGGCTGCAAGGGGCCTGAGGTGAAGAATGTCCAACGCATCCTCTTCGCTCGCGGCTGCAAAGGTGCGGATGGCAAGCAGATCAAGGTTGACGGCGAATATGGTGCCAACACCAAGGCCGCTGTGGTTAAGCTTCAGATGCAGCTCTTCCCTGGTAACACGAAGGAGCAGGACGGTGTTTGGGGTGCTAAGACTGCCACCGCCGCCTTTACAAGTCTTAACTAATAATTTGCAATTATATTTCATGTCATGAAAGGAGAGAACCATGGTGTTTGGATCGCAAGGCGCTTCCCCTGATCAAGTTCAGCAGTGGATCGCCCAGAATCCGCAGTTTGCTCAGGCGGTAGCTCAATCAATGTCTGCACAGCCGGCAGTTCGGTATCAGCCGATGGCGCAGAACAACCAGAACTGGATGGGGCGTAATGCTCTTCCGACGACGCAGACCTCTGCTCCGATGCCTGTTCCAATGGGCATGGCCGGACTTCATGGCCGGATTATTGCAAACCCGGAGGAGATCAAACTGAACGAAATTCCCATGGACGGGACGGCGAGCCTCTTCCCCATGAACGACGATTCTTGTATCTATGCAAAAGCCTGGGGTCCTGATGGAAAGATTCAGACTTATCGTTATATTCGAGAGGACGTTTCTAAAGTGCAGGATGAGGGGCCGTCGGAGTTTGCTCAGGTGATGACTCGACTCGACAAGATCGAACAGATGCTTGGGCAACGGGGGCAGCAAAAACAGCAGTATTATAACAACCGAAATCCTCGATCTGGGCAGGCAAATAGCGCCCATACGGTCGAGGGAAATACTATGCCAGTGGAGGCGATGAATAATGGCTAACCCTATGATTCAGATGGCGCAGGCTGTTCTGCAGAAGGGCATGAACCAGATGCCGAATGGTAATGCTCCTTGGGCCGCTGCAGCCATTAACGCCATTATGACCGGTGACGAGAAAACCGGTCAGCAGATCGCCAATAACCTTTGTCAGTCGATGGGCCTGACGCCCGAACAGGCTGTGGCACAGGTTCGTCAAAATCTTAAACTTCCGTTCTGAGAGTACATTCGAGGCAACACGAGAAGCGCGCGGTCTTGTGGAGTCTTGTTTGTAAATTTTATATTTCAGGAGGAATACAAACATGTTTGGTGGTGCAAGTATGCCCAGTCTTGCTGACATCGCTGCCGTGACTGGTAATCGGAACGACGGTGGCTTCGGCGATGGCAATGGCTGGTGGGTCCTGATCATCCTATTCGCCCTGTTCGGCGGCTGGGGTCGTGGTGGCTATGGCGATAACGGTGGTTCTGGTTCCAATGGTGCTCTGACTCGGAGCGACCTTTGCATGGATATGAACTTCCAGGAGCTGCAGAACGGTGTCCGTGGCATTTCCGACGCGGTGAACGTTGGTTTCGCCAATCTGAACAACGCGTTCTGCCAGCAGTCTTACGAGACTCAGTCTCTGATGAACAACCTGAACGTGACTTACCTGCAGGGTATCAATACGCTTCAGTCCCTCATCAATCAGTGCTGCTGCGATCTGCGTAGCCTCTTCGCTCAGGCGGAGTACAATCGTGCGACCGACACTTGCAACATTACTCGTGCTATCCAGGATGCTGCGCGTGATATTATTCAGAATGATAACTGCAATTACCGGCAGCTGCATGATGAGCAGATCGCGCTGCAGATGCAGCAGAAGGATGCGCAGATCGCCGCTCTTACGAGCAGCCTGAACAAGTGCGACACGCAGAACATCGTCAATGCGGCGGTGGCTAGTGCTGTTGCACAGATTCGTCCGACTGCGAATCCTGCTTGGCTTGTTCCTAATCCTTATGCCAACTACAACTATGGTTGGAATCTGAATTCTGGCTGTGGTTGTAACAGCTGCTGTGGCGGGAACAACTTCTAATCCCAGCATAGTAGTCGAATAACCTTTTAATGTAAGGGGGAGGGCTCGCATGGGTCTTCCCCTTTTATATTTTCATGAGAAATTATTTAGGAGGTAATTCTTACAATGATCGAAGTAACCAATACCGCTCCTGTAACGCTGACCGTCAATCAGG
>CANQKY010000021.1 GCA_947624575.1 uncultured Clostridia bacterium
AAAGACATGTTCACGATCTGCCAGCAGATGGTTCAGTGCGGCGGTATAGGCAAAAGCGGCATACTTGCCGGTAGGTGCATTCAGATTCTGCTCCCACCCATAAGAGCAAAAAGCAGGGGCATTGAAGGACACCAGCGAGGCGCCGCCAGCCCGTGCGCCCTGTACGCCCTTAATGGCGGGATGTATGGTTTCTACCGGTCCCGACCTGCCGGTGACCAAACAGGTCATCACCGGTCCGTCGCCATCGGTTTCATAATGGCGCTGCCATGCGGCGCGCACCGCTTTGTCTCGATGAATGTAGGCTCCGTTAAAGCGGAATACCAGATTTCCCCCGTCCGTAATCTCTTTCCAGATATCTTGCAGTGCCGGATCGGTTGCCGCATGCTCCGGCTGCCAGTTTTCAAAAAACGCCTTTAACGCCCGACCGGCGGGAGAGTCCACACCGTCCAGCAGTTTCTCATGCAGCTCCTTGGAAGCGGCAAAGCACCTGGCAATCCGCTCCGGCTTTTCTTTGGTATCCACGCCCAGCAGAAAGCCGGCGTTATCCCACAGAAAGTTGGCTTTGATCCCCATAGTGCGCTTCACCGGTGCGGGCAGATTGTCCATAATCTGCGGAAGCAAAGCGGTCTTTTTGCCCGATACCTGCTCGGTTTTTACACTGATTGCCCGCAGAAGGCGTCCGTCACCATCAATTTCCAGCGCATAGGACACCTTGACAGGACCCCACCCCGGCGGCGCGATCTCCCCTCTTTCAGCCAGATCTTCATACTGCCGAACCAAAGCCTGTAGGATCACCCCCTCACCTCCTCACTGTGCACATCGGGAACCCGCAACACACCGTCACGGAGCACCGCACGAAAAAATCGGGGACGAATTTCCCTATTTGGATCGGGGTTATCATGATAGGTTTCCCAATCCATGTCATACAGAATCCAGCCCAGATCCTTTTCACCCATCAGTTCCTCCGGACAGGGCGGAATTTCGGTACAGGGTGCAAAACGAGCCGGAAATTCCCGACACCCGAAATAGGGCTGATGATAGCATTGCCCCTTGGCAATCCTGCGTGTAACCATCTCCTGAAACTTGCCGGCATTGTCGCCGGGAGCCGCCTGATCGGTGAGATCAAAATGTGCCTTAATTACATACCGCACATCTTGCAATAGCAAAGCAGTGCGCGGAGTATGAGTACTATTACTACGGGTGGACAGATACAGTTCCCCGCTGCCCCGCTCCATAACCGTGCGCACCGTGCGAACGGAAATGGTGGATTTCACCTCATTGCGGCGCACACTGGTAAACCGAATCGGTGCGCGGACATATATGCGATCGATCTGCCACCGAAGACCCGGGTGCCAGAAAATGCTCTCGATCAGTCCGCGTGCGGCACTGGGCGTCATCACATCGTAGCTGACCCTTTCGGTCTTCATCTCGGGTCGTGAAAAGCAGGCGTAATCCCCCCAGACTTCCATCAATATGGACATGGCTTTCAACTCCTTCCTTTTAATGGTATTCATATTGTACCATTCTTTCGCCGTCTTGTCCATATTTTTGGTTTAATATCCTATATTTTTATATAGTTTGACAGGCGGAGTCAAAACCCCGCCTGTCACTTTTTCCCGATCACACAATCAGCAGCTTTTCGCTGTCGTCCTCAAAGGACAGCCCCGTGTCCTGATCGTACCGGTCGATATCCGTCAAAATCGCGCTTTCCCCGTCTCCTATAAGCTCCAGCGCATTTGCTTTGTAAAGCATGCGGAATTGCCGCTCATACACCGAAACACTGTACTGCCCCAGTTTGCGGTAAAGCCCCTTTGAAATGTTCCCCTGCCGCAACCGCTCTATCAGCCCGACACCTTCCTCCAGCGGTATGTAAACCGTGCGGGTGTCCTCCTCAATGAGCCGAAACTCGTCTGCCACCTTTCTAAACGGGAAACCGCCTTGGTTGATCTGTCCGATGATATCCTTTTTATCCTGCGCCGCCTTTCCGGATATATCCAGCAGTTCCTCAAAATAGGACCTGACAGCCTCGGCCTCCAACAAGTCGTCATAGCGTTCCGTGACCGACTGAGCCGCACCGATCGCCCGTCCGAACATGGGCGGCGGCATACTCTCCGCCCGAAAAATATGTACCACACTCTCCCGAGCGCTTCGCCGTCCCTCCCTGTTGCAGCGTCCGGCCGCCTGAAGAATAGAGTCTAAACCCGCTTCCTCCCGAAACACAGCCGGAAAATCCACATCTACTCCCGCTTCAATGAGACTGGTGGATACCACCCGACAGGGCAGACCGGTCTTCAAACGCTCACGGATCTCCCGCAGTACCGCACGCCGATGGGCGGGATACATGAGGGTGGACAAATGAAAGCGACCGTTTGTCTCCAGACTGTCATACACTGTCCGCGCACTCTTCCGGCTGTTGACCACGCAAAGGACCTGCTCCTGCCGGTTCAATGCGTCAGTCAGCGCGTCCCAGCTCAAACGCCCGACCTTTTGAAAAGTCACACGCCGGAATACCGGAGAGGACACCATCTCTGCCGGACAAAGCTCTACCGCCGTTTGATCTGGCAGAAACTCCCGAAAAACAGATTGCAAAGCCGGTTGAGTTGCGGTACAAAGCACCGCCGATGTCCCATATCGCTTAATCAGCTGCGCGATAGCAGACACGCAGGGACGCAGATATGGCAGAGGGAGCATTTGCGCCTCGTCAAAAATGATGACGCTGTTTGCCAAATTGTGGAGTTTCCGACACTTAGACGGCTTGGCGGCATATAAAGACTCGAAAAACTGAACCGCCGTAGTCACCACAACCGGCATATCCCAATTTTCTGCCGCCAGCATAAATTTTCGGTCAGCCGGCCGCACCTCGCCGTTTTCGTCGGTGTCATATGTCACGCCGGAATGATGCTCCAGCACAAAATCCTCACCCAGCATTTTGCGAAACTCTGCCGCAGTCTGCTCGATAATGGAAGTATAGGGTATCACATAGATGACCCGTTTCAGTCCGCAGGTTTTGGCATGGCGAAGGGCAAACGCCAAAGAGGCTGCCGTCTTTCCGCCGCCGGTCGGAACGGTCAGGGTATATAACCCCGTCTTGTTTTGCGCCTCACCCTGCGCGATGCAGCGCTCCAAAATGGCACAGCGAAGCCGGTTGAGCTCTCCTTTTGGCGGAAAGAAGTGTTCCCGCAGATACCGTTGCAGCCGCTCGTCCAGTACCGCCATGCTTGCCGTGCTGCCCCGCTCTGTCTTCCCCTGCATGAATTGCTCGGTATCCAGATAATCGGCGTCCACAATACAGGAATACAGCATTCGCACAAAAAAGAAGTCGTCTATCGGGCTCATGAGCGGCTGCGGCGGCACCTTGGGCGGCACGATCTCACTTTGCCATGCGTCACAGGGGTCCAGCCGTCCCTCTTTCGCCCGATTCATTCTACCGCAGAGAGTCGGCAGATCGGGCAGGTCGTCCCGCGTACCCAATTCCGGCAATCCGCCATGGTGTCCGGCAACGCAGAAAGCCGCTGCCAACTGCCGCTGCCGAAAACATTCCCAAGCTCCGGCAGTGGCATGATCCACACGAATATCAGCGCCTTGGATACGCCGCTGAAACGCATTAGAGTATTTCCCGATATCATGAAGCAGTCCCGCCAGCCGTCCCAGTTCCTCCGCCCCGAAGGAACCGGCAAAATCGGCAGACAGCGCAGCAACATTTCGGCAATGCTCCAAAACCGTCTGTATCCTGCCGTCCTCAGTTCGATGTGCAATATACACCTTTTTCTCCTCCGATTTCGATGATCGCACTTTTTTGTTATTATATGCCGTGTATTGAAAAGAAGCAAGAAAAATCGCGAAAAAGTAAAGTCCTTAAAGAAAAAGCCACCTTCCACCACTTTATTTCTCTCGAAAATTGCCTATAACCGACCTCTTACTTCCTTTCCTTCTGTAACTGCATATTATAAATCTATTTGCTCTAACTAAATAGCAAAACGGCAGGCACGAATGTGCCTGCCGTTTTGCTATGAAGGCATATAAGGTTTTAGATGCGGTTGCGTTTTTTGAAAGCCCCGATCACGCTTGCGCCCGAAAGCACGAGCATGAATGCCCAGAACGCCATACCGGCAACGCCGGTCTTGGGGCTGGTAGCGGTATTACCGGCGTCATTTGTACGACCGGAGCCGTTTGCGGTAGTGCCGGAAGAAGTATTCGTACCGGACGGAGCAGCGGTTCCATTTGTCTTAGGAATCGCCTTCTCTTCGGAAACGCCGCAGTTAGCGCAGGTGCGCTGCGCCACGCCTTCTTCAGACGCGGTTGCTTCCTTGACGGTGACCCACTCACCAAAGTTGTGATTGCCGGTCGCAGGAACGATCACATCGTCCGCTTTGAGTTCCTCGGTCGCTTTAGCGTCCGCATAAAGTCTGCCGCAGGTGCACAGATAGTAGGAAATATTCCCCTCCTTGGTGCAGCTTGCTTCCTGTGCGGGAATCAAAACCAGGGAATCAGCGCAGTTATGCTTGAGAGCTTCTGCGAGTTGATAGCCGCATTCGGTGCAGAGCTGGGGAGCTTCCTCCGTTGCGGGATTGCCCGGCGTATGGACGGCGACTTCGCACTTTTCACCGCAGACGGTGCAGTTATGCCAGTGACTGGTTTCGTCCGACTCCCACGCCTTTGCGGGAGTGTGACCGGTCGCAGGAACGACTACATCGTCCGCCGCGATCGCTTCTTTTGCCTGATCGTCCGCATAGAGCTTACCGCAGCTGCAACGATAATAAGCGTCGTTGCCGTCCTCGGTGCAGGTGGCGGCTTTCGCCTCTACCTTGGTCAAATGATTGGCACACTGATGCCCGATTGCCGGCGTGATCGTATAACCGCACTCGGTACAGGTCTGATCCTTGTCCTCGGTCGCGGCGTCTCCCGCCGTATGAGCTACCACATTGTCCTTCTCGCCGCAAACGGTGCAGGTATGCCAATGTCCGTTTTCATCATAGCTCCAGGTATCGGCATATTGATGTCCTTCGGCAGGAATGGTCTTCTGCTCCGTCAGCACTTTGCCGCAAACCGCGCACTTCTTTCCATCGGACTTACCGTCTTTCGTGCAGGTGGCAGGAGTGCCCTCGATCATCTGGACATCAGAATGCTCACACCAATACGGCGCCACGACCATATTCTTTTCCGGAACCGTTTTCTCGTTGATCTCTTTGCCGCCGCTCACCCAGTAAAGGAAGTATTCCCCATCTTTTACCGGAAGCTCCTTCGGCATACGGTCACCGATTGCCAGACCTTTGGGAACCTCCACGTCGACCCACTTGCCGTTATCGGGATTCTCCGCCGTGGGATTCGGATAGACAAACTGTAACAGGTAGGAATCGTAAACCGGCGACACCACGATGTCCTTGGTCGGGATATAGCTGCTGTCGATGATAACGCCATTGCTCTGCCAATAGAGGAAATCAAGCCCCTCTACGACAGGCTCGGCGGGCATACGGTCGCCGATTGCCTCACCCTTGGGTACTTTGACCGCCTCAATCCTGCCGTTGCCGGAGTCCGTCTCGGTAGGATCATGGTAGACAAAGGAGAGGGTATAGGTCGCATCATCTTCGGCGCTTACAACGCCCGCCAGCATATTGACAGTGCCGAACAGGGTCAAAGCAACCAAGACAACGCTGAGAAACTGTTTTACTATTCTCACGATCATCTGAACCTCACTTTACTTTTAATGATTATGAACCGAGCCGCTCCATGGCAGCTCCGACGCTCCGCCGGACGAGAGAACCTCGATCGCAATGACCTCCAGATAGTTGACCGTCTCTCCGTTCAGCTCACCGGCGTTGACTGCGCCGGTCACGCGCACAAAGGCGCCTTCCTCAATTTCCTTCTGGAGATACCGCAGGGGCAGCGCACATTCGGTTTTACTGTCCCCGTTCACCAGTGTTCTGTAAACATAAGGCTGATCTCCGTCCCTGCGGAGCACGCCCTCGAGCTGGAACACCTGACCGTCAAATTCTCCGATATGAGCCGCCAGCTCCGGCACGATATTTGCCCATTCGCTTTCCTCAACGACCTGAACGTCATCGCCGATGAGAGCCAGCACCTCGCTTTCACTGTCGTCCAGCCCGACCGTGGTCGAAGAACCGCAGGCAGTAGTGGAAAACAGCAGAAAAACGGAAAGACAAAGCAGTATGAATGTTTTTTTCATCAGGTACTCCTTTTGGCGGAAGATACCGTCAACAGATCGGACAATGCCCGATCTGTTGACAGACTCTATCCCATAATCATCAGCTATGGTCGGTATAGGTATCGCTGCACTTGCTGCAGGTGTACTCCACATAGGCTACGCCGCCCTCAAACCAGGAACGGGTCGCCTGATAGGAATGTCCGGTTGCAGGACGCTGTACCTCATTCTCCTGCACTTCATGCTCTGCCTGATCGTCGGAGAAGAGCATATTGCACTCCTCGCAGCGATAGTAGGCGTCATTCCCCGCCTCGGTGCAGGTGGCTTCCTTCGCCTCGACCTTTATGAGATGATCGACATGTCTGTGACCGCTCATCTGATAGTTGCACAGGTCGCACGCACCGTCCTGATCCTCATCGAGATGAGGTGCAGGAGCGTCCGCCGCCTCACCGCAACGGTCGCAGAGGGGCCAGTGGGTGGTTTCGTTGCTGCCCCACTTATTGGTGAACTGGTGTCCGAGCGCCGGAATCACGGTCTGCTCCTTCACCGTTGCGCCGCAGTTGTCGCAAACCTCGCCCTCGGACAAGCCCGCCTCGGTGCAGGTCGCCGGCTTACCGGCGAGAACATGGGTCTTTTCGTGCTTCTCCTCAAAGAGGATCTTCTTTGCTTTGCAGACGCTGCACTCCACATAAACGGTGGTGCCGTCTACCTGCTCCGCGCCCCACTGATGGTCGGTCATCGGGATTACCTTATAACCGAGATTCGCGTTACACTTCTCGTTGGCACAGACATATTTGCCTACGCCGGTCGAGGTGCAGGTCGCCGCCTTCAGGGTGTCGACCAGCTTCGGAATATGATTGTTCGGATTGATTTCGGTCTCGTTGTCGCGATAGGACTTGCCGCAGCGTGCGCAGGTGTGGAGGGTGTAGCCGCCCTCTGCACAGGTTGCCGCAACGACCTGTTCGATGGAGTAATCATGACCCAGAGCCGGAGAAACCAGGCTGGGATCGTCCGCCGCATCAAACTCGTCCACGGTTGTTGCGCCGCAAACCGAGCAGGTGGTCTGGACACCGGCGCCAAACTCACAGCTTGCCGGTACTACCGTTGCGGTCTTGGGATCCCACTTGTGTCCCGCAGCCCTGATCACGCCTTCCTCGGTGTAATCGCAGCGCGAGCACTTGAATACGCCATAACCGTCCTCGGTGCAGGTTGCTTCCTTATTCTTCTCGTTGCCTTCCACCAGCTTTAGGTCGTGACCCAGCGGCTTGCTGTCCTTCACAGGGTCCACCTTGCCGAAGGTCTGACCGCAAACGGTGCAGTACTGCTCTGCCACTCTCTGCGGATTCAAGCAGTCGGCTTCCAGAAGCTTATTCTTTTCGATCGTGTGCTTGCCGGTCGCCGGTGTAGTGACCGTCTTTCTCACTTTCTCGTCCGGGTGCAGGGAGCAGCCGTAAACGGTCGTGCCCGCCTTGCCGCAGGTCGCGGGAGTAGAGGAAACAACCGTATCCCACTTATGGTCGGCAGGGATCACCTTGTAGCCCAGATTTGCGCCGCAAAGCTCGCAGGTGTACTTGCCTACGCCGTTCTCCTCACAGGTCTTTTCCTTCAGCGTTGCGCTGAGAACCGACTTATGCGCATTCGGATCGACCGGCGTTTCGCTTACCGTCACGGTCTTTTTGCAGTTGTCGCAGGTATGAGTGGTCTTGCCGCCCGTCTTACAGGTTGCAGGCGTTACCACGTCCTTGCCCCACTTGTGACCCTTTGCCGG
Organism: uncultured Clostridia bacterium; assembly: GCA_947624575.1. Classification (GTDB taxonomy): domain Bacteria; phylum Bacillota; class Clostridia; order Oscillospirales; family Ruminococcaceae; genus CANQKG01. The sequence continues at coordinate 7,929 of CANQKY010000021.1, forward strand.
AGCGTAAAGCTCCTCGCCGGGCTGGAACTGATAAACGATCTCCTCCGCTTTGCAGACAGAGCAGGTGTGGGCGATGCGAGAGGCGTTCTCACAATCGGCGTCCTTGAACTCATCTTTGCCCCAGGTATGACCGGTGGGAGCGATCACGGTGTCTTCCTTCGCAATATGGCACCGCTCGCACACCTGCTTGCCATTACCAGGCTCGGTGCAAGTCGCCGGCTTATAATCCTTCTCTTGCTCGGCGCCTTCCGCCAGGACCCACTTGTGACCCAACGCCTTCTCGCCGTTCTCCACAACCTGAATGAGCTGCTCCGCACCGCAGGTGCTGCAAACCTTTACCACTCTCTGCGGATTCAGACAATCAGCCTCCATCGGCACTTCTTCTGTACCCCAGGTGTGCTTGCCGGTCGCGGGAAGCACGACTTCCTTGGTGACGTCCTCATGCACGGAGCACTTGTACTTAATCACACCGTCTTTGCCGCAGTTCGCTTCGGTTCTGCTGTCCTCGACCCACAGATGATCGGCGGGGATCACTTTGTAGCCCAGGTCTGCTTTACAAAGCTCGCAGGTGTACTTGCCTACGCCGTTCTCCTCACAGGTCGCCGCCTTCAGCGTTGCGCTGAGCACGGGCTTATGAGCAGTCGGATCGACAGCCGTCTCACTTAAGGTTTCCGTTTTGCCGCAGGTTTCGCAGGTACGGGTGGTCTTGCCGCCCGTCTTACAGGTCGCGGGTGTTACCACCTCTTTGCCCCACTTATGACCTTTCGCCGGAGCATAGAGCGGATCGCCCTCTTTGAATGCTTCCACTACCTCGGTCGTCTGGCAGACAGAGCAGGTGTGCTCCACCCGCGCGCCATTCTCGCAGTCGGCGTCCTTAAATACTTCTTTTTCCCACTGATGCCCGGAAGCGGGGATCACATCTTCTTTTGCGGCGTCACAACGCTCGCACTCCCAGTAACCGTAACCGTCCTCGGTGCAGGTCGCCGGCTTATACTGATCCTTGTGCTCCTTGGCAGGCTTCTCCGTGCCGCCGGCAGAGGGCGCTTCGGTCGCCTCATAGAAGCCGATGTTGTCGATCTGGAAAACGTCGTTCAGTGCCGGTGCGCCGCTGGAGAAATTGCTATAAACCCAGTTGATTTGGAAATAAACATTCTCACCGGCATGACTGCTGTTGTAGGCAGCCACATCATTGATTTTGAACTCCGACCACGGACAGAAGAATGTAATCGGTGCTTCCTTGGAAGAAGCAGCGGCTTTCTCCTGCGTAATCAGCAGTTTGCCTCTTTTCTCCCAAGTGAACGAACCGTTGGGCGCCGCATTGTTCGTTTTGGCGATCTGAACATTCTGATTGTCATTGGTTTCACCGCTGGTTCCGCTTGCAATCTTAACGGTGGTATAAACCTCAAAATAGAGTCCGTCCCCCGTCAGTTGATCCGCGTTCAGCACGATCCGGATCTGCGTGGCTTTGCTTAAAAAGTTTGCCTTTGGCGGATCCCCAACTAATGACGTATCGATATCATTGCTCTTGAGCTGGAGCGATTTGGTGCCGCCGATACCGTCATTCACGATATAGGTGGGGAACGGAACATTGCCGTAGTTTACTTTCTGTCCGCCTTTTCCGTCCGCCACCAGAGCAGTGTAGTTCTCGAAATCCTGAACAACGGTAACCTTCTGGTAAGCGCCTTTCTCATCGGTCACGACCTTCTCGGTGCTCGGTGCGGCGCCTTCCGCCTGATCGTCGGTCACAACAAAGCTGTGACCCAGCGGCTTTGTGCCCTCGACCACCGAAAGGGTGCCCTTCACTGCACCGCAGACAGAGCAGACCTCACCCGCCTTGGCAGGCTCGGTGCAGGTGGGATCGATCACCTTGTCCACATACTGATGCTCACCGGTCGCAGGAAGGACCTCGGTCACCTTTTCGCCGCAGACTACGCAGGTATAGGTCGCTTCGCCCGCCGCTCCGCAGGTGGCAGCCTTGGTCTCCACATAATCTTCTGCGCCGTCCTTTGTGTGTGCATATGGCACAACGGCATAATAGTAATCATCGCATTCGTCGCAGGTGAACTTGCTGACGCCGTTGGTCTTGTCTTTGCAGCTCGGCTCTGATAACGGCGTCTCCGCATAGTGGTGCACATGCTCTTCCGCTGCCAAAGCAGAAAAAGGCATGGCAGAAAGAATCAGAGCGCAGCTCAACAAGCTAGCCAACACTTTCTTAATCCTCAACGTTACTACCTCCATTTTCTTTCCAAATTGAATGAAGATATGCAAAGAAATCGTCCGCCGCTTTCCTCCAAACGCGTAAGCCGCATGATTTAAACCCAATCAGACAACCTATTTTTGTCGGACACAGCGTCGATTTTTTCGCAAAGTTCATTCCTTTGTGAAAATCAGTATAACACAGCGTTTCAATAAATGCAAGAGATTTTTTAAAAAATTGCGATTTTGTAAACATTTTGTTTCTTCTGCTCAAGTCTGAGGGGGTTACTTTTATGCAATTTAGTAGTTTCAGTCAATAAAAATGGGGTGGAAAGGCGGTCAAACGCCGTCAAAAGCGCCGTTGCGTTTACGGGCTTGAAGGGAGAATGTTACAATAACGGTATCTTCATAAAGGGGGTAAAACCATGTCGAAAAAAGGAGAAAACATCTATAAACGGAAGGACGGGCGTTGGGAAGCGCGGTATATCAAAAGGCATACCGTAGACGGCGTGATTCGGTACGGATACTGCTATGGCGCTTCCTATCGGGAGGCAAAGGAGAAGGTCGAGCAGGCGAAAGCCGCCCTGCTCACGAATACGCCTTCGCCCGATGACGGCAAACGCCGCCGTTTTTCGTCTTACTGCGACGAGTGGCTGCGTTTGAGCCGAAACCGCGTGAAAGAGTCTACCTATATGAAATACCTGACCACGATCGAGAACCACATCAAGCCGAAGCTCGGGAGTTATCCGGTGACCGCGCTTTCCTCGGTGCTGGTGGAGGAGTTCAGCAACGAATTGCTGTCGGAGGAAGGGCTGTCCCCGAAAACGGTGCGGGATATTTTGGCGATGGTACACTCTATTTTGAAACACACCGCCAAACAGCGCCCCGATCTTCTGCAGCGGGTCGATGTTGTGTATCCGAAGGAGGAAAAACAACAGCCGCGTGTTCTGACCATAGAGGAACAAACGCGGTTTATCGGTTATCTGCTCACCGATACCGACTCCTGCAAGTTCGGGGTGCTTCTGGCTCTTTTGACGGGGCTGCGGATCGGTGAGATCTGCGCACTGCGCTGGAAGAATATCGAATTGGAGGAAGGCGTACTTTCTGTAAACGCCGCCATGCAGCGATTGCGGGATATCAGCGATACACGGCAGCGGACAAAGGTCGTCATCAGTCAACCGAAAAGCGCCATGTCGGTTCGCCGCATACCGCTTACCGATTACGCTTTGGCGCTTTGTAAAAGGTGGCGCATAGAAAACCAAAACGCATTCGTGCTGACCGGTGAGGAGGATCACTATCTGGAGCCGCGCACGCTGCAATATCGCCTGAAGCGGTACACCGATGCATGCGGGCTTAAAGACGTGCATTTCCATATGCTGCGGCACACCTTTGCCACAAGATGTGTGGAGGTGGGGGTCGAGATCAAATCATTGTCCGAGATACTGGGGCATACCAGCCCGCGTTTTACATTGGAGCGTTATGTGCATTCCTCGATGGCATTTAAAAGGAACGAGATCAATAAGCTCAACAGCATATTGTAATCCATCGCCGTCCTCTGCCGCCGTCAAGGCGTGCCGGAGAAGCTGCCTTTAAAAGAGATTTTCGCGATTTTTCGCAAAGGAATGAACTTTGCGAAAATTATTTACCAAAAAAATCAAAAGCAGGCGGAGCGCAAGCTCCACCTGCTTTTTTATGCGCATTTTCGCTGTCGGTCGGCAAAAAACGCCAAAAATTACCTATGATAAATCCTGTCGAATCACACAGACTACTACTGCAAACGCAAAGTCGCAGGAAAAATAATTTTAAGTACAAGGAGACTAATATCATGGCTAGAAGCAACAAGCTGGTTGTGCCGGAAGCACGCGAGGCGCTGGATCGTTTCAAGATGGAATCTGCAAGCGAGGTCGGCGTGAATCTTAAGCAGGGTTACAACGGTGATCTGACCTCCAAGCAGGCAGGATCCGTTGGGGGGCAGATGGTAAAAAAGATGATCGAGGCGTATGAGAACTCGGCGAAATAACCCATAATTTCTATGCACGAGATGCTCTTTAGAGCATCTCGTGTTGCTTTATCTCTCTACCCACGTGAGATGTAATTTCTTCTTATAGCTTCCGATTTTAGCTTTGGCGGTTTTGAATCCCACCACCGCGCGGAGCGCGGTCCCCCTCCCTTTAACAAGGGAGGTTTTGACAAGGACGATAGATTTGGAGTGAATCGCCGAAGCGTGTTGCTTTTTGGCCTTCCCCATGCTATAATAACGGCAGCACCGATTGGGGAGGGCATACTATGCGGCTGGAGCTTGCAGACATCGAAAAATCATTCGGAGAAAAGCGGGTACTCAAGGGCGTTTCCTTTACGGCGGACGGCGGCAAGGCGTTCGGGTTGCTCGGCAGGAACGGCGCCGGAAAAACGACCTCCATACGAATCTTAATGAATGTCTTTCCCGCCGACGGCGGCGAGATCAGGATAGACGGTATACCGATCGACTACCGTAAAATCCGCTTCGGCTATCTGCCGGAGGAACGGGGGCTATATCCCAAAAAGCCGGTGATCGACCAGCTTGTCTATTTTGCCGAGCTCAAAGGCATGAACCGCACAGACGCTATAAAAGCCGTTGACTACTGGCTTAAACGGCTCGAGATGAGCGAGTACCGCGGCAAGCGGCTGGACACCCTCTCGAAAGGGAACCAGCAGAAAATTCAGCTTGTTACCGCGCTTGCCCACGATCCCGAGATCGTGATTTTAGACGAGCCGTTTTCGGGGCTTGATCCGGTCAATGCCATGCTCCTCAAAAATGTGGTGAAGGAGCAGATCACACGGGGAAAGATCGTGCTTTTTTCGAGCCACCAGATGAACTACATTGAGGAATTTTGTGACAGCATCGGGATCATTCATGACGGCAAGGTGGCGATCTGCGGCGATCTGCGTGACATCAAGCGGGACTATCCCCGCGACCGGCTGGTGGTAGCCGCCCAGAACCCCGAGCCGATTCGGGCGGACTTCGGCGACGCCTGCACAGTATGCGAGGACGGCGCTTTGCTGATCCGGCTTGACTGCCCCGACCGCAAGCAGGAGGTCATGAAACGGCTGGTCGAGCGGTACGATGTGGACGAGATCAAGGTGTTTGAGCCGTCCCTCAATGACATTTTCATCGAATACACCGGCGAGCAGAGATAGGAGGCAAGCGGCATGAAGCAGTTTTCCAAAATCCTCAAATTTGAGCTGAAAAATTACTGCAAAAACAAAATTTTCATCGGCGTCACCCTCTTTCTGGTGATCGCGATCGCCGTTTTGATGTTTATCCCGAACCTTGCCGCCTTTTTCTCCTCCGAGGAAGCACAGCCGTCCGAGGGGACGCCGGCTTCGGTGATGCTGGTCTGCGCTGAAGATGCGGAGCTTGCCGCCCTGGTGCAAAGCTCCTTTGCCGCCGCGTTTCCCGACTACGAGGTGAAGCTCGCCGCCGGCGGAGCGGAAGACGCAAAGGCACAGATCGTTTCGGGCGAAGCAGAGTGCGCTTTTGTGATGGACACCGCCGCCTCCTACACCTATTATGTCAACAACCTGTCGATGTACGACACAAACTGCACGGTTGCCGATACGGTGCTGCAGGAGGTCTACCGGACGACCGCCATGGTTGCAAGCGGTATGACCCCCGAGCAGGCAGGCGAAATTTTGTCGGTACAGGTCGAAAGCCGTACCGAGGCGCTCGGCAAGGATCAGATGGAAAACTTCTTTTACACTTACATCATGATCTTCGCGCTTTATATGGTGATCCTCCTCTACGGGCAGATGGTCGCCACCAATGTCGCGACCGAAAAAAGCTCCCGTGCCATGGAACTGCTGATCACCAGCGCTAATCCGACCGCCATGATGTTCGGGAAGGTGCTTGCCTCCTGCATCGCAGGGCTGATCCAGCTCACAGCCGTGTTCGGCTCGGCGGTTTTGTTCTACCAGATCAACCGGTCGGCATGGGGTGACAATGAGATCATCGCATCTATTTTCAATATCCCGCTGCCCCTGTTTATCTTCCTGCTTGTTTTCTTTGTCCTCGGCTTTTTGATCTATGCCTTTTTATACGGAGCAATCGGCTCGACCGCGTCCAAGCTGGAGGACATCAACACTTCGGTGATGCCGATCACCTTCCTGTTCATCATCGCTTTTATGGTAGTCGTACTTTCCATGACCAGCGGCAATACCGACTCTATCCTCATCAAAGTATGCTCTTATATCCCCTTCACCTCGCCGATGGCGATGTTCACCCGCATCTGCATGAGCACGGTGCCGTGGTATGAGATCGCCGTTTCCATTGCGATACTGATCGGCTCGACAGTGGGAATCGGCATTCTCTCCGCCAAGATATATCGGGTCGGCGTGCTGCTCTACGGAACGCCGCCGAAGCCTGCCGCTATCCTCAAAGCCGTGTGGAAGGCATAATGCTAAAACCGAATAAAATAGAAAGGCGCAGCTTTAAAAGCTGCGCCTTTTCATTTTCAGTTTGTCGAAAAAGCAAAACCTAGAACCGCAAGAGGAAAAAGCGGTTTTGAATCCCACCACCGCGCTAAAGCGCGGTCCCCCTCCCTTTGACAAGGGAGGTTTTGACAAAGACGATAGCTTCAGCGTAATCCAGTTTGTCCCTCGAAAGCGTGGCGGTTTTCGCCACACTCGTTTTAAGCCAGAACGCCGGAGGTGTCAGACGGTGTGATAGAGGACGCCTGACTGACCGTTTGTGCGGAAGAGGTGTTATCCTCCACCCGTTCGGTATTGCTCAAAGACGAAAGCCGGAAGCTGCCGTCCTCCTGACGGACAACTACGGCGGTCAGATACTTATCGGGGCTGATCTCGGTGCGGCGGCTGCCGCTGCTCCACTGCGCCGCATAGGGAATATACCCGACCCGCAGGGTATAGGTATCACCGCTGCGGGTGATTTCGTCAATCTCCGGTATGTAGGGAATGATCTGCGGCTCACTCGGCACGATATAGCAACCCGCTTCCTCCGAATAGGAAAACAGGTCGCCGGTATAGGTTTGGATTGAGTCGTGCTGTAAGGCAGGAACCTCCCCGAACAGCTGTACGGCGTGCCGCTCAATATCGGTGGCAGGCACCGCAAAAAAGCCGTAGCTGTCCATCTGATAACGGGATAAGTCCTCCGTCCGCACCAGATGCCAGATCGCCGCCGTCCGCACGATACGTTCGTCAAGCTGATCGGGCGAATCAAACGCGGGCGGATCGAGGATCACCACCGGCGCAAGAAAGTCCTCCAACTCCCCTTTCAGCTTATCGTTCGACAGCAAAGAGGCAGTCAACCGCACGCCGCCATATCCCACGGCGAAAAGCCCTACCAGTGCAAACGCCATGACCACCAGACCGAACCATGCTACGCCGCGTCCCTTTTTCCCGTTTTTCTCTTTCATCGAATCTGCCCGTTTCCTTCCACAATATACTGATACGAAGTAAGCTCCTCCAAGCCCATAGGTCCTCTGGCGTGAAGTTTCTGGGTGGAGATACCGATTTCCGCGCCAAGCCCGAACTCCCCGCCGTCGGTAAAGCGGGTGGAGGCGTTGACATAGACGGCGGCAGCGTCAATCTCCCGCTTGAACCGCTCCGCCGCGGCAAGGTCGCCGGTGACGATTGCCTCGGAATGACCGCTGGAATAGCGGCGGATATGCGCGATTGCCTCATCGAGCGAATCGACCACCCGCACCGCCAGAATGTAATCGAGAAATTCCGTTTCCCAATCCGCCTCGGTCGCTGGCTTTGCCTCGGGCAGGATCGAGCAGGTAACGGGACAGCCCCGCAGTTCCACCCGATGCGCCCGCAAAGCCTCTGCCGCCATCGGCAGAAACTCCTTTGCCACTGCACGGTGTACCAGCAGCGTTTCCGCCGCGTTGCAGACCGATGGACGGCTTGTTTTGGCATTGTCGATGATCCGCACCGCCATGGCAAGGTCAGCCGCCTTATCCACATACACATGGCAGTTGCCGGTGCCGGTTTCGATCACCGGTACCGTGGCAGTCTCCACCACGGTGCGGATCAGCCGTCCGCCTCCGCGCGGAATCAGCACATCCAATATACCGTTCATCCGCATCATCTGCGCCGCCGTTTCATGATCGGTATCGGTCACAAGTCCCACCGCATCGGCAGGCAGTCCGCACTCGGTCAGCGCATCTCTCATCACGATACTCAGCGCCCGATTGCTTTCGAGTGCTTCCTTCCCGCCCCGCAGCAGCACGGCGTTCCCCGCTTTCAGGCAGAGCGTGGCGGCGTCCACCGTCACATTGGGACGGGACTCAAAAATGATCCCGATTGCACCCAGCGGCACCCGTATCTTTGTGATCTGCAAGCCGTTTTCCAATCGGCGACCCTCGATCACCCGACCGACCGGATCGGGAAGCCCGATGAGCTTTTCCACCGCTTCTGCCATCGATAAAACCCGCTCTTCATTGAGCAGCAGGCGGTCGATCATCGGCGAAGCAACGCCGTTTTCCTCCGCTTTTTTCACATCTTTTCGGTTTGCCGCCAGAATTTCCGCCTGCCGGTTTCTCAGCTCCTGCGCGATGCGGCTCAGCGCACGGTTTTTCTCCGCCGTACCGGTCGCCGCCATGACAGCGGCGGCGTCCTTTACCCGACGACCCAGCTCCTGTAAATCCATCTTATTCCTCCCCCGCCAGAAACACGGTGCCGATCGACTTCCCAGCCAGCACATCATAAAGAATCTCCGGCTCTCTGCCGTTTGCGATCACGGTGGGAATGCCCAGCGCGGTCGCCCGCTCCGCCGCCTGCACCTTGGTGACCATGCCGCCGGTTCCCATTTTGGACTTCGCGCGCCCTGCCAGCATACGGATCTCATCGGTGATCCACTTCACCACCGGTATCAGCTTTGCGTCCTCCGCCTCATGGGGATCTTTATCATACAGCCCGTCAATATCGGTCAGCAAGATCAGCAGATCCGCCTCCACAAGCTCCGCCACGATTGCGGAAAGGGTGTCGTTATCGCCGAACTCCACTTCCTCGATTGCGACGGTATCATTCTCGTTGATGACCGGAATCACGCCGAGCGAGAGAAGGGACGAAAACGCATTGATCGCGTTCTCGCGGCTTTGCGGCTCCTCTACCGTGTGGCGGGTCATCAGCACCTGCGCCACCGTATGGTTATACTGCCCGAACAGCCGGTCGTAAGTATACATCAGCTCGCACTGTCCCACCGCGGCGCACGCCTGCCGTGTGGGAATATCGGTCGGTCTCTCCCGAAAGCCCAGCTTTCCGGCGCCAATCCCGATCGCGCCGGAGGACACCAGCACGATCTCATACCCCTCATTCTGCAGATCGGACAGTGTTTCGACCAGCCGTCCCACCCGGCGGATATTAAGCCTTCCGGTGCTGTGCGCCAGCGTTGAGGTGCCGACCTTCACCACCACCCGTTTATATTGCTTTTTCAAGTTCGTCAATCCTTTCTGTCAACCGCTCCTGCCGCATCTGCTCCAGCAGAAAAAGTGCCCGCGTTTCCCAAAAATACGGGAACACAAACAGTGCCGGTGAAAGCGCCAAGCAGGCGATCCACCACGGGATCAGCGTCAGCAAAAGCCCTGTCAGCGCAAACCGCTTCCCTTTCATCAGCCTCACCGACCGCCTCACCGCCTCCCGCACACCGCAGGGCGCAGACGGATCGATCAGGTAAAACTCCGCCGCGGCATACCGCAGCAGGAAAATGCCGCAGGCGATCTGTCCTATTATACCAAGTCCTGCCGAAATACACAAGAGGGAAAGAAAAAGCGGCGTATCATGCAGCAGATACTGCTGCCACTCCGAACGCAGCCAAAGGGATACCAAAACCAGCAGCAGCGCGGGGAGAGAAAACACTGCCGACCAGAGCGCGCTTTTGATCCGCAGGATCAGCCGCAATGCGATCGCCTGCCAAAACCGCCAGCCGCAAAAGCCCGAAAAGAGCAGCCGTCCCGACGCCTTGGCGTCCAGCGACAGTGCGCGATACCACGCCGCCCTGCCGAGGGAGAGCGGTCCTGCCAAAAAGAGCGAGACGAATGCGCCAAGCAGTGTGAGCAGCAGGCGGGAAGCAGAAACCTGTAATTGCGGCAATGCGCCCGAAAAAACAAGTACCGGCGGCAGAGCGCACAAAGCGCCAACACCCCACTCCAGCAAAAGGGGCAAAAGCCACGCCGAAACAAACAGAAAAACAGAACAAAACGCCGTTCCCCAACGGGGACGCAGCCGCCGCCTTGCCTCTTGCCGATGAGTCAAACAGGGTCACCGCTTTCTAATATTCGATTCCCCGCCGTGCCTGTACCCCCTTTTGATAGGGATGGCGTACCTCCCGCATCTCGGTGATATAGTCCGCCCGCCGTCTAATCTCCGGCGGCAAACTATGCCCGGTCAAAATCACCTCGCAGGTCAGCCGATCCAGCAGATCGGTCAGTGCAGAAAGCGGCAGAACGGAAAGCTCCACCGCATCGAGTATCTCATCCAGCACCAGCAGGTCGCAGCCGTCGCCTGCCGCGTCGGCCGCCTGCTTTAAGCATACCCAGTTTTCCCTGCGGCAAACCTCCTGCTCAGAGTCCGACATCTCTCGAAAAAATTTGACCGACTGCGGCGTATAAAACACCGGCACCGACAGCCGCTTCAACCATTCCCGCTCCCCCGACGGCATACCCTTTAAAAACTGCGCCACCACCGGCTTTAATCCACCACCGCCCGCACGGAGCACCGCGCCGAGTGCGGCAGTGGTTTTTCCCTTGCCGTTCCCGTAATAGACCTCGATCATTCGTCCTCCTCCAGATCAATGAGCCGATAGCCGGAAAACACCGACTGATCCGGCGTACGGGAGTAGGGCAGCCGATCGAACACCTCGAACAGCTCGCTCATCGACCAAAGCTGTGAGCTGGTCGATACCGTGTAGCCGCACCCGCTTTCCACCGCCCACTCCATCGCGTTCTCCCGCCGCGGCAGACCGTGCGCTGCCAACAGTCCGGTGATGATCCCCGCATGGGTGATGACGGCGGCGCGGGTGATCGAATCGATCATCATCTCCCGCAGAATCTGCCGGAACCCCCGCTCATACCGCAATGTAAAGGTCTCTCTGCTCTCCGCGCCCTCAGGCGGCGCGGTCATTCCCTGCGACAGCCAGGACAGAAACTGCGGATCGGTTTTCAGCTCCGAGATCGCGCGGTTTTCAAACACGCCGAAATCATACTCCCGCAATGCGTCGATCCTTTTGATCTCCCGATCGGGATAGAGCAGCTCTGCCGTTTCCACGCAGCGGCGCAGCGGACTTGCATAGACCCGCTGCACTTCGGGGTATTCGTACTCCCGCTTCAGCCGCTCCAGCTCCTGCCGACCCTCCTTTGAAAGCGGCAGGTCGGTTGAGCCGACATACCTCCCCTCGGCATTGGCGGCAGTCAGCCCGTGCCGCAGCAGATGGATATGATAATTCTTCACGCGATCCGCTCCTTCCCTGACTAAATATGGGAAAAATCATCGGCAAAAATGCCAGATTTTGTTCTTCTAAAAAACTTTCCGAAAAGGTGTTTACAATCTGTAACTTTTATATTATACTCTACTATACGGAATAAAAAACAAGACGGAGATAACGATGGCTAATGATTTTTCGCGTATCCTGACCCTGCTGCGGAAAGAACGCAGCCTCAGCCAAAAACAGGCGGCACAAGATCTCAATATCTCGCAGGCTCTATTGTCCCACTATGAGCGGGGCATTCGGGAATGCGGGCTGGATTTTCTGCTTCGCGCCGCCGATTATTACGAGGTGTCCTGCGATTACCTGCTGGGCAGAACGCCCGACCGCAACGGTGCGCGGCTTCCCCTTGCCCTAGACAAAACGCCCGAGAAGGACGATGACCTCCCACAGACTCTTCTGCGAGGCGCGCAGGAGGTTTTATTCTCCCTGCTTCAGGAGGCAGATCACGAGATGCTGACCGAGGCGGTCAGTGAGTTTTTATACCTGTCGGTCTACCGTATGTTTCGGGTGCTGTACGGGGCAAATCCCAAAAACCCGAACACCTTCTTCCAGCTGCCGAAGCCGGTTGCGCCCGCCTTTGCACAGGCGCGCATGAATGAGGACGAGGCGATCGCCTCCGCCATTGCAAGCGGGTATCCGCTCAAAAAGATGCTGCCCTTAAAGGACACCTCCGCCCTGAGCATGACCACAAGGTCTTTGACCGAGCGGTATCCCAATGCCGGTTCCGCGTTACTGGCGCTTGTGAAGCAATGCGAGGAACGGCTGAAGGAGGAAGCTCCCGCCGTGTATTAACACCCCAATGCCCGCTTAAAAGCGGGCATTGAGCGAGGCGATAAATCGCCACGCTTCGAGGGACAAACAAAATCACTGCGGCTCACGATGCTGTAGGCATCGCTCCCCTTGTTCTTTGTTTTTCCCCCGATTCCCCCTTTTCGTCGAAAACCGGCTTGGCTTATGCCAATTCTGACACCGCTTGCGCCGGTTTTCTCTCAGGGTGTCACTGCGGCGGCACATGTCCGCCTCCGTGACGGATTGTAAAAATTTCGCTAATTATTGCTTTATCAATACCCATGATGTTCGCTGTTAAGCGAACATTTTTTATATCATGGGCGGATTGCACGCGCTTCGAGATAAAACCGCTTATCGCGCCCCTCCCCCATTGAGAACGCCTTGCGCGGCAGAACGCCGCCCGCAAGAATCCCCGGGAACAGCTCGCTTTTTTTCATACCGTCAAACAAAAAGGCAACGGCACCCGACTGTTTTGCCGCCGCGCGGGTTTCCTCACTGCCATGGAAATACTCCAGCTCACCGGCGTGATCCGCCAGATACCGGTCCAGAAAGGGCTGCAGGATATGGATCGGCAGTGCGCCTTCCGGCGCGGGACAGGCGTAAGACACGGCACCCTCTCCCGATACCAGCGTAAAGGAAAGCTCCCCCTCCTTTGCGGGACGGCAAAGGGCATGGCATTCCTCCACAAACGCCTTTGCCACCGCCTGCGGGTCACAGTGATAGATCACACGATAGATCGGCTCGAACAAAAGGGAATCGTCCTCCAGCCGCACCACCTCCGCCAGCGCGTACCGCATCGGGTGACGAGCGGCTTTTTTTGTACCCAATTCCTGTTTGAGCTTTTCATAGCACGCCTTTGCCGCCGCCAGCGAGTGGTTCCCGTCACCCACCGCAAACAGAAGCGGGCTTTCCCGAAGCCGCTTTGCAAACAGTTCGTCCACCGCCTGCATCTGGGTCTCGGTCAACTGCCGTCCCGTGACATGGCCGCTCCCCAGCATCAGCGGTGTATCATACAGCGGCGTCATATCGGCTTTCCCCTTCTCCAGCATCGAAAACAGCCGGTCGTCAGGGTCGGTATACAAAAGCAAGAGATGAGGAAGCTCCAGCGACGCCTGCTCGCGAATTTCGATCCGCGCTGGAAGCCGTTCTGCCACCGTCTGTTCGGTGGCGCGGATCGGCGTTTTGGCGTCCGGCGCATAGGAATAGCTTTCCAGATCGACCTTCCCGATCAATCCCCGCCGGATACCGCCGCCCGACAGCCGGCGCTCCAGATAAACCATGGCATGGGACAAGGGCTGCAAAGCCGCCTGCCGATACTCCTCCATGGCGGTACAAATCCCCGTCATGCGGCGAGCGATCTCCTCACTCCCCTCGGTCAGATACCGCTCCGGCAGCACCAGATGATAGGTAGAATACCGGTCGGCGGTCAGCCGCTCCACCTCCGCCCAATAAGCGGGATCGGAAGTGAACTGGTCGCAAGCTATGGTCGGCCAGACGGAAGTACAGCCCCCTGCGGGCAACAGTATCTCCGCCGGTGTGAAAACTTGTTGTGTCATCGAATATCCTCCTCACCTTACTGCTATTATACACATTCGGGGAAAAACGGTCAAGAAAATAGAATATTCTCTATTTTTAGAATTTTATCTTGACTTATCCGTTGCAATATGATAAAATAATCTATGTAATAGAAAATATTCATTGGAGGAAGTTGAAATGCCGGAGCATTTTTTCATGATCGGACCGGACGGAAAGAGATACCAAACATTGCCGCTTGCGGACATCATACCCAACGCCCGACGGCTGTGGGAAAAGATGGCAGCCGCCGAGCGGCAGGTTTTAGAGGGCGGCGATCCCACGGCATACGGAGCGGGAGTGGCAGAATGCCTGTCCGCCCTGTTCGGGCAAAAACAGGCAAAAAGGCTGCTCCAAACGGCATTACCCGCCGAACTGCTTTTGCTGACCGCACCGTTATTCCGGCATTATCTGCTGCCGTCCATGTCGCAAAAATAAAGCGCCCTGACGGGCGCGCCGCAGTCTGTCGAAAAAGCAACCAGTAACAGAAAATTTATAATCCGTCACGGAGGCGGACATGTGCCGCCGTAGTGACACCCTGAGAGAAAACCGGTGAAGGCGGTGTCAGAATTGGCACAAGCCAAACCGGTTTTCGACGAAAAGGGGGAATCGGGGGAAAAACGCAGAGCAAGGCGAGTAAAACGAGCCGCTGCGATTGTGTTTGTCCCTCGAAAGCGTGGCGATTTTTCGACACGCTTCAAAATACCGTGATTGCGGGACAGCGGGCTTTCATCTCCCGCAAGAAGCCGTCCTGATCCACGACCGCCACCATGACCTCCGCCTTGCCCCTTCTTCTGATCTTGATCCGGTCGAGCGACGCGGCAAGAGAAGAGGACGGGTCTTTGGTTTTGGAGAGCGTGATGATCTCACGATAAGGGATCCGCTTCTCGATGACCCCGAACACGATCCGCAGTGTGTCCTCTCCCAGTTCAAGATAATTGCGGAAAGCGATCGACAGGCAGAACGATTCGATCAAGACAAACGTGACCGAAATCGATATAGCTCCGAGCAGACTCGGATCGACCCATATGCTGACGATCAAAATCGGAACGCAGACTGCCGCCACAAACAGGATCAAAAGATAAAACCAGACCGCTACCTTCCCCCGAAACCGCATGATCCACTCCCCCTATAAAACGATGGGAGCCGCTTTTCTAACAAAGCGCCTCCCTTTTTTGACCGACTGATGTTTCGCAGAGGTTGAATGTGCGAAACAAAGGTGAAACCGGTTTACTTTGCCAGTTTCTTCGCCAGCTGCGATTTTTTCCTCGCCACTGCGTTTTTATGGTAGAGTCCCTTTGCTCCCGCCTGATCCAGCGTTTTGATCGCCTGACGGACGACCGCTTCCTTATCGGCTGCATTCGCAGCGACCGCAGCGTCTGCCTTCTTGATCGCGGTCTTTAAGTTCGACTTGATCGCCTTATTCCGCATCGTCTTTGTCTCGATCACGCGAACCCGCTTCTTCGCAGATTTAATATTCGGCATACCGGCACCTCCTTCACATAATGCGGCGTTTTGCGCACACACTAACTCTCACAGCCATTCGGACGCAGACACGAAGCGTTCGCACGGCACTGCGATATATTATAACTGTTTTACGGGAAAAAAGCAAGTGTTTTTTCCTAATTTTCCAAAATAACGAGACGGAGGGAAGCAAAATGAACGGTCCACGCACCGATCTGGCAATGGAACGGGCGGATTTCGCGGGCGAAAGCCTGCCCGCGGGGGTTACGCGAAGCAAGGAGGTTTGCGGCGAGATCGCGGTCGACCGGATTAAGATCACCGGCTCCAACGCGGCTGCCGCCATGGAAAAGCCGGAAGGGAGCTATGTCACCCTCTCCCTGCCCTCCCTCTCCTACGGCACCCAGTCGCCGCAGCAGGCGGCGGAGTGTCTGGCAAACGAGGTGAGCCGCCTGCTTCCGAAGGAAGGCAGCGTGCTGGTGATCGGACTGGGGAACCGTGCCATCACGCCCGATGCACTCGGTCCGCTGACGGCGGATCAAATCTTCCCCACACGCCATATCCCGCCGGAGCTGGCAAACGCACTCTCCCTTGATTCCCTGCGGACGGTCAGCGTGATCCAGACCGGTGTGACCGGAAAAACCGGTGTGGAAACGGCAGAGCTGAGCAGTGCCGTATGTGAAACGGTCAAACCGGCGGCTGTGATCGCTATAGACGCGCTGGCGGCAGGCGATCCGAAGCGGCTGGGCTGCACGATACAGCTTGCCGACAGCGGCATCTCCCCCGGCTCCGGCGTGCAGAATGCCCGCAAGGAGCTCAGCGCCGCCCGTCTGGGTGTGCCGGTCATTGCCATCGGCATTCCGACCGTTGTGGACGCCGCCGCGCTCAGCCAAACGGACTCCGCCGCCGGCATGATGGTGACGCCCCGCGAGATCGACGCCATGGTGCGCCACGGCAGTCAGCTTCTGGCGCTGGGGATCAATCTGGCGCTTCAACCCGACCTTTCGGCGGACGATATCCTCGGACTGACGGCAGAATAAAACCGCCGCACGGTATCGTGCGGCGGTCGGTCAATCTTCCACCTTTTCGGTCGTCTCGCGAATCTCCTCCTGACGGCTGCTGTCAAAGCCCTCGGTCGATTCCGACATGAAGATGATCTTCAGCGTCTGGAAGATAATCTTCAAATCCATCCAGACCGAATAATTTTCGATATAAATCAGATCGAGCGCCAGCTTGTCCTTCGGCGTAGTATTATACTTCCCGTATATCTGGGCGAAGCCGGTCAGCCCTGCCTTTACCTTGAGCCGATACCGGAACTCGGGCAGCTCCTCGGTGTACTTCTGCACGTGCTCCACGCGCTCCGGACGAGGACCCACTACGCTCATATCCCCCTTGAGGATATTGAGCAGCTGCGGAAGCTCGTCCATGCGGGTGGCGCGCAAAATCCGTCCCACCGGCGTGATACGGGGGTCCTTTTCTCCGGCAGGGATCACGCCCATTGCCTCGGCGTTGACCACCATGGTGCGAAATTTATAAAGCCGGAACACCTTACCGTTTATGGTGGCACGATCCTGTGTGAAAAAAATGGGACCGCGGTCATAGAGCTTGATCATCAGGCACTCGGTCAAAAAGATCGGTGAGGAGAGAATCAGCCCGACCAGCGAAAGCAGTATGTCCAAAAACCGCTTGACCAGCTTCTGCTCGAACCGCAGTCCCGGCTGGCGGCAGGACAGGGTCGGCGTATCGTTGAACATGATGACCTGCGCCTTATTCATCACAATATCGGTCAGCGCGGGAAATACCACCGTCTGCTTATTGTGCTTATAGGCATAATCCATCAGCTCCCGCTCCCGCTCGGGCGGAAGGTCCGCCAGGAAAACCGTGTCACAGCGCCGCAGCGCACGGCGTATCTCCTCGTTCGAGCCGGTGTAATGAATCTGCTCCTGGATCGCGTAGCTTTTCCTTGCCCGCGACAGCTTTGCCAGATGCTCCGACAGCATATCGGGATCGCCGTACACAAGCAGACTGCGCGACGGGGGCACCTGCAAAAAATAAATGGTATTGGTCAAATAAACCAGCGCAACGATGATGACCGCCTGCACCACCGCGATCAGCAGCGGGCAGAGCAGTGTAATCATTCGCTTTTCCATGACGCACTGGCTGACATAGACGATCACATTGGTCATGACCGACGAGATGAACAGCGAGAACATCAGATTTTCTTTCCGCTGATTGACGATGTCAAAATCCCCGTAAATCTTCATAAAGGCATAAATGGAGGCAACATAGGTAATGGAAAAGATCGCCGTATGTCGGGACAAGCGGTGGAGCTGCGCTACACCGAACACCTGATAGATCACCAGCGCGGAGAAAAACAAAAGTGCAAGCAGAAACAGCTTGGCGAAAAACAAAAGCAAGCCGCTCATGCTTCCCTGCCGCTTTTTGGAATGACTCTGAACCAAACTATGCTCAGTCCTTTCGGCCCGGTCGGGCAATGCGGACATTCCGCAATTCACCTTATTATAGCAAAAGCCGCGATATTTTTCAACCGATTTTTCAAAATAAGCCGTCATTCGATATTACAATTCAATAACAAACGGTTACATCGCACAGCTTAAGAAAAAACAAATGGCATTTTTTAATAGGGTGTGTTATAATATTTTTGTGACGCAAAACGGCAAGACGGACAAGGGGGATCGGCAATGAAAAAGGCAGCGATATTTCTCGCCAAGGCTTTGCTTTGTATTGCCGTTCCGGTGCTTTTTTGCATTGCCGGATACTATCTGACCCGGGTGACGGTGGAACCGGTAGGACGGCTTATTCGTTACACCATCAACCACTTCACTGAGCAGCAGGAGCACAACCGCATGACCGACGACATGAACGCCGCGGTGGAGCGCGCGGTGGACGACATCAAAGCGGGACAGGAACAGCGTGTTACCTCCTCCGATACCGTTTCGAAGGGCTGACGGAAAAAATATGAAAAAACGCTTGCATTTTGACTTTCTATCCCTTATAATAGACGGGTGTGGAGAGATGGCTGAGCTGGTCTAAGGCGCACGACTGGAACTCGTGTATGCGTTGATAGCGCATCGAGGGTTCGAATCCCTCTCTCTCCGCCACGTCGGAGCAAAGTTCGCTTTGCTCCGACGCTTTTTTTTACCTGCGGCGCGAGAGCTCCAATCGTGCCGCCAAAAAGCCGGAAAATCTTTTTATCGTCCCCGGACAAAACATCGGCAAGGGTCATATGACCCTTGCCGATGTTTTGTTGTTTCACGATCCTGTGCCTTGTCTCTCTAATTTTAGCGGGAAGGGAAAGAAAACAGCACTATCAAAAAGTATACTTTTTGATAGTGCCGTATTTCCCGCTTATCATACCACAAATTTGCGATAAACGCAAGCATTTTCGAGATTTTTTGACTGCTTTTTTGAAAACTTTCTCATTTCTTGCCCTTCGACCGGCTAATGTCAAAAAGTATACCTTTTGACATTAGCCGAAACGGAAAGGAAGGATCACCATGAAACAAATGCTCAAACGAACAGGCGCTTTGCTCCTCTCGCTCTGCCTGACCCTGTCGGTCTGGGGCGCAGCTGCTCCATTTTCTGCCAGCGCAGCCTCCGTTACTTCGGGCGATTATCAGTATGAGGTGAACGAGGACGATACCGCCACCATCACCAAATACACTGGCTCCGGCGGAGACGTCACCATTCCCGACACATTGGACGGCCACACCGTGACCACGATTCGCTATCGTGCCTTTGCCTCGTGTACCGGTCTTACCTCGGTCAATATCCCTGACAGCGTGACCTCGATTGGCAGGTATGCCTTTTTGAACTGCACTGGGCTTACCTCTGTGACTATCGGAAACAGCGTGACTACGATTGGATCTGATGCCTTTGATGGCTGCGCCGGGCTTACTTCAATCACGGTAGGCGCCAATAATCCCAATTACAGTTCCAAAGACGGTGTTTTGTTTAATCAAGATCAAACAGAATTGATTCTATGTCCGCAAGGTAAATCAGGCAGTTATAACATTCCCGACAGCGTGACCACGATTGGAGGAGGTGCCTTTTCTTACTGCACCGGGCTTACCTCGGTCGATATTCCGGACAGCGTGACTGCAATTGGCAATGGTGCCTTTGGTTGGTGCACCGGACTTACCTCAGTCGATATCGGGAACAGTGTGACAGAGATTGGCGATGATGCCTTTTTCTACTGCACCGGACTTACTTCATTCACAGTTGGCGCCAATAATCCCAATTACAGTTCCAAAGACGGTGTTTTGTTTGACAAAAACCAAACGGTATTGATTCAATATCCAGGAGGCAAATCAAGCAGTTATACGATTCCGGACAGCGTGACTACGATATACGGTGATGCCTTTTTCTACTGCACCGGACTTACTGCGGTCGATATTCCGAATAGCGTGACTGCAATTGGAGATTCTGCCTTTTCCGGCTGCACCGGTCTTACTTCTGTCACCATTCCGGACAGCGTGACTACGATATACGGTGATGCCTTTTTCGGCTGCACCGGGCTTACTTCAGTCACCATTGGAGACGGCGTGACCGATCTGAACGGTTTTAATTTTTATGGTTGTACTAAGCTTACCTCTGTGACCATCGGAAACAGCGTGACTATGATTGACGATTTTGCCTTTGAGGGCTGCACCGGACTTACTTCTGTCGATATCGGAAACAGTGTGACTACGATTGGCTGGTCTGCCTTTTACGGCTGCGCCGGGCTTACCTCGGTCAATATCCCTGACAGTGTGACCACGATTTACCCTTGGGCCTTTTACGGCTGCACCGGACTTACTTCAGTCACCATTGGAGACGGCGTGACCGAGATTGGCGTTGGTGCCTTTTGTGGCTGCACTGGGCTTACCTCGGTCAATATCCCTGACAGCGTGACTGTGATTGACGATTCTGCCTTTAGGGGCTGCACCGGACTTACCTCTATCACGGTAGACGCCAATAATCCCAATTACAGTTCCAAAGACGGTGTTTTGTTTGACAAAAACCAAACGGTATTGATTCAATATCCAAGAGGCAAATCAAGCAGTTATACGATTCCGGACAGCGTGACTGTGATTGACGATTCTGCCTTTGAGGACTGCACCGGGCTTACTTCTGTCACGATACCAAGTAGTGTGACCACGATTGGCGATTTTGCTTTTTCCGGCTGCTACAATCTCACCATCTATGGCAAGGTTGGAAGTTATGCAGAGACTTATGCTAAGGGAAATGGTATTCCTTTTGGTACAAAGGCAACAAATCAGGAAACCGGTATTGTGGTGGAGGGGACGGCGGAAACATTGCAAGACGATGCAGTGCTGAACGCCAAACAGACGGCAAGCGATGAGGATACCGCGACCTATGAGATCACTCTGACGCAAAACGGGCAGCCGATCCAGCCGACCGGCGAGGTGACGGTGAAAATCCCCTTGCCGGAAAGCATGAGTGATAAGGACATCACGGTATATCGGGTCGAAGCGGACGGCAGCCGCACCGATATGAATGCAAAAGTACAAAACGGCTATGTGGTATTTGTGACCGACCACTTCAGCGAATATCTGTTGACGAC
>CANQKY010000022.1 GCA_947624575.1 uncultured Clostridia bacterium
CGCGATGGTGGTGGCAAAGGGCGAGGGCGGCTTTGCAACCTATATCAGCGGCGATCCCTCCGGTGCGGAGAAAATTTTCACCAAGCTCCCGATGTCCGACAGCCCGTTTCGGACCAAAACGCCGCAGTGGAAGAATCCGCTGATGCAGGATTATCCGCTGGGGCTGATGTATATGGACGGAAACGATGTGTATAAATTTGCCGTGTCCGCCATGCCCCGCGCAGTGGAGATTGCGGCAAAACGGCTGGGTATAACGGCGGATCAACTGGATCTGATCGTGCCGCATCAGGCGAATATTCGGATCGTGCAGACGGCGATGAAAAAGCTCGGTCTGCCGATGGAGCGGTGCTATTGCAATATTGACGAGTACGGCAACACCTCCAGCGCCTGTATACCGGTCTGCCTGCACGAGCTTCGGCAGGCGGGGCGGCTGAAATCGGGCATGAGGATTTGTCTGGTCGGCTTCGGTGCGGGGCTGGTTTACGGCGCCGCCGCGTTTGAGATCTGTTAAGGAGGAAAAGAAATGACGACACGGATCACACAGCTACTGGGGATTAAGTACCCCGTTATTCAGGGCGGCATGGCATGGGTGGCAGACGCCGAGCTTGCCGCGGCGGTGTCCAACGCGGGCGGCTGCGGGCTGATCGCGGGCGGCAGCGCGCCGGCGGAGGTGATACGGGAGCAGATTCGCAAGGCAAAGACGCTGACCGACCG
Source organism: uncultured Clostridia bacterium (assembly GCA_947624575.1). GTDB lineage: Bacteria > Bacillota > Clostridia > Oscillospirales > Ruminococcaceae > CANQKG01. The sequence continues at coordinate 715 of CANQKY010000022.1, forward strand.
TCCGTTCGGGGTGAATATCATGCTGATGAACCCCAACACCGAGGAGCTTGCCCGTTTGATGATCGAGGAAAAGGTGCCGGTGGTGACGACCGGTGCGGGGAATCCCGGCAAATACATTCCCGCCTGGAAGGAAGCGGGGATCAAGGTGATACCGGTGGTGCCTTCGGTCGCGCTGGCAAAGCGAATGGAGCGCGCCGGTGCCGACGCGGTGATTGTGGAGGGCATGGAAGCAGGCGGGCATATCGGCTCGATCACCACCATGTGCCTGACGCCGCAGGTGGTGGACGCGGTCAGCATTCCGGTGATCGCGGCGGGCGGTATTGCCGACGGGCGCGGTATGGCTGCGGTGTTCATGCTGGGCGCCGAAGGGGTACAGCTCGGCACGGTGTTCCTCGCCAGCGAGGAATGCAATATCCACGACAATTATAAGCAGCTTGTGCTGAAAGCCAAGGATACCGATTCGGCGATCACCGGTCAGTCGATCGGGCTGCCGGTGCGGTGCATCAAAAACCGGCTTTCTCGGAAGATCAATGAAATGGAAAAAACCGGCATGTCTGCCGAGGAGCTGGAGAGCTTCACGGTCGGCTCGCTGCGGCGGGCGGTGCAGGACGGCGATCTGGAAAACGGCAGCTTTATGTGCGGGCAGATTGCCGGCATGGTGCATGAGATTCGTCCGGTTTGTGAAATTGTCGAAGCAATATGCGGCGAGGCGGAGACGCTTTTGGCGGCTCCCGCAAAGGAAAGAGGTGTCACACTTGGCTAAAACGGCATTGATCACCGGCGCTTCACAGGGACTGGGCGCGTGCATGGCAAAGCGGCTTGCAAAGGACGGCTTTTCGATCGCGGTCAACTGCTATCCTTCCGAGCAGGATATCGCCAATGCACATGAGGTCGCGGCAGCCTGCCGTGAGCTGGGGGCAGAAGTGGAAGTATTCCCCGCCGATGTGTCCGATTTTGCCGCCTGTGAGGAAATGACCAAAAAGGTAAAGGAGCGGTTTTCCACCATTGATGTGCTGGTCAACAATGCCGGTATCACCAAGGACGGGCTTCTGGTGCGAATGAGCGAAGCGCAGTTTGACGCGGTGACGAGCGTCAACTATAAGAGCGTGTTCAATATGTGCCGTCATGTGGGCGCGGTGATGATGCGCCAGAAGCATGGCAGAATCATCAATATCAGCTCGGTAGCTGGGCTGTACGGAAATGCGGGACAGTTTAACTATTCGGCAAGCAAGGCGGGCATCGTGGGAATGACCCTGACCGCCGCCAAGGAACTGGGACCGCGCGGCATCACCGTCAATGCGGTGGCGCCCGGCTTTATCCGCACGCCGATGACCGATGTGCTGTCGGAGCAGGTGCGGGAAAAATGTCTGGAGGCGATTCCGCTTCACCGATTCGGTGAGCCGGAGGAGATCGCCGGTGCGGTGGCGTTTTTGGCGGGTGACGATGCGTCCTATATCAGCGGACAGGTGCTGGTGGTGGACGGCGCGATGTCGATGTGACCCGCAAAAGGAGGACTGACAATGAAGCGAGTGGTGATCACGGGAATGGGGGTCGTCTCGCCGGTCGGGAATGATCCCGAAACCATGTGGGAGAACCTGAAGGCGGGCAGGCATGGCATTTCCCCGATCGAGACGTTTGACACCTCTGATATAGACGTGAAGCTGGCGGCGCAGGTGCATGATTTTGAGCCGACCCGCTATATGGAGAAAAAGGAGCTGCGCCGCACCGATCTGTATAATCAGTATGCCATCTATGCGGCGATGCAGGCGCTGGAGGACGCGGGGAGTGATTTTTCGGATCTCGATCCCTACCGCGTCGGCGTGATCGTCGGCAGCGGTATCGGCGGGATCCAGAGCTTTGAGCGTGAACACAGCAATTTTCTGGAAAAAGGGACGCGCCGCGTGTCGGTTTTCTTCATTCCGATGATGATCTCCAATATGGCGGCGGGAACGATTGCGATTCGAACCGGCTTCAAGGGTGTGAACTATGCGCCGGTGACCGCCTGTGCCACCTCGGCTCATGCGGTGGGTGAGGCGTTCCACCGGATTCGCGACGGCTATCTGGACGCCTGCGTGGCAGGCGGCGCGGAGGCGGCGATCACCAAGCTCGCCATGTCCGGCTTTAACAATATGACAGCACTTTCCCGTTCAAACGATCCCGACCGCGCGTCGATTCCCTTTGACGCGGAGCGAAGCGGCTTTGTCATGGGCGAGGGCGGCGGTATTCTGATTTTGGAGGAGCTGGAGCATGCTTTGGCACGGGGCGCGCATATCTATGCCGAGGTGGCGGGATACGGCGCCACCTGTGACGCCTATCATATCACAAGCCCCGATCCCGAGGGAACGGCGGGCGCCAAGGCGATGGAGATCGCCATGGAGGAAGCCGGTATCAAGGCGGTGGACTATATCAACGCCCACGGCACCTCTACCCCCGCTAACGACAAGTGTGAAACGGTCATCATCAAAAAGGTGCTGGGTGAGCAGGCAGGGAAAACGCCGGTCAGCTCCACCAAGTCGATGACCGGACACCTGCTCGGCGGCGCGGGCGCATTGGAGACGATCATCTGTGCCAAGGCGCTCGAGGACGGCGTGATCCCGCCGACGGTGGGCTATCGGGTGCCCGATGAAAACTGCGATCTGGATTATGTGACCGAGGGGGCGCGGAAAGCCGATCTCAAAACGGCACTGACCAATTCGCTCGGCTTTGGCGGACATAACGCCACCATCTGTCTCAAGAAGTATGGAGGGTAAGAACATGGACGATCTGAAAACAATCAAGGCGCTGATGGATAAAATGGTGGAGACCGGTCTGGGTGAACTGGAATATGCGACCGACAATCTCACCATCAAGCTGAAAGCCAAAAAATGCCCGCCGCCTCCCATGGGCGCGGCGCCGGTGACAGCTATGCCGGAGCCTGCGGCAATAGCGGAGCCGACCTCGGCGGCAGAGCCGGCTTCGGCGGCGGAAAAAGGGCGGCTTGTAACCGCACCGCTGGTCGGCACCTATTATGCCGCCCCCGCACCGGAGCAGCCCCCGTTTGTCAAGGTGGGGGATACGGTGGAGGCAGGCGATGTGGTCTGCATCATCGAGTCGATGAAGCTGATGAACGAGGTACAGTCCGAGTTTTCGGGTCGCGTGACCGAGATTTTGGCGGATAACGGACAGGGCGTGGAATATGGTCAGCCGCTGATTCGGATCGAATAGGGGGAAGACTGCCGTGGCACTGTTAGACAAAGAGCAGATCAAGGAGATCATTCCGCACCGCGATCCGTTTTTGCTGATCGATGAGGTGCTGGAGCTGGAACCGGGCGTGCGGGTCGTGGCGCAAAAGCATTTGAAAGAGGACGAATTTTGGTTCAAGGGACATTTCCCTGAGCACCCGGTACAGCCCGGCGTGCTGACGCTGGAGATGCTGGCACAGGCGGGGGCGGTTTGCGCGCTCTGCCTGCCGGAGAATAAAGGGAAGATCGCCTTTTTTGCCGGTGTGGATAAGGCGCGGTTTCGCAAGCCGATTCTGCCGGGCGACACTGTCCGGCTCGAGGTGGAGATCATCAAAACGCGGGGAAGCGTCGGCGTCGGGAAGGCGACCGCACTGGTGGACGGCAAGCGTGCAGTGACGGCGGAGATCTCCTTTGCGATCGGAGAGTAGCTATGTTTGAAAAGGTTTTGATCGCCAATCGGGGCGAGATCGCGCTGCGGGTCATTCGTGCCTGCCGCGAGCTGGGGATTCATACGGTGGCGGTGTTTTCGGAGGCGGACCGCGAGGCGCTCCATGCACAGATCGCCGATGAAGCGGTCTGTATCGGACCTGCCGCGTCGGGGGAAAGCTACCTCAATATCAAGTCCATTCTGGCGGCGTGTGAGCTGACCGGAGCCGATGCGGTGCACCCGGGATTCGGCTTTTTGTCCGAGAATGTCAGCTTCAACCGCACCTGCGGACGCTGCGGTGTGACCTTTATCGGTCCGCCTCCCGAGGCGATGATGCTGATGGGGGATAAGGCGCAGGCAAAACTGACGATGAAAAACGCCGGCGTGCCGGTTGTGCCCGGCTCGGACGGCGTGGTGACCTCCTATGAGGAAGCGGCGAAGATCGCCGATGAGATCGGCTATCCGGTCATGGTGAAGGCGTCTGCCGGCGGCGGCGGACGGGGGATTCGGAAGGTGGATACCCCCGACCGGCTGAAAGAAGCCATGGCGGAGGCAAGACAGGAAGCACTTGCGAGCTTCGCGGACGACGCGGTTTATCTCGAAAAATTCATTGTCAATCCGCGCCATGTGGAAATTCAGCTTCTGGCGGATAACTACGGCAATGTGATCCATTTGGGGGAGCGGGACTGCTCTCTTCAACGGCGGAACCAGAAAATGCTGGAGGAATCACCCTCTCCCGCGCCCCAGATGACGCCCGCGCTGCGGGAGAAAATGGGCGCGGCGGCGGTGACGGCGGCAAAGGCGTGCGGCTATCGGAACGCCGGTACGGTGGAGTTTTTGCTGGACCAAAACGGCAATTTCTATTTTATGGAGATGAACACCCGTATTCAGGTGGAACACCCGATCACCGAGCTTGTGACCGGCGTGGATCTGGTCAAGCAGCAGCTTCGGATCGCCGCCGGAGAAGAATTATCGCTCCGTCAGGAAGATATCCACTTGACAGGTCACGCAATAGAGTGTAGAATAAACGCAGAAAATCCCCGTCAGGGGTTCCGTCCCTCGCCGGGGCAGATCACGGCGCTTTATATGCCGGGCGGTCCCGGGGTGCGGATCGACAGTGCCGTCTATCAGGGCTATGTGATCCCGCCGTATTACGACAGTATGATTGCAAAGCTGATCGTCTATGCGCCGACCCGCGCGGAGGCGATCATGAAGATGAAATGGGCGCTCAGCGAGTTTATCGTGGACGGTATTGATACCAATATTGATTTTCAGCTCGGTCTGCTGCGGGATTCTCATTTTCTGGCGGCAGATTACGACATCGGGTTTTTGGAGCGAGCCGAGATCGCGTATTGACTTTGTGAAAGGAGGGGATCACTCTGCTGGAGGATTTGTTTAAGATCGTCAAAAATCGGGTCGACAGCGATTTGACGACCGGCGGCAAAGGGAAGGTGCAGATCCCGTCCAATCTTCTGTTCAAATGTCCGCGGTGCGGCAATGTGATGCTGATGGAGGATTTCGAGGGACTGCTGAAGGTCTGCTCCGAGTGCAGCTACCATTCTCGCTTGACCGCAAAAGAGCGGATCGAGATGACGGTGGACGCGGACAGCTTCCAGGAGCTGGACGCCGCGATCCAGACCGCCAATCCGATCGACTTTCCGGGTTATGATAAAAAGCTGGCGGGCGCCAAGCAAACGACCGGCATGAATGAGGCGGTGCTGACCGGTATTTGTACCATTCGCCGCAGGAAATGTGTGCTGGTGGTGATGGATTCCCATTTCATGATGGCTTCGATGGGGAGCGCCGTGGGAGAGAAGATCACTCGCGCGTTTGAGTATGCCACCGAACAGCGGCTTCCGGTGGTGCTGTTTGCCGCGTCGGGCGGCGCCCGTATGCAGGAGGGTATGCTTTCGCTGGCACAGATGGCGAAAACCTCCGGTGCAGTCGGCAGGCATTCCGATGCCGGACTGCTTTATATCACCGTGCTGACCGATCCGACCACCGGCGGCGTAACGGCGTCGTTTGCTTCGCTGGGCGATATTATCATTGCCGAGCCCAAGGTGCTGATCGGCTTTGCGGGCAGACGGGTGATCGAGGGTACGATCCGCCAGCGTCTGCCGGACGATTTCCAGTCGGCGGAGTTTTTGCTGGAGCATGGCTTTGTGGATATGATCGTTCCCCGCAATATCATGCGGCGCACCATCTCTAAGCTGCTGAAAATGCACCAGAAGGAGGCGGACGGCTCATGGGTAAAATGACTGCGTGGGAGCGGCTCCAGATCGTCCGTCATAAGGGACGCCCGACCATACGGGATTACCTCCCCCTTTTGGCAAGTGAGTTTTATGAATTGCACGGCGACCGCCTGTTCGGGGACGACGGCGCGGTCATCGGTGGACTTGCCCGTATTCAGGGCGAGCCTGTCACCCTGATCGCACAGGTCAAGGGTCGGAATATTGACGAGAATAAGGAATCCAATTTTGCCATGCCCCACCCCGAGGGATACCGTAAGGCGCTGCGGCTGGCAAAGCAGGCGGAGAAATTCGGCAGACCGGTGGTCTGTATGATTGATACGCCGGGCGCGTTCTGCGGCGTTGCGGCGGAGGAACGGGGTCAGGGCGAGGCGATCGCCCGCAACCTGATGGAGTTTATGTCTCTCCGTACACCGGTTATCTCGATCGTGCTGGGCGAGGGCGGCTCGGGCGGCGCGCTGGCGCTGGGCGTCTGCGATGAGCTTGCGATGCTGGAAAACGCCGTCTATTCGGTTATCTCGCCGCGCGGCTGCGCCAGCATTCTCTGGAAGGACGCTTCCCGTGAGGAGGAAGCGGCAAACCTGCTTCGGATCACGGCGGAGGACCTGCTGGAGTTCGGGATCGCGGACCGGATCATCAAGGAGCCTGCCGGCGGCGCACATAACAATGTGCATCTGATGACCGAGCATATCAGCGAGTATCTGATCGACGCGATTGAGCGCCTGCGGAGCGTGGAGATCGATACACTGCTGGAACGGCGGTATCAGAAATTCCGTAAGATCGGCGTGTTTACCGAAGAATAGTGCGGTTATTCGAAGCGTATGCTTCTGATAATAGAAAATGTTTTGAATTATGAGTTTAGGAGGACAAAATCATGGTATTTGAGAAGGTAAAAGAGATCCTGTGCGATCAGCTCGATCTCGAAGATGAGGAAAAGGTAACACTGGACGCTTCCATTATGGACGACCTCGGCGCGGACTCGCTGGACATTGTGGACCTGGTGATGTCGATCGAGGAGGAGTTCGGCGTGGAGATTCCGGACGATCAGGTGGAGAATGTGAAAACGGTCGGCGACATGGTCAAGTACATCGAAGCCAATAGCTGATTTGGTTCAGGCAAGGGGCGGATTCTCTGGAATCTGCCCCATTTTTCTGTAAGCGGGAGGAAGCGGAATGCTGGTACAGGCGGAAAAACTGGGAAAGGTATACGGCGGCAAACCGCTCTTTTCGGGCGTGAATGTCACGGTGGAGCGGGGCGATAAAATCGGGCTGGTCGGCATAAACGGCGCCGGCAAAACCACGCTGCTTTCCCTGCTGGCGGACGAGCTGATCCCCGATGAGGGGCGGGTCAACCGTCGGCGCGGGGTGCGCATCGGTTATCTGCATCAGACCGACGCCCTCACCGTCCACGGCACACTGCTGGAGGAGCTGACAAGCGCCTTTGACGATCTCAAAACGATCGAGGCGCGTATCCGCCGTCTGGCGGGACAGATGGCAGTATCGCCCGATGACGCCGATCTGGCGGAGGAATACGCCTCCCTTTCCACCCGCTTCGAGCAGTCGGGCGGCTATGATATCGAGGTGCAGATCGCCCGCGTCCGGCAGGGAATGGGGTTTGCCCGTTTTCCCGACGATTTTCCGGCGACCGCGCTCAGCGGTGGGGAAAAGACCCGCCTTGCCATGGCGAAGCTGCTTTTGTCCTCGCCCGATCTGCTGATTTTGGACGAACCGACCAATCATCTTGATCTGCCGACCGTCTCCTGGCTGGAGGACTATCTGCGGGAGTGGACGGGTGCTATATTGCTTGTCTCCCACGACCGGTATTTTCTCGACCGCTGCGTGGGGCGTATCTGGGAGCTTTCGGAGGGCAGGCTGCACAGCTATAAGGGAAACTACACCAAGTACGCAGCCCAAAAGGAGCTCAATACCCTGACCGCCGAGCGGGCGTATCAAAAGCAGCAGAGGGAAATCGCAAAAATGGAGGATTATATCGCCCGCAATCTGGTGCGTGCGTCCACCACCAAAAGCGCACAGAGCCGCCGCACCGCACTGGAAAAGCTGGAGCGGGTTGAGCGTCCGCATGAAACGGTTTTGTCGCCAAGGCTTTCCTTTTCCTATTCGGTCGAGCCGGTCAAGGCGGTGCTGGAGGTGGAAGGGCTGCGGGTGCAGGCGGGGGAGAAGCTGCTCTGCCCCGCGCTTTCGCTGTCGGTGACCCGCGGGGAGAAAATCGGCTTGATCGGCGGGAACGGCGCGGGGAAATCCACCTTTCTCAAGCTGCTGCAGGGCTTGCTTCCCCGTACTGCCGGACGGGTGCGCTGGGGCAGCGGGGTCAAGGTCGGGTATTACGATCAGGAGGGCGCCAATCTCTCGCCCTACCATACAGTGCTGGAGGAATTTTGGAGCCGCCATAAAACGATGACCGAGTTTCAGGTGCGTTCGAAGCTCGGCGCAGTCTGCTTGAGCGGGGAGAGCGTGGAAAAACAGGTCTCCGCCCTGTCGGGCGGGGAGCGGGCGAGGCTTTGCTTTGCCATTTTGATGGAGGAACAGCCGAATGTCCTGCTGATGGACGAGCCGACCAATCACCTCGATCTGCACACCAAGGAGATACTGGGGAAGGCGCTGACCGATTATACCGGCACCCTGCTGCTGGTTTCCCATGACCGGTATATCTTGAATCAGGTGGCGGAGAAGATCGGCGTGTTGGAACAGGGCGCGTTTCGGCTTTACGAGGGAAATTATGACGATTACTTTGCCACCGTGACGGCTCAGCAGACAGAAAAATCCGCCGCACCGCCCACGGCGCGGCGGTCGCCGGAGAAAACCGGCGGCGGGAAATCAAAGGAGCAAAAACGCGCCGAGGCAGATCGGCGTAACCGACTTCACGCATTGGAGCAGGAGATCGACCGGTGGGAGGAACGGCTTATTTCACTGCGGGCGGCACTGGAAAACCCCGAGGTGACGGGGGACTACCTCAAATTGCAGCAGATCACACAGGAGCTGGAGGAAGCGCAGTCCGCCCACGATCTGGCATTGGAGGAATGGACAGATTTAAGCGAATAAAAAGCCGCCGGAGTCATTTTGTGACTCCGGCGGCTTTTTATAGATACTCTTCTTTTCGCTTCAATAGACAATGGATTAACTGGGTTATAACGGCAACCTCCTCGTCCGTTAAACCGGCTACCGACACAGAAGCCCGTTTTGTGATCCCCAGCAGGTAATCGGCGGAAACGCAAAAGAGTGTGGACAATTCCACCAAATACTGTGTAGATGGGACGGATATTCCCATTTCCCATGCGTTTACGCTGGAACGGGTAATACCCAATTTTTTTGCAAGTTCTGCCTGCGTCAGCCCCTGTGCTTCCCGCAGCAGCTTGATCCTATCCGCCACCATCTCTTTCACCTCAAGAACATTATATGCCTGTCAACTTGATATATCATTATCATAATGATATTTATATTTGACATTTTGAAAAAACTGTGATATTATGAAAGCATATCAAAATGTTGGGGAGGAAATCGCATGGTTTGTCCAAAGTGTGGAAGTGAAAATGTGCAGGTGAGCAGTGAGCAGGTTGCAGCTAAAACAAAAAGTCGGGGAATGGGTTGTCTCTGGACGATTGGCAGATGGACATTGATTATATGCACCCTCGGACTGTGGCTGTTGATCGGACGGCGGAAAGGAACTGGTAAGACTAAATTCAAACATCAAACCGTTGCTATCTGCCAAAACTGCGGATATAAGTGGAATGTGTAATAGCACGCATATCCATTGGAAACCGCAAGAGAGCAGGGACCGCGCTTCATGTGTTCCCAAAAGGCTTCCGTCTTTGTTAAGACCTCCCTTGTGAAAGGGAGGGGGACCGCGAAGCGGTGGAGGGATTCAAAAGCACTGGCTTTCTGTAAACCGCAAGTCTATAGCAGACGCAAAGCCTTAACTTGCTTTGTGAAAACAGTATTCTCACAGCAGACGCTTTCTCTTTGAGAAAACCAAAAACTCGGTAACGACCCACAAGAGGGGAAAGTCTTTTTCAGAAAAAGATTTTCCCCTCTTGGCTCTCTTTAGAAAAACGTTCGGTTGCTGGAATCTCGGTGGAAATAGGAAGCGTGCCTGTATGCGGCATAACCGCAAAATCGGAACAAAGCACACCGCACCACAAAAAGCCTAATGCCAGCGTTATTTTGATACCGTGCGATACAAAAAAGTGCTGTGCTTCGATGCCGCGCCCGATATAAGCGCACACAAAAAAGCCGCCGGAACACCGGCGGCTTTTTGTATGGGTATTGGATTATTCTACGGTCGTGACGTCGCTGCCGAACCACTTGGTAGAGATCTCGGCGAGCTTGCCGTCCGCTTTCATTTCCTTCAGCGTTTCCTGCACCTTGTCGCGGAGCGCCTGATCGTTCTTCCTGAAGCCGATCACATAATCCTCCTCGGACAGACCGTCCGGCAGCACGCGGTAGGGGCTGTTGTTCTGGGTGATCTCGTAATTCGCCACAACCGAATCGAGGAATACGCCGTCCACCAGACCCAGCTCAAGCTGCTGCAGAGCTTCCACATTGGTGCCAAGCTCCACCGCTTCCACCTGAAGCTCGCTGTCCGCCAGCATCTCCTGCGCGGTCGAACCGCTCTGCACCGCGACCCGCTTGCCGTTTAAATCGGCGCTTGCCTGCACATCGCTGTTCTCGGTCACAACAAAGACCATCTCGTTTTTCATGTACGGCTCGGAGAGGTTCATCTCCTTGTCCCGCGTTTCGCTCCAGCTCATGCCGTTCCAAACGCAGTCGATGGTGCCGGCGTTGAGGGTCGCAACATTGGCGCTCCACTCGATTCCCTTCTTCACCAGCTTCACGCCCATTCGATTGCAGACCTCCTCTGCCACATCGATGTCGAAGCCGACGATCTCGTCGTTTTCATCGGTGTAGCCCATCGGCATAAAGGTCGCGTCCAGACCGAGGATAAACTCGCCCGAATCCAAAACCTTCTGCAGGGACTCGTCGGTACCTGTCGCCGTGCTGCTGGTCGCCTTGCTTGCGTCGCCGCAGCCTGCCAGCAGACTGAGCGACAGTGCCGCTGCCAGCAAAGAAGCCAATACTTTTTTCATCTTGATTTCTCCTTTTGTCATGTTCTATATCTCACTCGCCGTATGGCGGGGAAATCGTTAGCGGAACACCTTTTTGGCGGTAGCGGGATAAAGGGAATCGGCAATCGCCTCCCGCTTTACCTCCGCGCCGTTTTTATAGTAGATGCGCACGCCGGAGGCGGTGTAGCCCTTCCTAGCGGAAGCCGCCACCGCACCGGAGCGGTGCTTGCCGTCGTTTGGCACATACTCCACACCGGTTTTGGCGGGGATCGTGGAGGTCGACCAACTGTTGACCTCGATCGTATCCCAGTCCGTCGGGTGCTCGATACATAAGAAGGAAGCGGTCAGCACGGCGCCGTTCATGCCGCAGGACAGAAAGACCGGCGTGGTGTAATCGTTTCGAATCCAGAGATCCTGTACCGATGAGCCGTAGCTGATCGCGGCGTCCTGTCCAAGCGGCACATAGGTGGAGGGAATGCTGTGGTTTGCCCGCTTTGTGATGGTCAGTCCGGCACGGAGCGCGGCGCCGTAAATGGTGGTGGACGCCTGACAGATGCCGCCGCCGTAGGCGGTGCTGCTCACACCGTTTTCAATGGCGCCCGCCTGCCGCCACCCGCCTGCCGCCGTGGTGGAGTTCCCGACCCGCTGATTGAACTGGAAGGACTCGCCCGGCTGGATCACAAAGCCGTTACAGAGGGATAGCGCCAGTGCCATATTGTGGTTGCCGTTGGCGTTGTTGGTGGAGGTGGTGGAAAAGGTGGACAGCGGCATAAGCTGTACACCGGAGTAATCCACCGGCGTAAAGGGAACCTCGCGCTCGATCTCAAACAGCGAGAGCGAGCCGACATACTGCCGGTTGTTGAACATGGTATAAAGCATGTTGTACAGCCGGTCCTCGTCTATGGTGATGCCGTTGAGCCCCGCGCTGGTCTCCAGATAATAGGAGCCGTCCTCCCCCAGATTGAAAGAGGTGATCTGGTTGCTGCGCGGCTTCCACTGTGCGCTTTTGACGATGTGGTCGTAGATTGCTTCCATACCGTCGTCCCAGAGCATTTCGCCGTGGATATCGAGCTTCACCGGCTGCTGCGGGAGTGCCTGCACATAGGAAAACGCCTTCTCGCGATCCTCGATGTTCCGTCCCACGCCGTATGCCAGCTCGACAATATCGGCGGTGTCGAACTTGCAGGGGATAAAGGAGGAGGTGTAGGTGTAGTCGAACCCGACGCCGGTGACGCGGATATTCACCTTTTCCTTCAGTCCGTTTTCTTTGTCTTTCAAGGCGGCGATCGCCTCATCACGGGTCATGCCGCCGACGTCGACCCCCTCGATCTGTACGCCGTGATAAATACGGTCGGTATCGAGCAGGGCAGCCACCTCCTGCTGATGTAAGGCTTCGAGGTCGATTTGGGACTCCTCCGCCGAGGAGGTATCGGCAGAGGATATATCTTCTGTCGATACAGGGGCAGAAGATGCCGCGCTGCTTTCCGAATTGTCGTCGTCCTTGCCGCAGGCGGCAAACAGCAGCAACAGCGTGCAGCCAAAGACGAGAAACAGGACCTTGCCGCGTTTCATGTTGCCAAACCCCCTTCCGACGAAAAAGTGACGGCGGAGTTTCCGGCGCCGCTGTTTTTCACACAGCAAAATCGACACCGACCGCCATACCGTTCCTATTATATCGCAAAGATCAGAAAAAGAAAAGCATTTTTTCAGAAAGTTGCAGATTTTTTTCACGGTGGTGCGGTTTGACAAAGCGGGGTATATCCGATATAATGAAAACCGAATCGTTTTGGGGAGATGAGGGCATATGGTACGAGGGCGTCTGATTCATACGCCGGAGGATTTCACGGCGGCGTTTCGGATCCGTCAATCGGTGTTCCAACGGGAGCAGGGCGTTCCCGCCGAGCTGGATTTTGACGGCAGGGACGCCGAATCGCTGCTGGTGCTGGTTCTGGAGGAAGAAACGCCGGTCGCCACAGCGAGAATGCTCCCCGAAAACGGGGAATGGCTGATCGGCAGGGTGGCGGTTTTGCCGGAGTACCGCGGGCAGGAGTACGGCTCCTTTGCGGTGCGTATTTTGGCGGAGCAGGCATTTTCGCGGGGCGCTGCCAGAGTGTTGGTAAATGCGCAGGAGGGCGCGGCGGGCTTTTACCGGAAGCTGGGCTTCACCGCCTGCGGCGCGCCGTTTGCCGAGGCGGGGATCACCCATATCCCGATGCAGTGGGAAAAGAAAGATTTTTGCGGAAAGTGTGGTCACCCATGCGGCGTATGATGAGAATGAAAAAACGGATCATGACCCGTCTCACCGCCTTTTTCCTGACGGCGGCTATGGCGGCGGGAATATGGACTTCGGGCGTGTCGGCGCAGCAGGTAATTGTATTGGGCGACCTGACGGGGGACAGCATTGTAACGGTCAGTGATGCTCTGGTCGCGCTGCGCGCCGCAGTCGGACTGACCGGACTTTCCGGCGATTCCTTTACCGCCGCAGATGTGGACGGCAACGGTGTGGTCAATACGGTGGACGCCCTGCTGATTTTGCGGCGCGGCGTCGGGCTGATTTCGGCGTTCCCGATGGAGGAAACCGAATGGCAGGTGAAAAGTCTCACCGCCGAAACGGTCGAGATCACCGGCTACACCAAGACCCCTCCTGCAGTGCTTTCGATCCCCGCTCAGATAGGGGAGAAGCAGGTCGTATCGATCGGCGCTTCGGCATTTGAGGGACGGCAGGAGATCACCAAGGTGATTTTTCCGGAGGGTCTTACCGCTCTCGGGGATCGTGCCTTTGCAGGTTGTCCCAATTTGACGGCGCTGAGTATTCCGGTGAGCCTGGTCAATTTCGGACAGGACGCTGTCAATTTTGACCAAATCACAAGCTATGAATACACCGGTGTGAAGCGGGGGCTCGATCTGTCGCACCATCAGGGTGAGGTGGATTTTGCCGCCGTCAAGGCGTCCGGTATCGACTTTGTGATCCTCCGTGCGGGCTATGGCGATCTGCCGAATCAGAAGGACGAAAGATTCGAAGAATACTATGCGAAAGCCAAGGCGGCAGGACTGAATGTGGGCGCCTACTGGTACAGCTATGCGGGGATTGACTCGGTGCTGTCCGATGTGGTGGAGGACGCCCGACTGGAAGCGCAGATATTTTTGCAGACGATCGCCGGCAAGCAGTTTGAATATCCGATCTATATGGATTTTGAAGATGATGAGCAGGCAACCGCCTTTACTTCTCGACAGTTGACCGATGCGGTGATCGCCTCCCTGACCGAGCTGGAAAACGCCGGATACTATGCCGGACTTTACTGCAATCCCTATTGGATCGACGACGTATTATATAAAAATGACTTGACCACATACGATAAGTGGTTGGCGCATTATGCCGATTTTCCGCGGTATCGGAACGAATACGGCGGTGTGTGGCAGTACAGCGAGCGCGGCAGATGCGCGGGCATTGACGGAGATGTGGACCTCAACTATTCCTATCGGGATTATCCGGCTATCATCAAAGGGGAGCATCGCAACGGATTTTGATTGGGGCCGGAAAAAGTTCGGAAACGGTATTGACAAACCTGAATTTTTCGGGTATACTTGTACCGTTGTCCATTTCGGGCAGCGGGCATATTGCGGAATTGTGTAAGGGTAGCACGACAGACTCTGACTCTGTTTGTCTGGGTTCGAATCCTAGTTCCGCAGCCACGGGGTGTAGCTCAGTTTGGTATGAGTGCTTGGTTCGGGACCAAGAGGCCATGAGTTCGAATCTCATCACTCCGACCACGTCGCGGCAAGTCCTTTTGGCTTGCCGCGACTTTTTATGCCAAAAGTCACGGCTTCGCTTGACGGACTGCCGCTCCTTTTCCGCAAAAAGTCTCGCTCGGCTCGCCTGCTCGGTTGTAAACGCCCTCGCGACGGTTCGCTGTCGCTACCACCTTTTTGCGGTTGCGCGCCTGCGGCGCGGGAGTTCAAATCTATACTCCGGCTTGCCGAAAATTTTTTATCGTTTCCAGCCAAAATCGGCAGGTGTTTATAACACCTGCCGGTTTTTACTTTTTCACTCTTCACTCAGCCGATTTTTGTAATTTATCTCAGCTTGTTTACGACCTCGATCACATCGGTGTGAAAGACCAGCGACGCCATCGAATCCCGCGGGGTGGCGTCCTTGTTAATCAGCACCAGATCACGTCCGGTGTAGTATTGCAAAAAGGAAGCGGCAGGATAGACCACCAGCGATGTGCCGATGACGATCATCAGATCGGCGGCGGCAATGGCGTTTACCGCTCCCTGTACCGTCGCGTTGTCGAGCGGTTCTTCATACAGCACCACGTCCGGCTTGATGATCCCGCCGTCGTCGGGGCAGCGGGGTACGCCGCCGTGACAGTCGGTGACGGCGGAAAGGGGATAGGGCTTGCGGCATAGGGTGCAGTAGTTTCGCTCCACACTGCCGTGCAGCTCGTACACCTCGCTGCTGCCCGCTTTCTGATGCAGTCCATCGATGTTCTGGGTGACGACCGACACCCGCTTCCCGCGCTGTTCCAGGGAGGCAAAATATCGGTGCGCCGGATTGGGCAGGGCGTCGGGATAGACCATTTTTTCGGTGTAAAACCGGTAGAACAACTCCGGATTTTGCAGGAAAAAGGAGTGGGATATGATCTCCTCCGGCGGCACACTGCCTTTTGTTTCGCTGTAAAGTCCGTCCGCCGAGCGAAAATCGGGTATGCCGGAGGGACAGCTAATCCCCGCTCCGGTGAAAACGCAGATATGCGCGGCATGGTCGATCAACGCCTGTAACGATTGAATGGGGTCCATCTCAAACGCTCCTTTCTTATTCGGTCGGCAGCATAAACCGTTCGGGGTAAAGCAGCGCGGCGATCTGCCGCAGATCGTCCGCTGTCCGCATACTGCGGCAGTGCAGCGCGCCTTCCGGCAGAGTGTAGACGGCGGCGTTTTGCACCGCCTCCATACCGGCGAACTGTTCCACTGCCAGAAGATTTTCCAGCATATAGGGGTGATCCAGCAGGATCAAATCGGGATTTGCCGCGATAGCGGCGTTCAGATCGGCGGCGCCGTCCCCGACATTCACACCGAACAGGGTGAGCAGGCTCGCCCCATAGTCGTTGGAGGTGTAAAAGGTGCCGCCGGTGTCGTGCAGATAGAGGAATCGGGGTCTTTCTTCCGGCAAATTGGCTTTGATCCCGTCGATCTCCGCTTTGACCGACTGATAGGCAAGCCTGCCGGTTTGTTCGCCGGTCAGCGCGCCGATAAACACCTGCCCCAGCGTGGCATATATCTCCTGCACCTTTTCAAAGTCGTCCGGCAGCGGGCAGACCAGCACATGAGTACCCGCTTCGGACAGCCGGCTCATCACCGCGTTCGGGAGACTGCGGGCAGTCAGCAAAAGCTCCGGCTCCAGCCCGATGACCGCGTCATAATCGGGGGAGAACTCACTGCCCACCGACGGCAGTGCCGTGACCGCTTCGGGGTAGTCGGCAGTGTCCGACCGCCCGACCAGACGGTCGGCAAAGCCAAGCTCACAGACAAGCTCGGTCAGGGTCGGGGAGAGAGAAACGACTCGTTCGGGGGAAGCGTTCAGCGTGATATTTCCTACCGAAATCGGATAGGCGGTTTTTTCGGGCGTCAGGCTTTCGGCTTTGCAGCCCGAAAGGGCGAGCAGCAAAAAACCGAGCAGACAGGCAGCCAGTCGTTTCATGAGCCGTTATTTTCCTCCGTTCGTCAGTTTCCATTCGGCTTCCAGCCGATCCACATACTGTCGCGCCAGACGAGGAGAGCGTCCGCTTTTCCGCAGGGAAAACTGTTCTGCGCCCTGCCGGAGCTGTGCGGCTGGGATCGAAAGTCCCCGATCGCGTGCAAGCTGCTCCACAATGTCCAGATAGATGTCCCGATTCGGCGCGGTAAAGGTGAGTAGCATACCGAACCGGTCGGAGAGGGAGATCGTCTCGTCCAGCGTGTCGGCGCGATGCACCTCGTCACCGCTGCGCGCCGAGAAGGTCTCCTTGATGAGATGCCGCCGGTTGGTGGTGGCGTAGATCGCCATGTTCTGCGGACGGGCGGACAGTCCGCCCTCCAGTACGGCTTTGAGCGCACCGAAGCTGTCGTCGTCCTCGGTAAAGGTCAGATCGTCCAAAAATACAATGAATTTGCACCGAAGCGGCGCCAGCCGTCCCATCAGCTCTCCGAGGGAAACAAGGCTTTCCTTGGTTACCTGTATCATACGAAGCCCCTCTCCGGCATACTCGTTGAGCAATGCCTTGACGGTGGAGGACTTGCCGGTTCCCCGATCCCCGTAGAGGAGGATATTCTGAAACGGGTATCCCTGCAAAAGCGCACGGGTGTTCTCAATCGCCTGCTTTCGTTGGACCTCATAGTGCTTCAAATCGGACAGCCGGATCGGGTCACGGTGGAGGATCGGGCGAAGTGTTTTGTCCGGTTCATAGAGGAATGCTTCATGCTCGGCAAACACGCCGCAGCCGTTTGTCCGGTGGAACTGCCGCAGTGCGGCGACCTCGTTCCCCCAGTCGGATTCGGGCGCCGTTTCGGGGGTGTAGGCATACTCCGGCAGACTGCCGATCCAGTCGGTGTGGGTGGGGCAAACTGCCGCCATTTGTGCTTTTAGTTCAGTGGGGGAAATTCGCCCGACCGCCCAAAGGATCGAAAGATCTCTTGCCGCCGCTGTGAGCAGCGGTTTTTCGTCTTGATCCAGCCGTGCCGCCGCTGCGGCAAAGGGATTGTCCGAAACGCGAATCAAATGCCAGAGATGATCGGGCAGGCTTTTGCCCGTTTGGAGCAGCGCGTTTGTAAACGCGGCATACTGCCGCAGAATGCGGTGCCCGTCTTTTGTCTCCAGCGCATGGAGCAACGCTCCCAATGCAGAGAGCACCGAATCGGCGGCGGTAAGCATGTGGTATACCGTCAGGCTGTCCAGCGCGTAAGAAAACTCAGTCAAATCCTTCATCGGTCGTTCCCCCTTGTCACCAGTTTATTTTACACCCTTTTCTGACAAAAATCAATTCCTTTTCGGCGCCCGTCTCGGTTGACAAGAAAAGTATTCTGGTATAAAATAAAAACGACTATGAAACAGGAAAGGAAGCGGCAGTATGGGCATGACGATTGCGGAAAAGATACTGAGCAAACACATCGTGGACGGCGAAATGATAAAGGGTCAGGAGATCGGGATCAAGATCGACCAGACACTGACGCAGGACGCCACCGGCACCATGGCATATCTGGAATTTGAGGCAATGGGCGTGCCCCGAGTCAAAACGGAGCGGTCGGTGGCATACATAGATCATAATACGCTGCAGTCCGGATTTGAGAACGCGGACGACCACCGGTTTATCGGCTCGGTCGCCAAAAAGCACGGGATTTATTTTTCCCGTCCCGGCAACGGCATCTGCCATCAGGTGCATCTGGAGCGGTTCGGGATTCCCGGCAAAACGCTGATCGGTTCGGACAGCCATACGCCGACTGCCGGCGGACTTGGTATGTTCGCCTGCGGCGCGGGCGGACTTGATGTTGCCGTGGCAATGGGCGGCGGCGCCTATTATATCACCATGCCGCAGATGGTGCGGGTGAACCTGACCGGCAGGCTTTCTCCGTGGGTGGCGGCGAAAGATGTGATTTTAGAGGTGCTGCGAATCTTGACCGTCAAAGGCGGTGTGGGAAAGGTGATCGAGTACGGCGGCGAAGGGGTTGCCACCCTCTCGGTGCCGGAGCGTTCCACCATCACCAATATGGGCGCGGAGCTGGGCGCCACCACCTCTATCTTCCCCTCGGACGAGGTGACCCGCGCCTTTTTGAAGGCGCAGGGCAGGGAGTCCGATTGGTCGCCGCTTGCCGCCGATCCCGACGCACAGTACGATCAGGTCATTGAGATCGACCTGTCAAGCCTTCGCCCGATGGCGGCGTGTCCCCACAGTCCCGATGCGGTGAAAACCGTAAAGGAGATCGGGCAGATTAAGGTGGATCAGGTTTGTATCGGCTCCTGCACCAATTCCTCTCTTTACGATTTGATGAAGGTCGCCTATATTCTCCGCGGGAAGCGGGTTCACCCCGACGTCAGTCTGGCGATTGCGCCCGGCTCCCGTCAGGTGTTCCAGATGCTGGCGGAAAACGGCTGCCTTGCCGATTTGATCGCGTCCGGCGCACGGATTCTCGAGTGCGCCTGCGGTCCCTGCATCGGCATGGGGCAGTCGCCCAATTCGGGCGGCGTCTCGCTTCGCACCTTCAACCGCAACTTTGAGGGACGCAGCGGCACGGCGGACGCGGGGGTTTATCTGGTCAGCCCAGAGGTGGCGGCGGTCTCGGCGCTTTCCGGCGTGCTGACCGACCCGTGTGATGCGCTGGGCGATATGCCGGCGTTCCCGCTGCCGGAGCGGTTTCTCATCAACGACAACATGATCGTGCCGCCCGCACCGGAGGCGGAAATGGACGAGGTGGAGATTCTCCGCGGTCCGAATATCAAGGAGTTCCCGATTGCCGAGGCAGTGGGGAACAATCTGGTGGCGCCGGTGATCCTCAAGGTGGGGGACAACATCACCACCGACCATATTATGCCGGCGGGCGCAAAAATATTGCCCTACCGTTCCAATATTCCCTACCTGTCCCGTTTCTGTTTTGCGGTCTGTGACGAGACTTTTGCCGAGCGCGCGCAGGCGGCCGGACGGGGCGTGGTGATCGGCGGCTCGAATTACGGACAGGGCTCCTCGCGGGAGCACGCGGCGCTGGTGCCGCTCTATCTCGGCATTCGGGTGGTGCTTGCCAAGAGCTTTGCCCGTATCCACCGTTCCAACCTCATCAATGCCGGTATTCTGCCGCTCACCTTTGTCAACGAGGCAGATTACGATGCGGTGTCGCAGGGCGATGAGCTGGCGTTCCCCGATGCGCGAGACTGCGTGGAGCAGGGCAAGCCGCTCACGGTCATCAATCGGACGACCGGAAAGAAGATTCCGGTCAGCTGTGAGCTTTCGGGTCGCTCGAAGGATATTCTGCTGGCGGGCGGATTGCTCAACTACACCAGACAGCAGGGCTGACAAACCACTCAGGAAAGGACGAGAGAGCAATGGACAAAATTCAGATGAAAACCCCGCTGGTCGAGATGGACGGCGATGAGATGACCCGAATCATCTGGAAGATGATTAAGGATATTCTGCTGACCCCCTATATCGACTTGAAAACCGAGTATTACGATCTCGGACTGGAATGCCGGAATGAAACAGACGATCAGGTGACAATCGACGCGGCGAACGCCAACAAAAAGTATGGTGTTGCCGTCAAATGCGCCACCATCACGCCGAACGCCGCGCGAATGGACGAATATCACCTCAAGGAGATGTGGAAAAGCCCGAACGGCACAATCCGTGCCATGCTCGACGGCACGGTGTTCCGCGCGCCGATCCTCGTGAAGGGGATCACCCCCTTTGTGCCGGGCTGGAAACAGCCGATCACCATTGCGCGTCATGCCTATGGCGATGTGTATAAGAATACCGAGATGAAAGTTCCGGCAGGCTGTAAAGCCGAGCTGGTGGTCACGGCGCCGGACGGCACCGAGACCCGCGAGCTGATCCACGAGTACAAAGGCGACGGCGTGGTGCAGGGAATCCACAATCTGGACGACAGCATTGGAAGCTTTGCCAGAGCCTGCTTCAATTATGCGCTGGACACTCATCAGGACATCTGGTTTGCGACCAAGGACACCATCTCCAAGCAATACGATCACCGGTTCAAGGATATTTTCAGCGAAATCTATCAGGCGGAGTATGCCGAGCGGTTTGCCAAGGCGGGGATCGAGTATTTCTACACCCTGATCGACGATGCGGTTGCACGGGTGATGCGCTCCGAGGGCGGCTTTATCTGGGCGTGCAAGAACTATGACGGCGATGTGATGTCGGATATGGTGGCGACGGCGTTTGGCAGTCTGGGGCTGATGACCTCGGTGCTGGTGTCGCCCGACGGCGTGTATGAGTATGAGGCGGCGCACGGCACGGTGCAGCGTCACTATTATAAGTATCTCAAAGGTGAGCGCACCTCCACCAATTCGATGGCGACCATCTTCGCCTGGACGGGCGCGCTGAGAAAACGGGGCGAGTTGGATCACCTGCCCGATCTGATGCAGTTTGCCGATCATCTGGAGGCGGCTTCGATCGCCACCATCGAGGACGGCAAGATGACCGGCGATCTGGCAAGCCTTTCGAGCCTGCCGAACATCGAAGTAACCGATACCGAAACCTTCCTGCTTGAAATCAAAAATCGGCTGGAAGAACGGTTAAAAAATAAGGAGTGATTATTGTGAAAAAGTTGACATCATTATTGCTGGCATTTGTCATGGCGTTTATGATGACAGGCGCCATGACGGCTCCGACCGCCGTTGCGGACGATACGATACAGCATCTCGGCAGTCCGGTATCGCCGTGGTCGTTGGAAACGCTGGATCACACCACCATTGACCAGAACACCTATGCGGACAAAACGGTGCTGATGGTCTTTGTTGCCGGTGCTGACGCCAGCAGCTCCTATCTGCTCGGACAGCTTGCTGCCGCACCGTGGATCGCAAATCCGCTGATCCAGGTGATCGTTGCAGATATGACCAACGGACCGCGGGAATCGATGGAACAGCTGCAAGCGGAGTGCGCCTGTGACGATATGGTGTTTGCCTTAAACGGCAAGGACCTGTTATGGACGCTGCACGGCTACGGCAGTGCTTTGTTCCCCTGGTGCGCCGTGATACAGAATAACACGCTTCATTATGCCATGGAGGGCTGTCTGGACGCCGGCGTATGCAAAACGGCGCTGCAGCAGCTTCTCGGTGATGCGTTCAACGGCAGTTATACGGTAGAGCTGGACGTGGAGCGCCGCACCAAGGCGCAGATACGGGCGTTTGCCAAAGCGTATCCCGCCGATATCGATCAGTCGGTCACCTATGCGGCAGCGCCGTCCCTTTCCGGCGTATACGCACCAGGCGTTGTGTCGGACGAAACGGCAAATTCGGCGCTCAATCTGCTCAATCAGATTCGGTATATCGCCGGTCTGGACGCCGATGTCACTTTGGATTCGGCAAAGGCGGCAGCCGCTTCGGCAGGTACTCTTTTGAATTATCTCAATCATTCTTTGGATCATTTTCCCGCTCGTCCCATCCAGCTTGCCGATTCTTCTTATGACAGCCTGTTTGATCTGGGGTATCAGGGAACCTCGCATTCCAATATTGCGATGGGCTTTTCGAATTTGAATGAAGCCATACTGTACGGCTGGATGGCAGACGAGGACAAAAGAAATATCGGCGTGCTGGGACATCGCCGCTGGATTTTGAATCCGCTGATGACCAGTGTAGGCTTCGGTGTGACGGAGGATCAGGCTGCCGTTCATGTGATGGAGGATATGTATACCGGCGGCAGCGTGGCATGGCCCGCCTGCGAAACACCGATTGAGTATTTCAGCCCGAATCCCGCGTACAGGCAGACTGAAAGCTATCCGTGGTCCCTTTCGCTCGGGTACCCTGCCATACAGGACGAGGTGTCGGTCACACTGGTGCGGCAGTCGGATCAGCAGAGCTGGCATTTTAACAGTAAGGAATCGGACGGCAATTTCTATGTGAGCAATGATACCTGCGGCACACCTGCCTGTATCATTTTCCGCCCGTCGGGGCTGGACATTCAGGAGGGCGACCGGTTCGAGGTTCAGGTGGAGATTCAGCAGAGCGGCGATACAGTGCGGATTTCCTATCCGGTCGAGTTCTTTTCGCTGACCGGTTCCGATTCGGACGAGGATATCCTCGGCGACATCAACGGGAGCGGAAAGGTAGATGTGACCGATGCGCTGGCGATCCTCCGTATGGCGGTGGGTCTTGACACTCCGATCGATCTTGCCGATATGGACGGCAGCGGCGGCGTGACCGTGACAGACGCACTTGCCGCCCTCCGCATCGCGGTCGGCTTAGCGTAAAAGATCAGAAAAAGGACGGGCAGAAGCCCGTCCTTTTCTTGCTTCTCCTTGATGAAATAAAAAGTGCGCGGGAAAGCCCGCGCACCGAAAAACGCATCTCCGATTGTTGCGGCACAATCTTATTCCGTAATAACGGGGAATAAACAGAGAATGCGTTTTTACCAAATACAAATTTATAGTATCATATCGGAGAAGAAGTTGCAAGTGGTATAAAATCCCACCACCGCTTCGCGATCCCTGCTCTCTTGCGGTTCCCAATTTTGCTTTTGCTCGCTGTCACGCTCGCGCAAAATTGACCGCGGCGCCATTGCCGCCTCGCTGTTTCGCCCACCGGGCGCACTTCGGCGGCAAAGCCCTTTCACAAGGGAGGCACTGGCGATCAAATGAGTTTTGATAAAAATTCTAGCAATACAGGCTGACAAAAGTATCTCTTTCTCGATTTTGAACCACAATGCTGCTGTCTTTGTCAAAACCTCCCTTGTCAAAGGGAGGGGGACCATGCGTCAGCATGGTGGAGGGATTCAAAACCGCAAGAGAGCGGGCAAAGAACAAAAAGGAACGGGCGCACGCCCATTCCTTTTTGTTCGGAAAGCAGTTATCCTTATATGATACCTTCCGTTATTCTGTTGTCAGTCGCTCACATACGGAAGCAGAGCCATATACCGTGCCCGCTTGATCGCGGTGGTCAGCTGACGCTGATGCCGCGCGCAGGTGCCGGTCACACGGCGCGGTACGATCTTCGCACGGTCGGACATATACCGCTTGAGCTTTGCAATATCCTTATAGTCGATCTGCTCGACCTTGTCCACACAAAACGCGCAGACCTTTTTGCGGGAGCGTCTGCCCCGATTGGGCCTTTCCATAGCCATTGCTGATCCCTCCATTTAAAACGGCAGCTCGCCGTCGTCAATATCAATTTCCTCAAAATCTCCGATGTCACCGATGGTAAAGGCGGTTCCGTTTGCCGGTTCCGCAACCGTTTCGGGCTGCCGTGCCGGAGGCGTAAAGCCGCCCTGCTGGGGTGCGGCTGCATTCCCGCCGGAGTTCTTGCTCTCGGTGAAATGCACCTGATCCGCTACCACCTCGACCGCTTTCCGCTTGTTGCCGTTGCGATCCTCATAGCTGCGGGTCTGGATCGCACCTTCCACCGCGATCATCTGCCCCTTGTGGAAGTATTTGGAGACAAACTCGGCAGTCTGCCGCCAAGCGACCACATCGATGAAGTCGGTCTGGTCACGGTTGTAGTTCCGGTTGACCGCAACGGTGAAGCTGGTGACCGATACGCCGGCAGGCGTGGTGCGCAGCTCTGGATCGGCGGTCAGTCTGCCCATTAAAATCGCTTTGTTGAGCATCTTGCCACCCCTTTACTTCACGGTGATGATGGTGCGCAGCACACCGTCGGTGATGTGATACACACGATCCAGCTCGGCAGGGAAGTCGGGATTGCTGGTGAAGGTGATCACCGCGTAATAGCCGTCCGCTTCCTTGTTGATCGGATACGCAAGCCGACGCTTGCCCCATTCGTCGACCGATTCGATGGTACCGTGCGCCTCGATCAGATCCTTGAATTTGGTCAGAAGGGTCTGCACATTGTCCTCACCGTTTGCAAGGCTCAGCACCATCATGGTCTCATAAGTTGCTGTTTCTTTTGCCATTTCAGCACCTCCTTTTGGACTTATGGCCCTGTGCGTTCACACAGAGCAAGGATAACAGACTTATTTTACCAGCAAACCGAAGCCCTGTCAAGAATTTTTTCCGAAAGGCTTGACAACGGAGTTGTATTATTGTATGATATCATTAACACAAGGATACAAGGAGGCGGAGCATGAACTGGGAATTTTCGCCTGACCGACCGATTTATGCGCAGGTGCTCGAACAGCTGGCGGCGGCGATCGTGTCAGGGCGGTATCGCCCGGGCGAGCGGCTTCCGTCGGTGCGGGAGCTGGCGGAAGCGGCGGCAGTCAATCCGAACACCGTGCAGCGCGCCATGGCGGAGCTGGAGCAATGCGGTCTGGCGGTAGGGTATCGGACGACCGGTCGCTTTGTGACCGGTGACGAGACGGTGATCCGCAGTATGCGGGAGCAGATGGCGTCGGAAAAGCTGAAGGCATTTGACCGCTCCATGGAGCGGCTCGGCGTCGGTTATGAGGAAGCAAAGGAGATGTTGAGTAAATGGAACGAGGCGAGAAAATGACCCCGATTTTGACCTGTACCGGTCTGTCCAAGCGGTACGGCGCCAAGCAGGCGCTTAGCGGCGTGAATCTCACGGTGCCGCGTGGAAGGATTGTCGGGCTGCTGGGACCCAACGGAAGCGGCAAAACCACCCTGATTAAGATTGCGGCGGGACTGCTGACGCCCACCGAGGGCGAGCTTCGGGTGGACGGGTATCTGCCCGGAATCGAGACAAAGCGGATCGTCTCCTATCTGCCGGAGCGCACCTATCTCAACGACTGGATGCGGGTGCGGGACCTGCTCAGATATTTTTCGGATTTCTATGCCGATTTCAGGGTGGATACGGCACGGCAGATGCTGTCCGATCTGGGGATCGGGGACAGTATGCGGCTGCGCACCATGTCAAAGGGAACCAAGGAGAAGGTGCAGCTGATTCTGGTGATGAGTCGGGAATCGGAGCTGTATCTGTTAGATGAGCCGATCGGCGGCGTGGACCCTGCCACGCGGGATTATATTCTCCGCACCATCATCAGCCATTACAGCGAAAACGCAACGGTCATCATCTCCACCCACCTGATCGCCGATGTGGAACAGGTGCTCGACGATGTGGTCTTTCTCAAGGAAGGGCAGATTCATACCGTGTCGTCGGTGGACGAACTGCGGGAGGAAAAGGGAAAATCGGTGGACGCACTGTTTCGGGAGGTGTTCAGATGTTAGGAAAGCTGATGAAATACGACAACCGCGCCATCGGCAGGATTTTGCTGCCGGTCTACGGCGGTATGATCCTGCTGGCACTGCTCAACAATCTGGTGCGGAATTTCTGGGACTTCGGCACAGACGATCCGATGATCCTGAAAATTTTTCAGGCGATCACCATGGTCGCCTATGTGCTGGTGATATTTGTGGCGATCTTCACCACCGTTTTCACCATCGTCTCCCGCTTCTATAAGGATATGACGCGGGACGAAGGGTATCTCACCCATACGCTGCCGGTCGGCAGCAGCACGCTGCTCGGCGCCAAGCTGCTCAGCGGCTCGCTCTGGCTGATCGTCGGGCTTGTAGCGGGGATCGCCTCGGTTTTCTGCCTGATACGGCCGGATACGCTTTCGGCGGCGTTGAGGAACTTTGGCGCGTTTGTGCATCAGGTGATCCTGATTCTGGAGGAAGCGCAGATTTCATGGGTGCCTTATCTGGTGGAGTTTATTCTGCTATTTGTTTTGATGATTCCGGAAAGTCTGCTGGAGTTTTATCTGGCGATTGCGATCGGCAATCTTGCCAATAATCATCGGGTGCTGGCGGCGATCGGTGTGTATACTCTGATCGGGATCGCAAAGCAGACGGTTTATACCCTGCTGGGCGTCATTGTGGAGCGTTTTGAATGGCAGACGATGACCCAGATGAGTCTGTCGGCATTGACCGCCCTGATCGTTGTAAGCCTTGTGTTCTCGGTCGCGTCCTTCTTTGTCACCCGCTTTCTGTTCCGCCATAAGCTGAATCTGGCATAACCGGCATAAAAAAGTGGTGCGGTTCGTTTGAACCGCACCACTTTTTTACTTATTCCGCTTCAAATGCGTCCTTGCCGAGACCGCAGATCGGGCAGACCCAATCCTCCGGCACTTCCTCCCAGGGTGTTCCGGGAGCAATGCCGCTGTCTGGATCGCCGACGGCGGGATCATAGGTGTACCCGCATGGGCAGGTGTATTTCATTTTTCTTTCCTCCCAAATCAGAAATATCTCTTGAGCAGACCGGCGAACGCCTTGCCGTGCCGCGCCTCGTCCCGTGCCATCTCATGCACGGTATCGTGGATCGCGTCCAGATTGGCTGCCTTTGCCCGCTTGGCAAGATCGGTCTTGCCGGCGGTCGCGCCGTTTTCTGCCTCGATCCGCATCTCAAGATTCTTTTTGGTGGAGTCGGTCACAACCTCACCCAGCAGCTCGGCAAACTTGGCGGCGTGCTCCGCCTCCTCCCAGGCTGCCTTCTCCCAATATAAACCGATTTCGGGATAACCCTCACGGTGCGCCACACGCGCCATTGCCAGATACATACCCACTTCACAGCACTCGCCGTTGAAGTTGGCACGCAGATCGTTGAGGATATCCTCGCTCACGCCCTGCGCCACACCGACAACATGCTCGGAAGCCCAGTTCATCTCGCCCTCCTGCTTCACGAATTTGGAAGCCGGAGCCTTGCACTGCGGGCATTCGGCGGGCGGTGCGTCGCCCTCATGGACATAACCGCAAACGGAACATACATACTTTGCCATTTTTGATTCCTCCCGATGAAAATAAATTGTCAAGCCGGTCGGCTTACCCTATATTGTAACACATCGGCGGCTTTTTTGCAAGCCTATAACAGCCGCTGACCGTTGATGACCAGCGCGAACCGCAGGTCGAGCGCCTCGGCAGCTCTCCGGCAGAGGAGCATACGGTTTAAGAAGATTTCAAAGTAGCTCATCACCGGCGAGATCTCGGTGTCGATCTCAAGGATCAGCTCTACCAGCTTATCCTCGGTCAAAAGGCGAAACTCGGCGCTTTCCACCGCGTAATTCACCCGATCGTGGATATCAAAGGACGCCATATCGCGGTTTCGCACCCGACTGCGGCGGACGTCGCTCTTGTCCGCCAGAATGAGCGCCGCCGCGACCGGATTGACCGGCACCGCCGTCCCCTCGTCATGATTGCCGATCGCCGAGACGACCGTTGCGATCTCGTCGGGCGGCATCTCCATATGGTCGAGGATACGAAACGCCATGATCGCACCGCTTTGGGCGTGGTCAATGCGGTTGACCACATTCCCGATGTCGTGGGGATAC
>CANQKY010000023.1 GCA_947624575.1 uncultured Clostridia bacterium
GAGGAGGACGGTCTTGCCTACGGCTATATCGGGCCTGTCGGCTTCCCCTATGATCAGGTGGAGGTCTATTTCGACCGCTCACTGGAGGGGGAGCGGAATATGCTGGCGGGCGCCAACCGGCATGACGTCCATATAAAGGGCGTGGATATGACCACGCTGCCGGTCAAAGAGTATGCGGACATTGCCAAGGTGAATGAGGATATGCTCTGCCCTGTCTGCGGCAAGGCGCATATCGATCTCAAAAACGGGATCGAGGTAGGCAACATCTTCCAGCTTGGCACCAAATACACCGCCGCCATGAAGATGACCTATGTGGATAAGGACGGCAAGAGCAAGACCCCGATCATGGGCTG
Organism: uncultured Clostridia bacterium; assembly: GCA_947624575.1. Taxonomy (GTDB): domain Bacteria; phylum Bacillota; class Clostridia; order Oscillospirales; family Ruminococcaceae; genus CANQKG01. The sequence continues at coordinate 354 of CANQKY010000023.1, forward strand.
CTACGGGATCGGCGTGGGGCGTCTGCTTGCCTCTGTTATTGAAGCGTCCCACGATGATTACGGTCCCATCTGGCCCTATGCCATCGCACCGTGGCAGGTACATATCTGTGCGATCCGGTACAGCGATGAGGCGGTGCGGCGCACTGCCGAGGAGCTCTATGATAAGCTCCAAAAAGCGGGCTTTTCGGTGATGCTGGACGACCGTGATGTTTCGGCAGGCATTCAGTTTGCCGATGCCGATCTGCTCGGCGTACCCGCCAGAGTGATCGTGAGCCCCAAAAATCTCAAGGAAAACGAGATCGAGGTCAAGACCCGCGATAAAAGCCATGCCGAGCGTCTGCCCCTTGGCGATGATGTCGCGGATCGAGTCGCAGCATGGATCCGCGGCTGGTATCTGTAAACGGAAAGGATTGTCATAATGGCGGAGATTCTTTATCTTGTGATCCCCTGCTATAACGAGGAAGCGGTTTTGAAGGAGACCGCCCTTCGCCTGTATGAAAAGATGCAGACACTGATCCAAAGCGGCACGATCTCCCCGCACAGTCGGGTCATGTTCGTCAACGACGGCTCGAAGGATAAAACATGGGAGATCATCTCCAAACTGTATCAGGCGGATCCGATTTTTGCCGGCGTGAACCTCACCCGCAACCGCGGGCATCAGAACGCGCTGCTGGCAGGGCTGATGACCGCCAAGGAGCACGCCGACATCGTGATCTCGATGGACGCAGACCTGCAGGACGACATTCACGCGATTGACAACATGATCGCCGCTTACCGCGAGGGGAATGACATTGTATACGGCGTGCGGAGCAGCCGGAAAAAGGACACCTTTTTCAAGCGGTTCACCGCCGAGGGCTTTTATAAATTCATGCGCTTTCTCGGGGTGGAGATCGTGTTCAATCATGCGGATTACCGGCTGATGAGCCGCCGCGCACTGGAGGGACTGGAGGAATTTGACGAGGTGAACCTCTTTTTGCGGGGGATCGTGCCGCTGATCGGCTATCCCTCCGCCACCGTCACCTATGAGCGGGGCAAACGGTTCGCCGGCGAGTCCAAATATCCCTTAAAAAAGATGCTCTCCTTTGCGTTTGACGGGATCACCTCTTTCAGCATCAAGCCGATCCGTATGATTTTGGTGCTCGGTCTGCTGTTGTTTCTGGTAAGCCTTGTCATTCTCGTCTGGGGATTGGTGGAAAAAATCCTCGGCGCCACGGTGCCGGGCTGGACCTCGCTTTTGTTCTCGATCTGGTTGATCGGCGGGATTCAGCTTCTCTGCCTCGGCGTGATCGGGGAGTATATCGGCAAGATTTACAGCGAAACCAAGCGCCGCCCGAAGTATCTGATTATGGAAACACTGCTGCACGATATGGAGCAAAACGATGGTAACACTCGGCAATAGTTGGGACAGGCTGCTGGCGGACGAGTTTAAGCAGCCCTATTATCAAAGACTTCGCCGTATTCTGGCGCAGGAATACCGCACCCGCACGATTTACCCCGATATGTACGACATCTTTAACGCGCTGCGGTATACCGATTATCCCGCGATCAAGGTGGTGATCCTCGGGCAGGACCCCTATCACGGCGCGGGACAGGCGCACGGACTGTGCTTCTCGGTCAAGCCGCCCACACCGCCGCCTCCCTCGCTTTGCAATATCTTCAAGGAATTGCAGACGGACATCGGTATGCCGATCCCGCAAAGCGGCGATCTGACCGGTTGGGCAAAGCAGGGTGTATTATTGCTCAACACCGTGCTGACGGTGCGGGAGGGACAGGCAAACAGCCATAAGGAGATCGGCTGGCGCACCTTTACCGATCATGTGATCTCGCTGTGCAACGCGCGGGAAAAGCCGATGGCGTTTTTGCTCTGGGGCGGCAACGCAAGGTCAAAGGCGTCGCTGATCACCGCGCCGCAACATCTGGTGCTGCAGGCGCCGCACCCCAGTCCGCTGTCTGCTCATGCCGGGTTTTTCGGGTGCCGCCATTTCTCGCGGGTGAACGATTGGCTCATGTCACAGGGAGAAACGCCGATCAACTGGGCGGCAATCGGGGAGTGAAGAACGATGACCAAAGCACAGCTGGACAGGATCGGCGCACTTTCCCGCAAATCCCGTGCCGAGGGACTGACGCCCGCCGAAAAAGAGGAGCAGGCTCTACTCCGCCGCACCTATATCGACGAATATAAAAAGGGGCTGCGCCAGCTTTTGGATCACACCTATCTTGTGGACGAAAAGGGCAACAAACGAAGGGTGGGAAAGAAATGATCCCACTGCCAAAGCAGATAGAAGACATTATCGGGCGTCTCAACGAAAAGGGCTTTGCCGCTTATGCGGTGGGCGGCTGCGTCAGGGACAGCCTGATGAAACACCACCCGCATGACTGGGATATTACCACCTCCGCCGCACCCGATGAGGTCGCGGCGGTTTTTCCCGTTTGTATCGGTACCGGTATCCGCCATGGCACGGTCACGGTGGTGCTCGATGACCTGCCGGTTGAGGTGACGACCTTCCGCACCGAGGGCGGTTACGCCGATCACCGCCGTCCCGATGCGGTGTCCTTTACCACCTCTCTGGAGGAGGATCTGGCAAGGCGGGATTTTACGATCAATGCCATGGCGTACCACCCGAAGGAGGGTCTGATCGACCGCTTTGGCGGGCTAAGCGATCTGAAAGCGGGTATCATACGCACGGTAGGGGAGCCGGAACGCCGGTTTTCGGAGGACGCACTGCGGATTCTGCGCGCTTTGCGCTTTGCCGCCTGCCTCGGCTTTTCGGTGGAGCCTTTGACAATGAGGGCGGTGCATGACCGCCTTTCGGACCTGCGGTTTGTAGCACCGGAACGTCTTTGGCGGGAATGGATCACCCTGCTTTGCGGCAAAAAAGCGGCAGAAGTACTCCGCGCATTTCCCGACGCCGCGGCTAAACTGTTTCCGCCGCTTGGCAGGCTGATGGGCTTTGACCAGAAAAGCCCTCATCACAGTCTGGACGTCTGGGAGCATACACTGCTCACCTTGGAGCAAACGCCGCCCATACCCGCACTGCGGCTGGCGGCACTGCTTCACGATGTTGGCAAGCCCGATACCTTTACAGTCGATGCAAACGGAGTCGGGCATTTTTACGGACATCATACCGTCAGCGCAGAGATTGCCCGACAGGAACTGGAGCGTTTTCATGCGGATCGCAAAACCGTCGAGACGGTCTGCTTTTTGATTTTGCACCATATGGATCAGCTCTCCATAGAGCCTGCCGCGATTCGCCGCGCGCTCAACCGGTATGGGGAAGAACGGCTGCGGGCATTGGTCGATCTGATTGGTGCGGACGGTATGGCAACGGTTCATGCAAAGGAAGCACACTGCCGTCGGGAGGCATATCTGGCGGCACTGGAGCAGGTTTTGGCAGAAACCCCCTGCCTGAAGCGGGAGGACTTGGCGGTAAACGGCAACGACCTGATTGCCGCCGGTATCACCGAGGGCAGGGAGATCGGCAGATGTTTGGAACACCTTCTTCAACTGGTGCTGGACGGCAGACTGCCGAATGAACGAAACGCCTTGCTCAGAGAAATCGAAAAACGGTAGCACCCGCCCTTTGTCCGGCGGGTGCTGTAAATTTTTTGTGACAAATATGAATAGAATGTGAACAAAACCTTGCCCTGCTCCCCGCAAATGCGGTATACTGGAGAAAACAGGAAGGAGATGTGCCATGCAGAGCATGACAGGGTACGGCAGGGCGCAGAACACGGTAGACGGGTATCGTATCTTAGTGGAATACAAATCGGTCAACCACCGGTATTTTGAGTTTTCTGCCAGACTGCCTCGGAACATGGGCTTTTTGGAGGCTCCGCTGAAAGAAACGGTCGGGAAGGTTGCCGCCCGCGGCAAGGTGGAGGCAGCCGTTACGGTGATTCCGCCCGCAGGTGAAAATATGGTCGCACAGCTTCAGCTTCCGCTGGCAAAGCAGTACTTAACGCAATTGCGCGCGGCGGCAGAACCGCTCGGGCTCACCGATGATCTCACGCTGCGGGACCTGCTGAGACTGCCCGAACTGTTCCAGCTTGAAAAGGAGCAGGAGGACGCTGAGCTGATTTTATCTCTGGTGCTTCCCGTGGCGGAGGAAGCGGCTGCGGAGTTTGCCGCCATGCGCCGCACCGAGGGAGAACGGCTGCAAACGGATATTCTCAAAAAGCTCGATGAGATCGAAACGCTGGTCGGGCAGGTGGAAGCACTTTCACCCCAGACGGTGGCGCGGTATCGGCAGCGGCTTGCCGCGAAGATGCAGGAGGTGCTGGCGGATCAGCAGATCGATGAGGGGCGCCTGCTGACCGAGGCGGCGATCTTTGCCGATCGGATCGCGGTCGATGAGGAAACGACCCGTTTGCGCTCTCATTTAGCACAGTATCGCGATTTGCTTCGGGCGGCGGAACCGGTGGGGAGGAAGCTCGATTTTCTCACTCAGGAGGTAAACCGCGAGCTCAACACCATCGGCTCCAAGGCGCAGGACGTGCTTGCCGCACAGCTTGTGGTGGACGGGAAGTCCGTCGTGGAAAAAATACGGGAACAGATTCAGAATATCGAGTAGGTGAATGAGATGAAGCTGATCAACATAGGATTTGGCAACATGGTTTCGGTCGGCAGGCTGATCGCCATGGTCTCGCCCGAGTCCGCGCCGATCAAACGGATCATACAGGAAGCGCGGGAACGGGGCGAGTTGATCGACGCCACCTACGGGCGCAGAACGCGTGCCGTGCTGGTGATGGACAGCGGTCATGTGGTGCTTTCGGCTGTCCAGCCGGAGACGGTTGCCAACCGTATCACTGAGGAGGGAGAAGATGTATAAACAACGGGGTGTTTTGGTGGTCTTTTCGGGGCCGTCCGGCTGCGGAAAGGGAACGGTGCTCAAGCGCGTGATGGAGAAAAATGAAAACATTTTCCTCTCGGTGTCCGCCACCACCCGCGCACCGCGGAACGAGGATACCGACGGCGTTACTTATCATTTTATCACGCAGGAGCAGTTTCAAAAGCTGATTGCCGAGGACGGTATGCTGGAATATGCCGAATACTGCGGCAATTACTACGGCACACCCCGCAAGGCGGTGCTGGATCGGCTGGAAGCGGGGTACGATGTGGTGCTCGAGATCGAGGTGCAGGGCGCGCTTCAGGTGAAAAAGAAATTCCCCGAAGCGGTGATGATCTTCCTGCTCCCGCCGAGCATCGAGGAACTGGCGCGCAGATTGACCGACCGCCGCACCGAGGACGACGGTACGATTCGGAAGCGAATGAAAACGGCGATCAGCGAAATGCAGCAGGCGCCGCAGTACGATTATATGCTGATCAACGACAGCATTGAGGAAACAGCACAGCGGTTCGCGGCGATCATTTCTGCCGAGCGTTCCAAAGCAAGCCGTATGAAGGAAAGGATTGGTGAAGTGCTTTATGATGCATAGACCTGCCGTATCGGATATTTTGAAGGATAACGAAAGCTATTACGCGCTGGTGATCGGCGTGGCGAAGCGCGCCAGACAGATTGTGGATCAGGCGCAGGAGGAGAACCGGATCATCGTGGAAAAGCCGGTCCAGCTTGCCGTGGAGGAGTTTGCCAGCGGCAAGTATCATTTTGAGGAGTATCACTCCGACGAGGACGCGTGATGCTGCGGGACAAACGGATTTTGCTGGGGATCACCGGCGGTATCGCGGCGTATAAAGCGGCAGAGCTTGCCAGCCGGCTGACCAAAGAGGGGAATACCGTCTATGTCTGCATGACCGCCCACGCGACCGAGTTTGTCTCTCCGCTCACCTTTGAGACGCTCACCGGTCAGCGGGTGGTGACCGACACCTTTGATCGCAGCGCACCGTGGGAGGTCGGGCATATTTCGCTCGCGCAGAAGATAGACGCGGTGCTGATCGCGCCCGCCACGGCAAATGTGCTGGCAAAGCTGGCGCACGGACTGGCGGACGATATGCTGACCACCACCGTTCTGGCGGCTAACTGCCCCAAGCTGGTCGCACCTGCCATGAATACGGGTATGTATCGCAATCCCGTCACACAGGATAACTTAAAAAAGCTTGCGGAGTACGGCTATACCGTGATCCCGCCCGAGGACGGGCATCTTGCCTGCGGGGACAGCGGCACGGGCAGATTGCCCCACCCCGATCGCATTTACGAGGTGCTGGAATACACACTCGGCTGTGAAAAGGATATGGAGGGTCTGCGGGTGCTGGTGACAGCGGGTCCGACCCGTGAAGCTCTTGATCCGGTGCGGTTTTTGACAAACCACTCCACCGGTAAAATGGGGTATGCCGTTGCCAAGGCGGCGGCGGAGCGTGGGGCCAAAGTCACGCTTGTCAGCGGACCTACGGCGCTTGACGCTCCCTATGGCGTCAAGCGGATCGATGTGACCTCCGCCGAGGAGATGTACCACGCCGTGCTGGATCATGCGGACGACGCGGATCTGATCGTGAAGGCGGCAGCCGTCGGGGACTACCGACCGGTGCATATCAGCGAGCAGAAGATCAAGAAGGACGAGAGCAGCTTCTCTCTGACCTTGCAGAGAAATCCCGATATTTTAAAAGAGCTTGGTGCTATCAGGAAGTCCGGTCAGGTGATCTGCGGCTTTGCCATGGAGACCGAGCGCCTGCTCGAGCACGCAAAGGAAAAGCTGATCCAAAAGGGCGCCGATCTGATCGCGGCGAACTCGCTTGCCGAGCCGAACGCGGGCTTTGGCAGCGATACCAATGCCGTCACGCTGATTACCAAAGACGATGTCGAGGTGCTGCCGCTTATGACCAAGGAGGAAGCGGCGCATCGGATTCTCAATAAAATGCTGACCTTAAAGTAGCGAAAGGAGCGTGTGGTATGCCGGTCATCGCAAAGGTAGCCGTGGAAAAAACGGCATATCATTTTGATAAGCTCTTTTCTTATCTGGTGCCGGAACAGCTGACCGACAAGATCACCCGCGGCGTGCGGGTGCTGATCCCGTTCGGGGCGGGCAATCAGGATCGGGAGGGCATGGTGTTCGACTTCTCGGAGGAAGCGGCGGAGGAATCCTACAAGCCGATCCACCGCGTTCTGGACGAACAGCCGTTGCTGCCGCCCGATTTTATTCCGATCATCTCCTTTTTGAAGCAGCGCACCTTCTGCACCTATTACGAGGCGATCCGCGCCATGCTTCCGGCAGGCTTTCATTACGATGCCGCATCGGTCTACCGGCGGATATCCGGCACTAAAGCGGCGGAGGAGCTGACCGAGGAGGAATCGGCGGTCTTTCGTCTGCTGAAAACGCCAAAGCCGTTTGACGCGATCGCCGCCGCATTTCCGCAAAAAAGCACCGCACTGCTTCGGCGGCTGCTGACTGATATGGCGGATCGCGGAATCCTCACGGTCGAAACGAGGGTCAAGCGGCGGGTCGGGGACGAAACGCTTCGCATGGTGCGGCTTTTGCCCGAGTTTTCCGAAACGGGGACGCGGCTCACCGGACGGCAGAAGCAGATGCTTTCGATCCTCCGCGAGGTGGAGACCGCCTCGGTCAAGGAGCTTTGTTATCTCAGCGGTTCGACCGAAACGGTGCTGAAAAATCTGGTGCGGCTCGGCGCGGCGGAGTATTTTGAGCGGGAGGTCTACCGTTCTCCGAAAGGGGACAGTAAAAAGGCCGCCGCACCGATCCTCCTTTCGCCCGAACAGCAGCGGGTCTGCGAGGAACTGCTTTCGCTTTACCGCATGGATACGCCCCAGGCGGCTTTGCTGCATGGGGTGACCGGCAGCGGCAAAACCGAGGTGTTTTTGAAGCTGATCGAGCAGGTGCTGGCAGACGGCAAGCAGGTGCTGATGCTGGTGCCGGAGATCGCCCTGACCCCGCAGATGGTGGAGCGGTTTCGCAGTCATTTTGGCGGGCGGATCGCGCTTTTGCACAGTGCGCTGCCGCTGGGGGAGCGAATGGACGAGTGGAAGCGGGTCCGACGCGGCGAGGCTTCGATCGCGATCGGCACACGTTCGGCGGTGTTTGCCCCCTTTGAGCGGCTGGGGCTGATCGTCATGGACGAGGAAGGGGAAAGCTCGTATAAATCCGAGTCCTCGCCCCGTTATCACGCCAGAGATGTCGCCCGCCTGCGGTGTAAACAGCATAACGCCTTGCTGCTGCTGGCGTCCGCCACACCCTCGGTGGACAGCTATCATCGCGCTCGGACAGGGGTTTATCATCTGCTGGAATTGAAGGAGCGGTATCAAAACGCCGCCCTGCCCGATGTGACGATTTTGGACACGCGGCGGTATGACCTGTCCGATGCGCTTCACCTCAGCCCGATTTTGGTGGAGGAGCTTCAAAAAAATCTGGCGCGGGGCGAGCAGTCGATGCTGCTGCTCAACCGGCGCGGCTATCAGACCATCGCCCGCTGTGCCGACTGCGGCACGGTGGTGCAGTGTCCGCATTGCAGCGTGGCGCTGACCTACCATAAGGCAAACGGCAGAATGATGTGCCATTACTGCGGTCATTCCGAGCCGAAGCAGACACACTGCCGTTCCTGCGGCAGTGAGCATATCCTCCTGTCCGGCTTCGGCACACAGCGTCTGGAAAGCGAATTGGAGGAATATTTTTCCGCCGCCCGCATTCTCAGAATGGATACCGATACCACCTATTCCCGCTATGCTTATGAGGAGCGGTTCGCGGCGTTTGCGGCGGGTGAGTATGACATCATGCTCGGCACCCAGATGATCGCCAAGGGGCTGGATTTCCCGAATGTCACGCTGGTGGGCGTGCTGGCGATCGACCAGCTTCTCTACGGCGAGGATTACCGTTGCGGCGAGCGGGCGTTTTCACTGCTCACACAGGTGATCGGGCGGTGCGGACGGGGCGAAAAGGCGGGACGCGCCTATATCCAGTCGATGACCCCCGATCACGCCATTTTGCAAACGGCGGCGGCACAGGATTACGGGGCGTTTTATCATGATGAGATACAGGCGCGCAAGGCGCTTTTGTATCCGCCGTTTTGCGACATCTGCGTGGTCGGGATCAGCGGCGCAAGGGAACAGTATGCCATGGACGCCGCGGGATATTTTGTGCAGATACTCCGCGCCGTGGCGGAGCGGGAAAGTGAAAAACTGCCCCTTCAGGTGATGGGACCCAATCCGGCGGGTATTTATCGGGTTTATAATCAGTACCGCTTTCGGGTGGTCATCAAGTGTAAGGCAAATACTGTGTTTCGGAAAATGCTTGCCAAGGTACTGCATATCTGCGGCAGGGATAAGCGGTTTCACAATATTCGGCTGTATGCCGATATCAATGGGGAAGTAGGACGGTAGCAAGGAGGAAGAATATGGCGCTCAGAAATATTTTGAACGAAGATGAGGAGCTTTTGCGGAAAACCAGCCGTGAGGTCGTGAATTTTGACCGGCGGCTTTGGGATCTGCTGGACGATATGGCTGAGACGATGTACGAGGCAAACGGAGCGGGTCTTGCCGCGCCGCAGGTCGGTGTGCTGCGGCGCGCGGTGGTGGTCGATGTCGGCGATGGGCTGATTGAGCTTATCAATCCCGAGATCGTCTCCAAAAAGGGAAAACAGACCGGAAGCGAGGGCTGCCTTTCGAGCCCCGGGAAGTACGGACTTGTCACCCGCCCGATGAAGGTGAAGGTAAAGGCGTTCGACCGAAACGGGAAGCCCTTTACGGTCGAGGGGAGCGAGCTGCTTGCCCGCGCGTTCTGCCACGAGATCGATCATCTCAACGGCGTGCTGTTTCAGGATTTGGCGGAGCGAATGCTCGATCCCGACGAGCTGGAGGAAGCCTGATGCGGATCGTCTATATGGGTACGCCCGATTTTGCCGTTTTGCCGCTGCAAAAGCTGCACCGGTGCGGGCATGAGATCGTCGGCGTGTTTTCCCAGCCGGACCGTCCCCGCGGACGGGGCATGAAGCTGGTTCCCACTCCGGTGAAAGCGGCGGCTAAAGAACTGGGGCTTTCGGTCTATCAGCCCGAATCTCTTAAAAGCGAAGATACCTTGCGTTTGCTGCATACCCTCTCGCCGCAGGCGATCGTGGTGGCGGCATACGGAAAAATACTGCCGCCGACGGTATTGCAATTGCCGCCGCTCGGCTGTATCAATCTGCATGCGTCGCTGCTGCCCGCCTATCGCGGCGCGGCGCCGATTGCATGGTGTATTCTAAACGGCGAGCGGAAAACCGGCGTCACCACCATGTATATGGCGGAGGGTCTGGACACCGGCGATATGATTTTGCAGGCGGAAACGCCGATCGGTGAAAACGAAACGGCGGACGAACTGCACGACCGATTATCCGCACTCGGCGCCGATCTGCTTGCTGAAACGCTGGAACGGGTGGAGGCAGGCACGGCGCCCCGTACTCCCCAAGACGATGCGAAATCCTCTTACGCGCCGATGTTGGATAAATCGTTGTCCGAGCTGGATTTTTTGAAGCCCGCACGGCAGGTGCATCACCGGATTTGCGGCTTGTCCTCATGGCCCTGTGCCGCGACAACGGTGGAGGGAAAACGGCTGAAGGTGTACGCTTCCCGCCTTTGCCCCGATCGGAGCGGAGTGGCGGGTACTCTGCTGTCCGGCGGAGGACTGCTGATCGCCTGCGGCGAGGGGAGCGTTGAGCTTGTCACGGTACAGCTTGCCGGTGGGAAGCGCATGGACGCCGCCGCTTTTCTGGCGGGACACCCGTTGCCGGTCGGAACCAGATTCGGCGGTTAAGGTCGGAGTATCACGGTATGGCAAACGCAAGACTGACGGCAGCCAAAGCGCTGCTTCGAACCGAGACCACAAAGGCATACTCCAATCTTGCATGGAACCGCCTGCTTTCCGAAACCGATTTGTCCCCACAGGATAAGCGGTTTGCCACCGCGCTGTACTATGGCACATTGGAACAGCAGCTATTGCTCGATCACCTGATCGGGCTGCATTACAGCGGCGGTCAGCGGCTCAAGCCCACGGTACGGGTGATCCTCCGAATGGGGCTGTATCAGCTTATCGCCATGTCGGGGGTGCGGGACGCTGCGGCGGTGGACGAATCGGTGCGGCTGACCCGCCTGATGGGACAGCCCCGCGCGGCAGGACTGGTCAACGCCCTGCTTCGCTCCTTTTTGCGGAGCAAAAAAGAATTATGCCTGCCCGATCCGCAGGAGGATCCGGCAGGGCATCTTGCGCTGAAATATTCCTATCCCAAGTGGCTGTTTTTGCAGCACCGGCAGGATTACGGCTTTGACCGTGCCGCCGCGATTGCAAAAAGCAGTCTGGGCACGCCGCCGGTCTGGATCAGGGTCAATACTCTGCGTACCACGGCGGAAAGGCTGACCGCCCTTTTGGCGGAGGAGGGTGTTGCCGCCGAGCCCTGCCCGTTTTTGCCCGATACCGCGCTGCGCCTTTCTGATACCGATGCGATCGAGCGATCGTCCGCCTACCGGCAGGGGCTGTTTCATGTGCAGGATATCGCGTCACAGCTTTGCGCGGCGGCGCTTTCTCCCCGTGCGGGGGAGACGGTGATCGACGTCTGTGCCGCGCCGGGCGGCAAGTCCTTTACCATGGCGGAGATGATGGAAAATACCGGACGGGTGATCGCGCTGGATCGGTATGAAAGCCGTACCCGGCTGATCACTTCCGGCGCTCGCCGTATGGGACTTTCGGCAATCGAAACGGGTAGGGCGGACGGAACGGTCGGGAACCCCGATTGGTTCGGGAAAGCCGACGCGGTGCTTTGCGATGTGCCCTGCGGCGGGCTGGGGGTCGTTCGGCGGAAGCCGGAGATCAAGCTGAAGCCGCAGGCGTCCTTTGCCGACCTGCCGGAGCTGCAATACCGTATCCTCTGCCGCAGTGCGGATTATCTGCGGGCGGGCGGACGGCTTCTCTATTCCACCTGCTCACTCTCCAAAGCGGAGAATGATGCGGTGGCGGCACGCTTTTTGGCGGAGCATGCGGATTTTACACCGCGCACGCTGTTTGGCATACCCGAACGGCTGATGGACAAACCGGATCACCAGTTGACCCTGTTCCCCGATAACGGCTGGACAGACGGCTTCTACTTTGCCTCATTTTTGAAAAAATCCGAGGTGGTTTGATGGAAAAGCGGGAGATCACCGCCATGACTTATGACGAGCTTGCCGCTTTCTGCAAAACGGCGGGCGTACCGTCATTTCGGGCGGGGCAGATATTCGGTTGGCTGCATCAGAAGAAGGTCGGCTCCTTTTCCGAGATGACCAATTTACCTGCACAATTTCGTGATAAGTTAAATGACAATTATTATATAACATCACTAAAAATCCGAAAAAAGCTTGTATCTGCATTAGATGATACAGTAAAATACTTATATGAATTGCCGGACGGCTGCTGCGTGGAGACGGTGTTTATGCGGTATCACCACGGAAACAGCCTGTGCATATCCACTCAGGTGGGCTGTAAAATGGGCTGTCGGTTCTGCGCTTCCACGATTGCCGGCTTTGTCCGGAACCTCAGCGCGGGGGAGCTTTTGGCACAGATCACCGAAACGGAGCGGGATCTTTCTCTGCCGGTCGACAGCATTGTTCTCATGGGGATCGGTGAGCCGCTGGATAATTATGACGAGGTGGTGCGCTTTCTGCGTATCCTCTCCGACCCGCGCGGCAGGGGAATGAGCCTCAGGCATCTCTCCCTTTCCACCTGCGGACTGGTGGATCGTATCGATCGGCTGGCGGAGGAAGCGTTCGGGCTCACCTTGTCGGTTTCGCTCCATGCTCCCGATGATGAAACGCGCAGTGAGATCATGCCGGTCAATCGGCGGTATCCGCTGTCCGAGCTGCTTGCGGCTTGCCGGCGTTATACCGAAAAAACGCACCGCCGTATCTCGTTTGAGTATGCGTTGATCGATGGCGTGAACGATGATAAAAAGGACGCCGAAAAACTGGCGGCGTTGCTGCACGGAATGCTTTGCCATGTCAATTTGATTCCGGTCAATCCGGTGGCGGAGCGGGATTATAAGAAAAGCAATCGGGAAAAGCTCGCCGCGTTTCAGGCGGTGCTGCAAAAGCACGGGATCGAGACAACCATACGCCGTACGCTGGGGGCGGACATCAACGCCGCCTGCGGTCAGCTGCGGCGGAGTGAGACAGTGAAGGAGGCGAATGTGACTTGCAATTTACCGGAAAAAGTGACGTAGGACGACGGCGAACCTCTAATCAGGACAGCTACCGGTTCGGTGCGCTCGGCGGCGCGGACGGCTTCGCCATTCTCTGCGACGGCATGGGCGGCGAGCGATGCGGCGGCATTGCCAGTCAGGTGGTCTGCGACCTGATCGAGCAGCGAATCCGAGAGGGTTACAGTCAGAGTATGTCCCTCAATTCTGTCCGCAATCTGCTGCTTACGGCTGTGACGGCTGCCAATGCCAAAATCCGTGATATGGCGGGCGAAAACAAAGCGATGCTCGGCATGGGCACCACGGTGGTGGCGGCGATCTGGTTTGGCGATACGGCTTGCCTTGTCAATGTGGGAGACAGCCGCGCATATCTGATCTCTCCCGATGAGATCACACAGCTCACAAAGGATCATTCGTTGGTGCAGATGCTGGTGGATCAGGGTATGCTGACCAAAGAGGAAGCGGCGCATCACCCGGATAAGAACCTGATCACCCGCGCGGTCGGAGCCGATGAAACGGTGGAAGCGGATTATTTTGAATATGAAACAAAGCCGGATCGGCTGCTGCTGCTTTGCAGTGACGGGCTGACCAACCACTGCTCGGATCGGGAGATTTTATCTCTGGCGTCGGGAAAAACGCCGGAAGCGTTGTGCGATGCGCTGATTGCCGCCGCGAATGACGCGGGCGGGCAGGACAATATCACGGTTTTGATTTTGACTAAGGACGAGAGAGGAACAGGTGACGAGTAAATGGATAAGTATGTCGGGAAAAGATTGGACGGCCGTTACGAGATCGAGCGGCTGATCGGTGAAGGCGGCATGGCGAACATTTACGCCGCTCACGATCAGGTGGAGGACAGGGAAGTCGCCATCAAGATCATGAAGGACGAATTTTTGACCAATGAGGAGTTCTCCCGCCGCTTCAGGACGGAATCCAAGGCGATCGCGGTGCTCAACCACCCGAATATCGTAAAGATTTATGATTTCAGCTTCGGCGATAATATCCAGTATATCGTCATGGAGCAGGTGATGGGCATCACCCTCAAGCAGTATATCGAACAGCAAAAGCGGCTGTCCGCCAAGGAAGCGGTGCATTACACCATTCAGATTCTCCGTGCGCTTCAGCACGCCCACAGTAAGGGGATCATGCACCGCGATATCAAGCCGCAGAATATCATGCTGATGCACGACGGCACCATCAAGGTGATGGACTTCGGTGTGGCATGCTTTGCCAGAGAGGAAGGGCGTCTTTCGGACGATATGGCGGTCGGCTCGGTGCATTATATCAGTCCGGAGCAGGCAAGGGGCGAAGCGACCGACGAAAAGACCGATATTTATTCGGTGGGGGTCATGCTCTATGAAATGCTGACCGGCAGGCTGCCGTTTGACGATGAGCAGCCGCTGGAGGTCGTGCGAATGAAGATGAGCAGCGACCCGACGCCGCCGCGGGAGATCGACCCCGATATTCCGCAGGGGCTTGAGGAGATCATTCTCCGCGCCATGCAGCGGAACACGGCTTCCCGCTATCAAAGCGTGTCGGAGATGCTGCGTGATCTTGATACGTTTCGCAGCGATCCCAATGCGGTGTTCCATTATCAGTATTTTGAAAACGAGGGAAGCGGCACCCGCATTTTCCGTCCGGTGAAGGAGGACGAGCCGGAGCGGGAGCCGGACGAGGAGGAAGCCGAGGAGGAGCAGAAATCCAAGGCGATTCCCGTTTTGGCGGGTATTGCGGCGGCGTTTGTGGTGGTCGCGGCGATCATCATCTTTCTGGTTGCCAAAAGCGGTCCGCAGAGTACCGAGTTTGAAATGCCGAATCTGGTGGGGCAAAGCCTTTCCGAGATGCAGGAGGAGTATAAGGACCGCCTGAATTTTGAAGTGATCGCGACCGAGTTCAGTGACGCTTATCCCGCCGGCGTTATTTACGAGCAGCGCACCAAGGCGGGCAGAATGGTCAAGAACGGCACCGTCGCGAAGGTAAAGGTGAGCAAGGGTCCCGAGCTGATTGCGATCCCCGATATTTCCGGCATGAGTAAGGCGGACGGCGAGGCGGAGTTGAAGCGAAAGGGCTTTAACCGGTATGAGTTTGTGGAGCGCAACGATGTGACCGTTGCGTCGGGTTATGTGATCTCCACCTATCCCGCCGCAGACGAGCAATGCTCCAAGAGTGAGACGATCACCGTCTATCTCAGTAAGGGTCCGAATGTGGTCGCCACAACGGTGCCGAATCTCGTCAACTGTACCGAAGCGGAGGCAAAGGCAAAGCTGGAAGCTGCGAATTTGGTGCTCGGAACGGTGGGTGAGCAGTATTCCGATACGGTGGAAAAGGGCAAGGTGGTAGCCCAGTCGGTACAGGCGGGCGCGGTGGTCGATGAGCGCACCACCGTTAAGATTACGCTCAGTGCCGGTCCCGAAGCCGCCAGCAGCGCAGTGGGGAAGGAAGCCACCGTTTCGGTGTCCATTCCGAGCTGGGCAAGCGGGGAGTATCAGTTCCGCGTCTATCTCGACGGCAGCTATGAAAGCTCGCTGTCCCGCACCGTCAATGTGTCTACTGTCAGCTCGGTCAGCTTCAAGATTCCGGGCGGCAGCGGCAATGTGGAGGTAGGGATCATGGTGAAGCCGGTGTCCGGCTCAACCGAAAGTCTCTATGCGCGGTTTACGGTAGATACCAATACCGGCGATGTGACCAAAACCAGACCGGAGATCGTTTCGGTATTCGGCAGCGGCGGCACAGCGTCCGAGGATAACACCGACGAGGAATAGAAAACGGTATGCTCTGCCGGTTGACCGGCAGGGTACCGCATTTCAAAAAGTATCATAGCGCTGATTTTATAATCCGTCACGGAGGCGGACATGTGCCGCCGCAGTGACACCCTGAGAGAAAACCGGTGCAGGCGGTGTCAGAATTGGCGCAAGCCGAGCCGGTTTTCGACGAAAAGGGGGAATCGGGGGCTTTGCCGCCGAAACGCGCCCTGTGGGCGAAACAGTGAGGCGGGAATGGCGCTGCGGTCAATTTTGCGCGAGCGTCACCGCGAGCAAAAGCAAAATTGGGAACCGCAAGAGGGCAAACAAAGAGCAAGGCGAGTAAAACGAGCCGCAGCGATTGTGTTTGTCCCTCGAAGCGTGTCAGGAGGGAAATGATACGGAAACGGGAATTATCTGCAAGGCGGTAGGCGGCGCGTTTACCGTTTATGCGGGAGGGGAGTATATCCGCTGTGCTGCAAGGGGCGTGTTCCGCAATCGGAGCACCTGTCCGGTGGTCGGTGATCGGGTGGAATTTACCCGCGCGGACGGCGGCGTAATCACTCGGATCCTGCCGCGCAGGAATCTGCTGATCAGACCGCATATGGCAAATCTGGATCAGATTTTGTTTGTGGTCGCGGCAGCCGATCCCGTTCCGAATTATTATATTTTGGATCAGCTTCTGGTGGTCGCGGAATACCTGTCGATCCGACCGCTTCTTGCCGTGACCAAAACCGATCTTGCGGCGGCGGACGAGCTGACAGCCGTCTACCGTACCGCCGGTTATCCGGTTTTAACCGTTGATCCGCGGGATCCGGCGGCAGTCGAGGCGCTGCGCCCCTATCTGACCGGCAAGATCACCGCCTTTACCGGCAATACCGGCGTGGGAAAATCCACCCTGCTCAACCGGCTGGACCAAAAGCTGGAACTTCCGACCGGCGACACCAGCAAAAAGCTGGGGCGCGGACGGCATACCACCCGCTCGGTGGAGCTGTTTCCGCTGGAGGGCGGTTTGGCGGCGGATACGCCCGGCTTTTCCTCGGTGGACTTTTTAAGCTATCAGCATATCGCCAAGGAGGAGCTGGCAGGCTGCTTCCCCGAATTTGCGCCCTATGTCGATCACTGCCGCTTTCCGGATTGCTCCCATCGGCAGGAGCCGGACTGCACCGTGCAAGGCGCGGTCGCCGCAGGGAAGATACCGGCTTCCCGCTATCGGAGCTATCTGGAGATGTACCGGCAGGCGGAGCAATATAAGGCATGGGAGGATAAATAAAATGGGAAAAACCTGCGTGATCTTTGCCTCCCGTCCCGTGTCAAAGGCGCTTTTGGATACTCTGCCCGATGAGATCGCACTGACGCTCGCGGTGGACGGGGGCTATCAAACGGCGGTTTCACTCGGTCTGAAACCCGATTTCCTGCTGGGCGATTTCGATTCCGCGCCGCTGCCGCCTGATCCGGTCTGTCCGGTGGTCCGGTATCCCGCTCATAAGGACGATACCGATACCATGCTGGCTGTCCGCAAGGGGCTGAGCGAGGGGTGCGACCGCTTTTATATTTACGGCGCGCTGGGCGGCAGAATGGATCATACTATCGCCTCGATCCAAACGCTTGCGTTTCTTTCGGCGCAGGGCGCACAGGGGGTGCTGCTCGATGAAACGACCCGTATTTTCCTGCTGTCGGATAGCTGTAAGCTGCCCCGCATGGAGGGCTGGAAGCTGTCGGTGTTTGCCTACGGCGGCAAGGCGGCAGGCGTCACGGAGCAGGGGGTGGCATATCCGCTGCAAAACGCCCTGCTGACCCCCGATTTTCCGCTCGGCGTGAGCAATGAGATCACGGCAAAGGCGGCGGAGATTTCCGTGTCCTCCGGCAGACTGCTGATGATGCTGGTGCGGGAGCCGTAACCATTTTTCCTCTCCCCGCATAGGATAACAAGGGGTGAGGAGATGCGGAAAAAGAAGCGCCGTCTGCCGCCGCCGGCGAAGATCGCTGCCTGCGTCGGTCTGGGGCTTATTTTTCTGCTGATCTGTCCGGAGCGGTTTCTGATCTTTATTGCCGCCGTGACCCTAATTTATTTCGGGCTGTCGGTGGCGCATTAACAGGGGGTTTACTTATGAAAATCGTTGTGGTAAAAAGTCCGCGCATTCTGAATGGTCTGCTGCGCTTTATCTTCAAGATCCAAAAAGAACCCAAGCTCGACTGAGGGAAGGCGGCATTAAGCCGCTTTCTTCCTGCCGTATTTTATATGGCATAACGGAAAAGATAATATGGGAGGAATTATCATGAAAAAAACCAATATCACACCCGATGTTTTTGCCGTCGGCGCACAGGACAACACGCTGGAGCTGTTTGAAAACCTCTACCGCCTGCCAAACGGAATATCCTACAACTCCTATCTGATCGCGGACGAGAAAATGGCGGTCATGGACACGGTGGACAAGCGTTGTACCGATGAGTGGCTTGCAAACCTGAAAGCGGCGCTGGGCGACAGAAAGCCTGATTATCTTGTCATTTCCCATATGGAGCCGGATCATGCCGCCAGCATCGAAACTTTGGTTGCAGAGTATCCCGATATCCGGCTGGTCGGAAACGCTAAGACCTTTATTCTCTGTAAACAGTTTTTCGGTACGGATTTTGCCGATCGCGCCGTCACCGTCAAAGAGGGCGACACGCTGGAGCTTGGCAGCCACACACTGCGGTTCTATCTGGCGCCGATGGTGCATTGGCCCGAGGTGATGGTCAGCTATGAAAGCTCCGAGCGGCTTTTGTTCTCGGCGGACGCCTTCGGGAAGTTCGGCACGCCCGATACGAAAGAGGACTGGACGGACGAGGCGCGGCGTTACTATTTCAACATTGTCGGCAAATACGGCAAGCCGGTGCAGGGACTGCTCAAAAAGGTGCAGGGTCTGGATATTAAGACGATCTGCCCGCTGCACGGACCGGTTCTGACCGGCGACCTCGCACCTTATCTGAATGCCTATGACCTTTGGAGCTCCTACCGTCCCGAAAAGAGCGGCGTGGTAGTCGCCCATGCTTCGATTTACGGTCATACCGCCGAAGCGGCGCGTTATCTGGTGGACAAGCTGGAAGCGGCGGGTGAAACGGTGGTCACGCATGATCTGGTACGCGAGGAGCATGCCAAGGTGCTGTCGGACGCATTTTGCTATGACCGCCTTGTATTACTCAGCCCCACCTATAACGGGGAGATATTCCCGCCGATGGATCACTTTGTGCGTCTGCTGAAAGAGAAAAACTATCAGAACAGAACGGTGGGGATCGTGGAAAACGGAAGCTGGGGACCGATGGCAGGACAGTGTATCGAGAAAATCTGCTCCGGTATGCTCCAGATCACACTTTGCGAGCCGAGGGTCACGATCCGCTCCGCCATGACGCCGGAGAACAAAACACAGCTGGACGAACTCGCAGCCGCATTGAAAAAATAATCAAAAGGGAGACGCTTGCATAAAGCACCTCACTTCAGGCTGTCGAAAAAGTAATTAGTAACGGAAAATTTATAATCCGTCACGGAGGCGGACATGTGCCGCCGAAGTGACACCCTGAGAGAAAACCGGTGCAGGCGGTGTCAGAATTGGCGCAAGCCAAACCGGTTTTCGACGAAAAGGGGGAATCGGGGGAAAAACACAGAGCAAGGCGAGTGAAACGAGCCACAGTGATTGTGTTTGTCCTTCGAAGCGTGTCGACTTTATCGACACGCTAAAGGGAGACGCTTGCATAAAGCGCCTCCCTTTTGGTTTACAGGAACATATGGGAAATACCGGTGGTGGTCAGGCAAAGGAGAATCCCGATCACGGTGGGCAGTAAAAAGGCGATCGCTGTCCATTTCAGGCTTCCGGTCTCCTTGCGAATGGTGAGACAGGTGGTGGCGCAGGGGAAATGGAACAGGCAGAGGATCAGCACATTTACGGCGGTCAGCATCGTCCAGCCGTTTGCGACCAGAAGCTCATGGAGGGCGGGCAGACCGCTGTAATCGGTCAGTTGACCGGTCTGGAGATATGCCATTAAGAGGACAGGGATCACGATCTCGTTGGCGGGGAAGCCGAGCAGAAACGCGAGAATGATATATCCGTCCACGCCCAGCAACGCGCCGAACGGCTCCAGTGCGTTTCCGCAGATGGTCAAAAGGCTTTCGGTGCCGACCGAGAGGTTTGCCATACACCAGATTAACACGCCTGCAGGAGCGGCGGCAGTAACCGCCCGACCCAGCACAAAAAGGGCGCGATCCAGCACCGAGCGGACAATCACCCGCCCGATCTGAGGCTTGCGGTAGGGCGGCAGCTCCAGCGTAAAGGCGGAGGGCACGCCCTTGAGTATTGTTTTGGATAACAGCTTGGAGCAGCCGAGGGTCATCAAAACGCCCGCCACGATCACAAGGGTCAGCAAAAGCGCCTGGGTGACCGAGCCGACTAAAGGCAGGGAGGCGGTGAAAAACATGGTGATGATCGCGATGACGGTCGGGAACCTGCCGTTGCAGGGAACCATGGCGTTGGTGAGGATCGCGATCAGCCGCTCTCTGGGGGAGTCGATGATCCGGCAGCCGCTCACCCCGACCGCGTTGCAGCCAAGCCCCATGCAGATGGTGAGCGCCTGCTTGCCGCAGGCAGCCGCCTTGCAGAAGTATTTGTCGAGATTGAAGGCGATCCGCGGCAGATAGCCGAAGTCCTCCAGCAATGTAAAAAGCGGGAAAAAGATCAGCATGGGCGGCAGCATGACCGATACCACCCAGGTGACGGTGCGGTAAACGCCGCCGCAGATAAGGCTGCCTACCCAGGCGGGCAGGGGCAGCTTGGCAAAGAGGGCGGCAAGTGCTTCCTGCCCGTAGCCGAATAAGGTGGAGAGCCATGCGGACGGGTAGTTTGCGCCCACAATGGTCAACCAGAGGATACAGCCCAAAAGCAGCAGCATCAGAGGAATACCGAACCGGCGGGAGGTGACGATCCGGTCGATTTTCCGGTCGATGCCGGTGTGCGGATCGTATTCCGTGCCGACCACCTGCCTGCCGATTTCCTCCGCTTTGTCTACCAGCACCTGCACCATGCTGTCCCGCAGGGTAATGGCGTCAAAGCCGATTCCCTGCAGTCGCTCCCGCTCGGCGTCAAGTGATTGCAAAAGCGGGTCGGAGAGGGAAACCCCACAGCTTTCTTTGAGCTTTTCTGCCATGCCGCGTTCCCGATCCAACAGCTTTCGCGCCAGAAAGCGGGGGTCCGGCCCGGTGATACCGGTAGGCAGCAGGGGCAGAAGCGTTTCGACCGAACGCTCGATCTCCTTTGGATAGGAAAAGCTGCAAGGCGGCTTTCGTTTTGCCAATGCAGTCTGCATCACCGCTCCTTTCAGTTCCTCCAACCCCTCGCCGGAGCGGGCGGAGGTCCCGATCACCGGAATGCCCAGCAGTTGAGACAGCCGTTTTAAATCAATGCGGATTTTCTTTTTTTCCGCCTCGTCCAGCAGATTGACGCAGAGCACCACATTTCCGGTCACTTCCAACGCTTGCAGAGTCAGATGCAGATTGCGGGAAAGGCAGGTCGCGTCCGCCACGCAGAGAACGGCGTCCGGCTTCCCGAAGCAGATAAAATCCCGCGCCACCTCCTCCTCGGCAGAGCTGGGAGAAAGGGAATAAGTACCGGGCAGGTCCACCAGAAGATGTTCTCTGCCTTTGTATCGGTAACGCCCTCGCGCACCCGAAACGGTTTTCCCGGGCCAGTTGCCAGTATGCTGGTGCATACCGGTCAGGGCGTTGAAAATCGTGCTTTTCCCCACATTCGGATTGCCGGCAAGCGCAATGACAAGCTGTCGCGGCTCTCCCATACTATCACTCCCTTAAAAATTGCCCGACCGCCGAGGCAAACATCGGGCAACGGGCATGATTGATTCCGTGTTTACTCCGTAGTCGGGCAGACTGCTTCGTTATGATCTGCGGCGATCAGGATATCCTTTGCGTCCTGATCCCGAATGGCAAGAACGGCGCCTCTAATCTGATACGCCGCCATTGCTCCGGACGGACTGCGCTGTACCGATTCGATCCTCGTACCGTTAATCAGCCCCAGATCCATCAGACGGCGGCGCATCACGCCGGCGCAGGTAAGCCGTTTTACGACAGCACTTTGGCCGACAGCCAGCGAATGCAGCGGCACCAAAGCGGGCATATCCATGTCTCCTTTACTTTTTTCATCTGTACTACACACTATGCCGCCAAAACGGGAAGTGTGACCGTAAGCGGGGGCAAAGAAAAAGCGAACGGGCTTTCCCGTTCGCTTTTTGAGGTTCTTTTTGCTAGGAGGTTTTCTTCTGTACCGCCGCCTTTGCCACCAGATGTGACAGCGCGCCGGCAACGATGGCGATCGCCGTGCCGATCACGCAGATCAGCATGGAAGCAAGCAAAATGCTCGGGTGATTCATATTGAGACACAGGAAAATGATGTTCCCGATAAAAAACACGCCGGTGTCCAGTATGGCTGCCACCATGATCCGTTTCAGGCTGGTCGCGTTTTTCATGCTGTAGGAGCGATCCCGCCCGATCTCACAGGCAATACTCCAGCCCCACGCAAGCGCCGCATAGCAGGGGATCGCGGTGATCCAGAGAAAGATGACCCACGGCAAAAAGCAGTAGCTGAATTGGGGGTTTTGCTCTGCCAGCGCCCTGCCGATGCGGGGGATCACAAGAAAGTAGATTAGCAATCCGCAGACGGCAAGTCCGAACACAATGACTTTCAGCCAGCCTGCCAGTCTTTTTCGGCTCATAACAGCCTCCGTTCTGCCGCTTTGCGTTTGTCTGTCGGGGAACCTTTCTCATCAAGCGGCAGATGAGAAGTTCGGATTTTTTCAGAATACCTTTATGGAAAGCGCGTGCTCGCCGGTTTCCTGCGGTGCAAGCCGCTGTACGCAACGCTTGCCGGTCAGCGTGTCGCCCTCGTCCTCGCAGACCGCAATGCCGCACCACGGCTCAATGCACAAAAACGGCGCGCCGCCCGCAATCGGCGTCCAGAATGCCAAAAGGGGAAAATGCTCAAAGCCGACCGTTACACCGTGACCGCTTATTTTGCTTTTGAGGGATACGCTTTTGGATTGCAGCTGTTCGTCAAAGATCAGCGCGTCGCTGCAAAACATATCGTAGGAGAGCGAAAAGGAGGTCTCGTTTTGCAAAAAGGGCTTTCTGCGGCCGACGGCGACCTCGCTTTTTTGGAGGTCAAAGGGGATCAAGTCAGCCGTTTCGGGCTGTGGAAAGACGATCTCGTAATCGGTGAAGGCTTCACCCTCCTCCAGCGGACAGTTGAATGCAGGGTGGGCGCCGATGCAGTAGTAGGAGGGCTTGTCACCTGGATTGGTCACCCGATACCGGATCGTCAGCCCGTCGTCGGTCAGCCGGTAGAGCATGGTCAGGATAAAGGGATAGGGATAGCGGCTGCGGGTTTCCTCGGTGTCGCATAGGGTGAACACCGCGGAGTCCTCACTCTCCTGCTGGGCGGAGAACTCCATGCGCTTGGCAAAGCCGTGGCTGAGCATTTCATAGGGCTTTCCCTCGATCTCGATCTTTTTGTTCCGCAGACAGCCGACAATCGGGAAAAGCACCGGTGAGCTTTCCCCCCAATAGGTGGGATCACTGCACCAGATGTATTCTTTGCCGTCTCGGTCTTTTAGGGATTTCAGCTCGGCTCCGTGGCTGTCGATCACGGCACGCATACTGCCGTTTTGCAAGGTGATTCTCATAAGGCTGCTCCTTTGCGCGGTTTATTACCTTCAGTATACCAGCAGTGCCGCAAAACTGCAAGTGCAATTTTGGTTGACAAAACGGCAGAAAGGTGTATGATAGTAAATAGGAATCATTAGACCGCTGTTCCGGCGGCTTTCTTTTTGCATGGAGGGACCCGTTATGGCAAAGCATTACTTTTTCACCTCGGAATCGGTGACCGAGGGGCACCCGGACAAGATCTGCGACCAGATATCCGATGCGATCCTCGATGCGCTGCTGGCGCAGGACCCGATGTCCCGCGTGGCGTGTGAGACAACGGTGACCACCGGACTGGTGCAGGTGATGGGGGAGATTTCGACCGCCTGCTATGTGGATATTCCCAAGCTGGTGCGGCAGACGATCCGTGAGATCGGCTATGACCGTGCCAAATACGGCTTTGACAGCGATACCTGCGCGGTCATCACCAGCATCGACGAGCAGTCGGGTGATATTGCCATGGGCGTGGATCGCGCGTTGGAGCAAAAGGCAGGCTCTGCCGATGAGGCGGACGCCATCGGCGCGGGCGATCAGGGTATGATGTTCGGCTACGCCTGCGATGAAACAAAGGAGCTGATGCCGCTGCCGATCTCGCTGGCGCACCGGCTTGCAAAGCGGCTGTCTTTGGTGCGGAAGGAAAAAACGCTTTCCTATCTGCGTCCCGACGGGAAAACGCAGGTGACTGTGGAGTATGAGGATAACCGCCCGAAGCGGGTGGACTGCGTGGTGGTCTCGACCCAGCATGACCCCGATGTACCGCTTAAGCAGATTCGGGCGGACATCATGAAGCAGGTGATCGCCCCCGTGATCCCGCAGGAGCTGCTCGATGAGCGGACAAGCTTTTATATCAATCCGACCGGTCGCTTTGTGGTGGGCGGTCCGCAGGGGGACAGCGGCTTGACCGGCAGGAAGATCATCGTGGACACCTACGGCGGTTATGCGCGGCATGGCGGCGGCTCTTTTTCGGGGAAGGATCCCACCAAGGTGGATCGCTCCGCCACCTATGCGGCACGCTGGGTCGCAAAGAATATCGTGGCGGCAGGGCTTGCCTCCCGCTGTGAGGTGCAGATCGCCTATGCCATCGGCGTGGCGGCGCCCGTTTCGATCATGGTGGACACTTTCGGCACCGGCAAGGTGAGCGATGAGCAGATCGAAAAGGCGGTGGAGCAGGTGTTCGACCTGCGCCCCGGGGCGATCATCAAGGCGTTGGAGCTGCGAAAGCCGATCTACCGGCAGCTTGCCGCCTATGGGCATATGGGCAGAGAGGACCTCGGCGTCAGCTGGGAGAAAACCGATCGCGTCGAATCACTTTTGGCAGCAGTCGGCGGGCAAAAATAATCATATTTTCCAAAAATATGACATTCAGGTGAAAAAAGACTTGAAATATGTTTTTACCTGTGGTATACTCTCTGTGTGCGGAGTTGATAGTGCATGGATTTTGTTTGCAAGCCCGTTTATCGAATGGACGATCTGATCGCCATCATGCGGTTGCTGCGCTCGGAGAACGGCTGTCCGTGGGACAGGGAGCAGGATCACCACAGCATTCGGAAGAATTTTCTGGAAGAAACCTACGAGGTTTTGGAAGCGATCGACGCCGAGGACCCCGCGATGCTGCGGGAGGAGCTGGGCGATGTGCTGCTTCAAGTGGTATTTCACGCTCGGATCGAGGAGGAAGCCGGCGGCTTTTCCTTTGACGATGTGGTAGATGAGATCTGCAAGAAGCTGATTCGCCGCCACCCTCATGTGTTCGGAGACGTCAAGGTCGATACGGCGGATCAGGTGCTGACAAACTGGGATAAAATCAAGCAGGAAAGCAAGGGGCAGACCACGGTCGCCCAAACGCTTGCGAGCGTACCGAATGTGTTTCCTGCGCTGATGCGGGCGCAAAAGGTGCAGCACCGCGCGGCGAAGGGACCGTTTTTCGACCCGAAGGTAAATCACGAAATTGCATTGTCGCAGGAAGGCGGCTCGCCGGAAGAACAAATCGGGCGTATGCTGTTTGCCTGTGTGGAAACGGCGGAGGCACTCGGCGTGGACGCCGAGGAAGCACTGACGAAGGAAACCGATCGGTTTATTGCCGCCGTTACCGAACAGGAGCGGGAAGAATCAGTCCAATTATAGGGGAGACTCTATTGGAAGAATAAAATATGGAGGAATGTACCATGACGAAATCAGATTTAGTCGCTTCGGTCGTCGAGAGCACCGGCGTTTCCAAGAAGGACGCCGAGAAAGCGGTCACTACAGTATTCAATTCCATCACCAACGCTTTGAAAGCAGGCGAAAAGGTTCAGCTGATGGGCTTCGGCACCTTTGAGACGCGGCATCGTGCAGCCAGAACCGGTCTCAATCCGCGCACCAAGGAGACCATCGAGATCGCTGCCACTACCGTGCCCGCGTTCAAGGCAGGCAAGGCTCTGAAAGACGCCGTTGCCAAGAAGTAATATATTTTGCAGTAGAGAAGGACGGGCGTATACCCGTCCTTTTTCTTTGGAGGGTTACCATGCGATTGGATAAATATTTGAAGGTCAGCCGCTTAATTAAGCGGCGTACCGTGGCAAACGAAGCGTGCGACGCCGGACGGGTGCTGGTCAATGGGAAAGCCGCCCGCGCCTCCTATGATGTGAAGGTGGGCGATGTGATCACACTGCAATTCGGGCAGCAGCCGACCACGGTGCGGGTCTTGGCGGTCAACGAGCACGCGCAAAAGGCGGAAGCGGGGAGTATGTACACCGCCGAGAAATAGTGGTTCTAATCTCGCCGTTCGCGGCATAACCTGTAACGATGTCACAGGAAAGGGACGAGCGGATATGGCGATGGTAAAAACGGAAGAAGCACAGGGAAATAAGCGACCGCAGCACCTGATTTTGGAGAATCGGGAAAAGCTGACGGTGACCGGCGTGACCGATATTGACAGCTTTGACGAAAAAACGGTGGTCTTGTTCACCGATATCGGGGAGCTGACGGTGGCGGGGCATGACCTGCATATCAACAGGCTGGACGTGGACACCGGCGAGCTGACGATGCAGGGTACGGTAGACAGCATGGAATACCGCGCACAACAGGTAAAGTCGCAGGGCAGCGTGCTGACCCGCCTGTTCCGATAACACCGGCGATCTATGGGCGGATTTGCCAATGAAACGCTCCGCTTTCTCTCTGCCTGCCTGTTTGGCGCCGCGCTGGGGGTACTCTATGACCTTTTCCGTATTCTCCGGCTGATCCTGTCGCCGCCGCGACCGGTGCTCTTTCTGCTGGATACGGTCTACTGCCTGCTGGCAGCCGTGTCCGTATTCTTCTTTCTGATGTTTTCAAACGACGGATTGCTGCGCGGTTTTTTGCTGCTGGGCTGCCTTGCCGGTGCGGTGATCTACCGCGTCACCGTCAGCAGACTCGTGCTCCGGCTGATGACGGCGCTTTTGCGGCTTTTGCACCGATGCCTTGTCCGACTGCGGCGGCTGATGCGAAAGATCGCTCTGCCGATTAAAAAAAGTTGCAAAAAGATGAAAAAGTGCTTGAAATGGTTTAGCGATTTATTATATAATATGAGGGAACGCCTTCGGAAGAAGAAAGGGAGTGAGGACACTGGCAGAGCAAAAGAAAAAAAAGAGATCGGGCGGAAGCATACTCTTTGGGATCGCCATATGCCTTTTGGTCTGCTATGTGCTCGGCACCTTCATTCATCTGCAGGCGGAGATCGCCGACAAAAACGCGCAGCTCAAAGCGGTCAACAGCCAGATTGCGGAGCAGAGCGCCCATAATGAGGAGCTTCAGACCGTCCTTGCCACCAACGGCGAGGAGGAGTATATGCTCAATATGGTGCGGGAGCTTGGCTTTGTCTTTCCGAGTGAGCGCGTGATCGTTGATGTATCAGGAAATTAAGAGTATGAGGAGTGCAGGTATGCAGCTTTCAGAGGGAGATATTGTTGAGGGCAAGGTCACGGGGATCACCAAATTCGGCGCGTTCGTGGAATTAGAGCCGGGCGTGACGGGCATGGTACATATTTCCGAGGTCGCGCCCACATTTGTGCGGGAGATCAGCGAGCATCTGTCGGAGGGACAAACCGTCCGTGCCATGGTGCTTTCCGTGGGGGAGAACGGGAAGATCGCTTTGTCGATCAAACGGCTTGCCGCGCCTCGGAAAAGCAGTCCGCCTGTTCGCCGCGACCGTGACAGAGCCATGCCGAAAGGTGACAGTCAGCCCCAGAGCTTTGAGGATATGCTCTCTCAGTTCAAGCAGAAAAGCGATGAGCGTATGTCCGATCTCAAGCGCACCATGGAGGGAAAGCATGGCGGCTATTCCCGCCGCCGCGGCAGCAGAGGATAACATAACACACGGATATAAATCTTGCAGAGTTTGATACAAAGCCAAGGAAAACCCAAAAGTGCGCCTTTACGGTGTAAAGCGTGTGCGGATTGCTTAAAATATACCGTGATTATACTTGATTTGTCCATATAGGATAAATGCCAAACCGACAATGAATGCCGGAATAATAATATACGG
>CANQKY010000024.1 GCA_947624575.1 uncultured Clostridia bacterium
CTTGCGTTTATCGCCAATTTGTGGTATGATAAGCGGGAAATACGGCACTATCAAAAAGTATACTTTTTGATAGTGCCGTTTTTCCGTTATCCGGTGTTATCGCGGCTTTTGAATCCCACCACCGCGCAATCGCGGTCCCTTTCCTCTTGCGGTTCCCGACATCGGCTGCGGCAGGCAACCGCCTTGCCGCTTGTCGACCGCGGCGCCATTCCCGCCTCGCTGTTTCGCCCACCGGACGCGCTTCGGCGGAAAAGCCCTTTCACAAGGGAGGTCTTGACAGGAACGGTAGCTTTCGGGTGAATTTTGTTTGTCCCCGAAGTGTGTCGACAAACGGCGGATTATATGCTATAATGACGGTATCATCTGAAAAAGTGAGGATATGTCATGGCAGAAACATTCAAAAAATCCGTCGCGGCGGGCGGCATGATCGGGATCGGCTCAACCATCTACCTCTCCTGCGAAAACAAAGTGATCGGCGCCATTCTCTTTTCGATCGGGCTGTTTTTGATCTGCTCTTTCGGTATGTACCTGTTCACCGGCAAAATCGGGTATGTCCTGCAAAACAAAAACAAACCGAACTGCCTGATCATCTGGCTGGGCAATCTGGTCGGCAGTATTGCCGTATCGCTGATGGTGCGGATCGCAAGACCGCAGTTACATACCGCCGCCGCGGCGCTTGCGGAAAACAAAATAAACCTCAACTGGGCAAGCGTGGTGCTGCTCTCCTTCCTCTGCGGCGTGTTGATGTATCTCGCGGTCGATAACTTCGCAAGGCACCCCCATGAACTGAGCGGCATCATCGGCGTATTCCTCTGTGTGTCGGTTTTTATCCTCTGCGGATTTGAGCACAGCATCGCCGATATGAACTACCTGACCGTCGCCATCTCGTCGATCTCCGAGCTGCCGCGATATCTGCTCTTTTTGCTGGTCGTGTCGATCATGAACGGCGTCGGCGCCTTGGTGATCCGCCAATTTGTAAAGGACTAAAAATGGACAAAGCAAAACACACGGCTGAGGCAGTTTGCCTCAGCCGTGTTTTGCAAAAAAGCGTTATCGCAGGCTATTGATATATGCCATCAGTTCATCGGCAGGTCCAATATCCCCATAAGAGCCGCCGGCATAGTCCTCGGCGTTCGGATCATCGGCGCTTTCCTGATTGAACCAGAGGGTAGTGCCATAATCGGAACGGTCTACCTCGTCTGATGTGGGCAGGGAAAAGACGATATCACGATAGCTGCCGTCTTCATACCGATAAAACAGATACCGCCCTCTGCGATAAAAACGGGTATTGACAAGATCAAAATACCCGTCACGATAATCCCGCGGACTGCCGTCCCTATTCAGCCATTCCTGATCCCGCTGCTCGTTGAGCCGAAGGATCGTTTCAAAAGCCTCCTCGCCGTCATGGAAGTATTTTGCCTTTCCGTTTTCCACATATACCAGCATGGTAGGGCGTTTGAGCTCCGCGAGCTTCGTTGTCCTCAAATCCTGTTCTGCCTTTTCGGTTTCTCCCAACGGGAGCTGATAGTGCTGCGTATCAAAAAACGAATCGCCGCAGCCGGTCAGACCAATCAGTACCGCGACCGACAATAAAAGCAGAAAAACGCGCTTGATTTGTTTCATAGGAATACCTCCCCAACATCGGATCATGAATCCTCGTTTTCTTCCTTCGGAAATGCGGATAACGATTGCTCCATCAGTCCGCGGTGACGGGTCACAACCGCGAAAATGCCCTGATAAATCTCGGTGCTGTGCTCCTGCAAATTGTGCGCCAGTTGCTCTGCCTGCAGCCGATCGGGAGCATACAAAGTCAGCCGCATCAGATCGGAACCGATGTCCCGCATCTGACAGGACACCAGAAAGCCGTCGGCAACCTCGCTGCAATCCACGGTGACCTCATCGGTCTGACGGCGGCGCGCCAGCAGATTTGCCGCCGCCTCCACCACTCGGTCCCGCAATGCGGGCGAAAGTGAGCTATACAGCATCTCGGCGGTGTCAATCCCCCGCTGTTCCAGCTTACAGACCTCCCTGCCGTTTTCCGCACAAAGGGTGATATGTCCGCTTTCCTTGAGCGCCTCCATCGCCTCGCGATAGGCAAAGTAATTCACCACCGCACGCTCCTGAAACGCCAGCTGCACCTCGTTTTCGGTCAGCGGTTCCTGCACGGCATACAGAAGATAACAGATGAGTATTTTGATCTCATACACATCGGTCAGCCCGCCCGGCGAGATGCCGGCAAAATAAGAATCCGTCTCCACTGCGCTCACCCCTTTCCTGCTCCGGTCATTCGGCTACAAGCCAAGAAAATCCTTCTATTTTTTCAAGCCAAGACTTTTCAGCAAATATGCTGCTTCTTCCTCTTTCTGCTTCGGTATGCTTCGATTCAGCGTCAACTCCCGCTTGGAGCGTTCCATTCGTCCCGATGCGACCATCATGCCAATGCGGTACGCATACATCGCCGGTAGCAAAAACGGATACTTCTTCAAAATCGGGTAGGTCTCTGCCATCAGGCTTTTCGGGACAAACAAGCGAGAGAACACATAGGAGCGTTTTTGCTGCTTCCCTACGGCAACCATGTTCTCCAAGCTTCCGTATATCCCGCCGCCAATGATGTATTCTGCCAACGTATCCGTCAATTCATCTGACGGCGCATTTTCCATCAAGACTTTTGACAGCCTCACACACCCCTCGGCAAACTTGCGCATACCGCCCTCATCGAGCAGCCTGTTTTTCTGTTCGGGGTCAAGTTCCAGTTTCTGCTCCATGAGCCAGAGGTCCACGAAAAAACGAATCCCACAGCCTCCGCTCTGAAAGTGCTTTGCCATATGTGCCACATGATAAAAATACAGCATCTCAGGCTTTAATCGGCAGCGGGTGCTGTCATATAACGGCTCGGCATACGACCAGATATCGGATAAAACCGACTGCGCTTGCGGGAGGCTTTCTGCTTCCACCGTGCCATAATGCAGTTCGATATGCACCCTTTCAGGCATCGGAGCAAGAAGGGATATATCGTGTGCGGTGTGACCTTTATACACATATCCCTTTTGTTCCAGGCTCGCTCTCGCCCTGTCCAGATCCTCCTTCTTTACCAGAACATCAATATCGCTGCAAGAGCGCATCCATTCCTCCGGCCAGAGGTCTTTGAGCTCCATGCCTTTAAGCGGAATATAGCTAATTTTATCCGCTTCAAATTGTTCACAAAGCTGTTTATACACAAAGTCCCTGCAGGCATATCGTCTGAAATAACGCTTGATCAATTCGTCGTGGAGGGCTTCCACTCTTTCCCGTATTTCCGAGCCGGTGATATGCTCTTTTTCCTTCCACAAGGCGTCAGCTACCAAATGCTCCAAGCTGTGCCGGTAGGCAAGGCGATACACCGCATTGATATCTTCAAGTGAGAAGGCCGCGAGCGTTTCCCTGTCCAATGGGTCAATGCCAAGCTCAAACCGCAGCAACGATAGCAAGATATCCACTACATTCCAATCCACTGGGCGTATTCCTCCCGTCATAAACCCAATTCATGCAAGAAGTCAGACACACTTTGTCGTTTGGCATTGGTAATTCTCCCTGCCGCTTGTATATTGGAGAAAAACGACTCCCGCCTGTTTTTATCAAACAGTTTACCAAGCCGCCGCAACTCCATAACAGGCAGTAAGAATTTATGCTTCTCCAAAACCGGATAAGCGTATTTCAAACTATCATACGGCGGGAACATGCGAGAAAAGAAATACCGAAAACTACCTGTTTGACTTCGTTCCACTTCCAAATGGTTTTGCATCGTTCCATATACGCCACCGCGTACGATATATTCCTCCATTTGCGCAGAAAGATCGTCCAGCTCTGCGCCGGACAACCACACCTCGGACAGCCGCACCGCCGCCTGTTCAAATTGCGTCAGCCCGCCCTCGGCGATCAGCTGCGCACGCTTTTTGACATCATATTCCCGTCTATGATTGAGCAGCCACAGATCCAGAAAAGAACGAATCCCACAGCCCCCGTTCATCAGATGCTTTGCCATATGGGCGATGTGATAAAAGTAAAACATTTCATCACTCAGATCGTGCCGATACTTTCCCTCCGCAGAAAAGGCGTAATCCCAAATCCGCGACAGAATCGGAGCAGAAGCGGCAACGCGCTTCTCGTCCATATTGTAATGCAGCTCCAGTCTGGCGCCGTTCTCCAAAAGCATGGTGATGTCATGTGAGGAAGTTTCCTTTATTTGATATTGCAATTCAGAGGTCAGAATTGTGGTCGCACGCTCCAGATCAGACTCATGAACCAAAATATCTATATCACAGCTGGTACGCATCCATGGCTCCGGCCAGAGCCGGCGCAGTACCGTGCCTTTTAACGGCAGATAGCGGATATGCGTCTCTTCAAAAGCCCGAGATATATCCGCAAAGGCATGATCGAGCAAGTCCACATAGCAAACCGCTTGCAGCTGTAATTTTCTAAGCTGCTGTGTGATCTTTCTGCCTACCGGCAGCAGGTCATTTTTCCACAGCGCGTCCGATATCAGATGGGTCAGATCATGCCGCGAAGAGATTTCATACAGCGGCGGAAGCATGTCCGGTGTAATCTTTTCTTTTTCCGCATCGCTCAGCTCCCTGGCACAAAGCTCGTAGCGCAGCAGAGCCATCATCACTTCCAT
The DNA here is from genome assembly GCA_947624575.1 of uncultured Clostridia bacterium. GTDB lineage: Bacteria > Bacillota > Clostridia > Oscillospirales > Ruminococcaceae > CANQKG01. The sequence continues at coordinate 4,655 of CANQKY010000024.1, forward strand.
CTGATCTGCCAATATCGCACCCCCTTCTGCCGCTTCAGCAGAACAGCTCTGCCGCTTTTCGGATTTGTCCTATTCAAATTGAACCCTGTCTATACAGGAAAATTGCTTTGCCGTTCATCGGCTTTAACCATTTTAACGACGAGACTATCCTACTCTGCTGATTCTTTCAAACAGACGAGCATTCCTTTAATTTACGCTATTTTTAAAGTATAATCTATTAATCACTATATCATTTATCTTTTTAAGTAAAACTGCTCCAATAGCAGTAAATATAACAGTACATAAAATGTATAACGCATTATTCTTTGCGACAAATTCGACTCTATTCATTACCGTAAGAAAAAGGTTGTGTAACAAGTAAACCTCCATAGCATATTTCCCAAAAAAGCGCGTTGCTTTATTATTAAAATTCACCTTGAATAATAAAGTAAAAAGCCAAATGCAAAATGCTGAACTTCCTACTATCTCTCCTATTGTCAAAATAATATCAATTCCTCTATATTCGCCATAAACACTAAGCACTGCACTGAACAGCAGAACAATGCTGCTGCATATAAAAACCAGCACCCCACATTTCGTTTTTAAATATGCATCTATTTTTTCCTTATAGCAGCACCATGCAACTCCTAATGGAAATGCGAAAATGGATCTAATCCAAAGCTTATCTATATTCATGAAGCAGAATATTCCTATAGTTATACATATCAATAGCAGAAAAGCAATCCACTGTGTACTCTTTTTTCTTCTCTGAAAAGAAATATAAAAAATGATATATAACAGTATGAGTTCAAAAATATACCAGGCAGGGCGGTTAATCAAATTGATACCTATTAGTGACTCCAAAAAGCGTATTGGTGAAATATGCGTTCCCAGAGCATTGAATATTATCACATACAGCACATTTACAAACCAATATGGTATTAAGAGAGAAACCAGTCTTTTTTTCAGAAATCCGGATAAATAATCCTTTTTATATCTATATCCCCAGCAAACCCCAAAACCAGACAGGAAGAAAAAGACACCTACTACCAAATAGCCGATATGTCTAAATGGCTCCAGTAATCCTACATTAGAACAATTCCCCACAGCATGATGAAATAAAACAGATACGGCACATATTCCTCTTAAGGAAATAGTATTTTCTCTTTCAAGATAGTGATCATTATATACCCCCCCCCCCGTGTAAATCTTTACACCATAGAACACAAATAAGAGCCATGCTGTCAATACAAATACATTTTGTATATTCATAAAAGCCTCCTCCAATTTCAATATGACGCTTATATAATCCCTTGTAAACATATACCTCTGTTGTAGTTTTTCATGCCGAACTGAATGAAGTTGGCGAAGATATAACCAGTTATCAGGATAATGAAACTGCAAACTGCGTCATAAGAACATAAATACATTTCATTTTTCTCTTCATATCGTCACCATGCTCTAAGTCCCGATGGAGTCTTGTCTGTTTAACCGCACACAGGCTATCAGAAAACTTCTAACGACTTTAATTTTTGTACAAAATAATCCGTCGTCTTATTGGCGCCCGGTGTATTCAAATGAGAGCCATTGTGAAAATCCGTCTCAGGATCAATTCCTATCTCACCAAAATTGTCATTCATGTCAAAAAAAGTAAACCCGTTTTCGGACATATACTCTTTAACCGTTTTGGAATCGTTTCTCGTCCAGTCCCTTGCGACAGGAAGTTTAAAAAATACTAATTTAATATCATTTTGCCGACAAAGGTCCGCAATGTAATTGATTGCGTCCTTCGAGTGATCGGGTATCTCCCGAATATTGCCGTCTTTTTCCCCTAAATACTCTATTTCCTGCGGTTCGACGGTATATCTGTATAAAAAGCCTCTTTCAGCACATTCCGCGCTATTATAAAAGAACAAATCTCTTAACGTTTCAATTGGATTGATTTGATTCCACCATGAGTGATTAGCAATAAGCGGCACGCAATACTTGACTGCCCTAAGCTTGTCGCCATCTAATACTGTTTGCAGCGAATTGTATTTTTCGGAAGTCAATGGCATTGCCGAATAGTTGTAAACCAGTCTTTCGACAGTGATAGAATCATTAAATATTTCACATACTTCCACTCCCACCACTTTCGGCTTTTGTCTTTTCAGCGCCTCCTGAAGATAGTAACATGTTGTCATCATGGGCTGCATGTCTGAGCCGAAGTCGAGTGATGATATACCGTATTCCTCCGTAATCTTTTGAGCGTTAACACCGCTGAACATCTGACTGGCGCCTAGAAAAATTGCGTCAATACTGTTGTCTTCCATGCGGTCAAAGCACCTGGCTCTTGTGGCATACAGATCAGAAAACACAGCATTCAAAAAAAGAAACACAATGGCAAAGCACAGAATGAAGGCGATTATTTTACCTGTGAGCTGCAAATATCTTTTTTTCATTGTCTGCTCTCCTAAAAATCAAAATAGATAAAATCGTTGACATTGACCTTCTCACCGTATGCACCGAAAACGATAATCGTAAAAATAATCGCCAAATATACAAGCATACGAAAAACATAAGGCTTTTTCTCTATCTTTTCCCGAATAAAGACCCCTTTTTCGTGCAGCAGATCGGCAACAAACAATACAAGGACACATAAGAACAGATACGGCAGCCACGCTTTCATAGAACCTGTTAAAACCTCCGAGTCGGTATTGAAAACAGCCGTGATCTGACCGAGACTCGGTTTGCCGGAGAACAATCTGCCGAGCATGTGGGCGCCGTCGGTAAAGGTGGGAGAGTTGAAGAACACCCAGGCAAACATCATAAGCAGCGTGCAGCGCACCGACTGTATGATACGAAGCGGCAGCGATCCCTTTTTCAAGCGCAGGGCATTATTCAGCCTATTTGTCAGCGGAGTGGTAATCTCCCCCAAAACAATATAGATAAACTGGAGTAGACCTACGCTAAACACATAGTTAAAGCCCGCGCCGTGCCATGCGCCTATCAGTGTCCACAATATCAGCATTCCGAGATATGTCGGTATCCGCTCGCCGGTCTTTTTGCCGAGCGTTTTGGAAAGGCTCTTATTCATGTGCAAAAATACCTTGGATTTGAGTATGGGATAAAAAATATAGTCCTTAAGCCATGCGCCCAGTGTAATATGCCATTTCCGCCAGAACTCCGATATATTGCTCGAAAAAAACGGCTGACGAAAGTTTTGCGGCATTTCAATACCCATAAGCTCGCCGATACCGGAAATGATATCCATATATCCCGAAAAATCGGCATAGAGCTGGACGGCAAAGGCTGCCATTCCCAATGCGATACCGAGCCCAGAGTATTTTGCATAGTTGGAGAATACCTCTCTTGCTATACACCCTATCTGGTCCGCTATGCACATCTTTTTGATATAGCCCCAAGATATTTTCAAAACGGCGAGCTTGAACTTATAAAAGCTGAGCCTTTTTCTCTCCTCTCCGCAAAGCTGGGGCATAAGGTGGTTATATCGATTAAAGGGACCCTGCATGATGGAGAGGAAAAACGAGCCGTATAGAATAACCTTCAACGGATTTTTTTCGGCTTTGGTAAGCCCGCGGGACACATCGACCACGTATCCTATCAGCTGAAGCGAGTAAAACGATATGCCCAGCGGCAGCAGAAGATTTTCCGCCGTCCAGAGATGAGTGGAAAACGCGCGGTTTATGCCGCTTGCAAAATAGCCGTAATACTTAAACAAGAACAGCAGACCGATGCTTACCGTAACAACCAGAGCGACATATCGGCGCTGGTGAGACTGTGAAGCCTTTTTTCTTGCTTTGCGCTCTTCCTTGCTTGCATCTTGCTTGTTTTCCGCAAGCCAGCTTTGATACCCGTCGCCTATTTTTTCTATGCGCAGCGCGGAAAAGTAGGTGATGAGGGCGGTTGCGGTAAGTATAAAAATACCTGCCACACTGTAGCTTATGTAAAATACAACGCTTGCCGCAAGCAGCACCGTCCACTTGTATTTGGCAGGCACCACATAGTAGAGCAGTACCGTGCAGAGTACGAAAAACAAAAAATAAAATGAAGTTAAACTCATAACTGTTCCTCTAAAAGTTCAATAATTCCTATATTCGAGTTGATTAAAAAAGCAACCTGCGCCGTTTCCCCGATCACAGGAGCGGGAGACGGTTTAAGAAAAAGCAGAAACTTATGCCGCTTCAGCTCTTCTATCTTATGATCAAGGTCGTCGCACTTGTAGCACATATGATACGGTGTGTTTTTATACTGCTTTAACAGCGGATAAAGCTCACTTTCAGGGGTTGGAGCTATCAATTCCACACAGGTCGTACCCCCCCCGCTTGTTAGAAAGCAAAGATGTGCTTTTCGTCCGTCGTCCCATGTAGGCGGGGTCGTAAGATCATAGCCAAGCGCCTCAAACGATTTGATTGATTTATCGATATTTTTGACCAGATACCCGATATGATGAACCTCCATTTACAGCTCCTCTTGTATGAAATCCACCATTTCACCGACATTTTTCATGGAAACGGTCTGCCCCATCGAAAACTCAATGTCAAACTCGTCCTCGATTGCCGCAAGCAGTGTGATATGGCGAAGGCTGTCCCAGCCCTCCACATCTTTCGCGGTGGTATCCTCGCCTACCGTGATGCTCTCGTCGTCAAAAACATCTCTGAATACCTCGTTCAGCTTTTCAAAAATCTCTGCTCTTTCCATTTTGCTTCTCCTTTATCTTGTTATTTCTATTGCTGGGTTTTTGGGTTTATAATCAGCGGTCGACAGTCTCCAGACTGTATTGCCGTCCGCATCTTCCTCGGTTTTTTCAAAGCCCATGCGGGAATAAAACTCTCTGACCATATTGTTTTTGGGCGTCGGGTAATAATAACCGATGATATCCGTGATTCCCAAAGCCGCAGCATCGGACACAAGCGAATCCAGCATCGCGTCTTCCATACCCCGCTTGAGAACCCTGCAGCTCATAAGCCACAAACGCATATGCAGCTCATTTCCCTTGCGTTCTCCCGAAATGACGCTGACAACGCCGTTGTCTCCGAATTTATCTTCGAGCTTGCCGTACAGACAGAGATAATCGGGAGACTCCGCCATATGCTGAATATCCCCCTCGCTGCATCTGAGGGTCGTCAGGTTGAACTGGTTGCTCTTGTTTGTAAGCTGCGCGATACGCTGCATATATATCGGCTCAAACGGGCGTATGACAGCTTTCATATTCAGGCTTTTCAGAAAATCCTCATAGTTGCCGACCGACTGCTCCAGCCGTGTGCGCTGCTGATTTGCCTGATACATCTTGACCCGCGCGAGGTCATCGCTTGAAAGAGAAGTGACCTCAAAGTATCCGCCGTGGTCAAGAACACGAATATAGTTTTCCACCCGATTCATCTCCGGTACCGAAACGCCAAGCCCCGAATGCTTGATGATTTCCCGTTCCGCCGGATTGTCGTCTGCAAATACAAAGCTGTCCACTCCGAGGTTGAGCTCCTGCGCTATTTGCAGCATATTTCTGTCCTTATTGTCCCAGTTTGCCTTGATGCTGACAAAATCGTCCGGCTTCAGCGCACCGTTTGGGTGGTTGAGCCCCGCAAGTGCGTTTTCCTCATCGTTTTTACTGTTTACAGCAAGCAGAACGCCTATCGATTTAAGCGCTTTGACATACTCTTGGAACTCGCTGTACACCTGACCCATCGGTACTTCCGGTCCAATCTGAATACCCTCTACGCCGCTATCGCCGACAACCCCTCCCCACAGGGTATTATCGAGATCCAGCACCAGGACTTTTTTATTCTTCCCGTAAATACTCTTGATGATGTCCGCAACGCTTTTTGAAAGCAGCGGGATAGCGTCAAGGCAAAGACTGTACTTATACATATTCCAAAACAGCGGATTGCTCCATGCGTCAAGCCCATAGCAGGCGGCAAGATAGTCTATATCGTTTATGTAAAAGCCGCTGTGAGTCTGCGCATATTGATAGAAAAGCTGGTTTAGACGGGAGATAAAGTTTGTTCTGCCGCGATAATCGGACACATCGCTGTTGCCGAGCAGGCGGTAGCTTGGGCGGTCAAAGTTGTTCTGGATCACAGGACAGCCGTATCTCTCGGCAATCTTTTCCCACATGGTAAGAAAGTGGTTGTACTGCTCGTCCAGCAGACTGTCGACCGTCTGCTTATCATCGGAGGTGTTCGGAAAAGCGGTGATGTTGCGCCAGCCGGTATGTATGTAAATCACATCAGGCTTGAAGGCGTCCAGCTCCTCGGTCCCGAACACGGCGTCCTGCCAATACTGAGCATACTCGGACTGATAAAATTCGGGCTTTATGCCGTAGTCGAGCAGGAACAGCTCCAGTTGGTCGACGACCTCATTCGTTGTGGAGCCGCCCAGCACGGCAATGCGTTTTTCGATAAGCCCCTCCTGTTCGAGCAGCTGCTTTTTTATCTTCGCTTTTTTGCGAAGCAGCAGCTTGCTGTCTATCGGATAATGTAGCTCGTCCATCATATCCTCTCCTTTAACGCTGAATTTGACTTTACCGGTTCTTCATCTGTTTTACGGTTTTTATGATTTTATTTCTGAATAAAAATGCTATTACAACAGTGACGGCAATAATGGCATAGCGAACCATCGCATAACCATAGATGAGGTTACTGCACAGCGCCACAATGACGACGCCAAGAGACAATGCGCCTATATATTTCATATTGTAAACTGTTTCCCCGTTCATGACCTTGCGCATCGCAAAGTAGTCAATAATCGATTGCAGGAAGTAACTGAACAGTGTTGTGTACCCCGCTGCGATAAAGCCAAAAATAGGGATGAAAATGAAGTTCAAAATCAAATTGACCACAGCAGCGGTCATAGAAGCAATCGTTGTATACTTTGGTTTCTTATAATAAAATACAAAATTTACGTATGCACTACGCTGTGTTTGGAAAAATACTCCTGCAACAATTGGAGGGATAGCATATATTGCTTCCTTGTATTCCGCTGTTGCAAGTATCGCCACCACTTCCGGCGCAAGCATAATAACAACGATACAAAAAGCCGCTACTACAGCCAACATAGGATGTGTCACTTTTGCGATCGGTTTATAATCTTTCTTTTTGCAATGTTCATAGGTAAACGGGATCATAGAGGCTTGTACGGCAGACCAGACTATGCTTGCAACAGAAGAAACTGAATTTGCTATGCTGTAATAAGCAGTTGCAGAATCGCTCACCATACGGGAGATCATCAGTCTGTCTGAACTTCCGAGTATATAATAAGAAAAGAAGTGAGGCAGCAGCGGTAAATTAAACAGAAAAGTTTCTTTCCAGTATTTTGTTTTTACTTTGCGCTTTCCTTTTATAATTAAAAGCAGATAGAAAAAGATGTATATGACAATAAATGTACATTCCATGCCATAAATTCTGGCATTTGCTCTGTTCCCTGTTGTACTGATTACACAAATCAGCGACACAACAGGTTGCAAAACAGTAGAAAGCACGGAAGTCGCAAATAACGCTTTGTATTTCAGCTCATAACGCTGTCTTGCCGCCCAAAAGCTATAGGCAGGCTCAAGTAGGAAAACAATTCCCATCAGCAAAAGAAATCTCCAGTCCAGTCCTATCCAATCTTTAACAAATGGATAAAGCGCAAAAAGCACTGCAAAAGAAGAGACCGTAATAATATTCGATAATGCCAGTATAGAAAGCGAAAATTCGTCACGCTTATCCGGATAGTCCACCATACCATTGTTGAATACGGCGCCGGCAAAGCCGAACATTGCGATAATTCCAAGCAAGCTTGCCCACGACAAAAACACATTGACCTGACCGTACTCATCGGAGGTGAGCAATCTTGTAAACAAGGGAACCGTGATGTAAGAAATGCCCATCGACACAACCCGCGCGATAAACAATGCGGTAGACGATTTGACACCTTGGGGTAATGAGCGTATTCTGTTCAAAGCTTTCATTCAGACACTCTTTTCAATCTATCTTTGTACTCTGCCGGAACCGTCGCCGCCCGCAAGAGCTTTCACCTCATTCACAGAGACAAGGTTAAAATCGCCCTCTATGGAATGCTTAAGGCAAGACGCTGCGGCTGCAAATTCCAGCGCGTCACGCTTGTTATACCCTTCGGTCATGCCGTAGATCAGCCCTGCCGCAAAGCTGTCCCCGCCCCCGACACGGTCAACAATGTGAACGCTGTATTTTTTAGAAACATACATTTCGCCGTCATCGTACAACAACGCCGACCAATGATTGTCCGACGCCGAAACCGACTCCCGCAATGTGATGGCGACAGTCTTGATCCCAAACCGTTCGGTCAGCTGCCTTGCCACCGAGCGATAGCCCTCGAGGTCAATACTGCCTTTTGTGATATTTGTCCCCTCGGCATGGATACCAAACACATCGGCGGCGTCCTCTTCATTGGCAATCAGCAAATCCACGTACGGCATCAATCCCGCCATGACCTCGCCTGCCTTTTCGCGGCTCCACAGCTTTTTGCGATAATTCAAATCACAGGAAATCCGAATCCCTTTTTCCTTTGCTGTCCTGCAGGCAATCAGCAGCGCATCGGCAAGAGTATCGCTCAGTGCCGGAGTAATACCTGTGAAATGGAACCACTCTGCGCCGTCCAAAATTGTGCCCCAATCAAAATCGTTTTGATCCAGTCTCGATACAACAGAATCGGCGCGGTCATAAATTACCTTGGAAGGACGCTGGGAAGCACCCTTTTCGCAAAAGTAGAGTCCCATTCTGCCGGGACGGTGTATTATTTTTGAAACATCAACGCCCCATCGGCGCAATTCGCCGACACAGGCGTCTCCAATATCGTTTTCGGGAAGCCCTGTTACAAAGCGGGCGTGCTTTCCAAAGTTTGCAAGCGAAACCGCAACATTTGCCTCACCGCCGCCGAAAGTCATATCCAGTTGTTTGGTCTGACCTATGCGTAAATACCCCGTTGGAGCCAAACGCATCATAATCTCACCGAATGTAACGATCATATCTTTCTCCTCGCTTATCTACGAGCTTTGCGTATTTCTTCCATAAATGCCGCTGCATTGGCTTTGACATCACCTTTAGTAAGGCTGCTACCCGCACCAACAGCGATCGCGCCCGCTTTGATCCATGCCGCAGTTGTTTCCACGCTGACGCCGCCGGTCGGCATGACCTTGGCATAAGGAAGGGGACCACGAATGTCCTGGATAAAGGCAGGACCGAACAGATCGCCAGGAAATAACTTCAAAATGTCCGTTCCGGCTTCCATTGCCTCCACGGCCTCAGTAGCAGTCAAGACGCCTGCCATATTCGCCACTCGGTAACGATTGCAAAGACGAGTGGTATTTGGATTAAAGTGCGGCGCCACAATAAACTGTGCGCCGGACAAAATCGCAATCCGCGCGGTTTCAGGATCCAGAACCGTCCCCGCGCCAAGCAGTATTCGCTCGCCATACTGCATAGCAAGCTGCTCGATTACACGGTGGGCGAACGGCACGGTAAAGGTGAGCTCAATCGCTTTGATACCGCCGTCGATACAGCTCTCCACAATCGCGCGAGCCTTGTCCGCCGTTTCGCCGCGCACCACTGCGACCATACCGCTGTCCTCAATCTCCTGAATCACCTGTTCTTTCGTTTTCATACGCTGCTCCTTTTCCGTATTGCTCCTACACAATTTTGCACATTCACAATTACATATTCAAACAATATGCCTGACAAGACGCAAACTACTATATCAAATATCAATTCACCTGCTACTCCGAGCTTTTCAGTGTTGAAAATTATTTTGTCGAATCCCGATTTAACCACAAAGAAAATCATCTGCGTGTACATAATGTGAAATGACGCTCGTCCTATTCTTTCGGCCGCCTTTCCAAAAACAGTTGTACTGTTATGCTCCTTGGACATATCAAGGATAATATATACAATTGGAAATACATAGAAAATGGAGAGCATAGATGTGCTGCCCCATACAGTTGTAAACAGTCTGTACGAATACCCCCAAGCATACGGTGAAATAACATAAACAGTACCGAGAATTAACATTCCTGCGAGTAAAACCGGACTTACTTTTTTATCCTTTTTCACAACTATGTACATTCCAAGAGCGATTGCAAATAAATATCTGAAAATAATGACTCTATTAAGTGCCACATTAAAACTGTATGCCGAACAAAAGACATCATAGAGAAAGTTAGCAAAGCCCAACAGAATAACACCGTTCGCTTTGAACTTGGCAATCATGGTATACAGCAGCGGCGCCAGAATGATAAACTCTATCATCAAGTGATAATAATACGCGCCCTGCCCGTAGTTGCCCAAAAGAAATCTTTTAACAATTTCGTACAGCCCCATCGGATATCCAGCTATGAAGCTTATAGAAATGTATAAAACAAACGCTATCAGCATTGGCACAGTAAACCGTATAAATTTTCTCTTTAGCGTGTTGATATTATACAGTTCTCTTTGCGTTTTTCCTTCTGCACTCAAGGCATATACATACCCGCTTAGAATCATAAAAATCGGTACTGCCTTATCTATTGTCAGCATGAAAAGCGGCATTTCCCTGTTGAAAAGACCGGAATGATTCATAATAACAAATATGATGCTCAGTGCCTTTAAATAGTCAATAACTGCTATCCTACAAGGCGTACCCCCCCCCGCTAAATTTATTGATTTCTTTCATTTTTATCACCTTTTCATTTTCTTTGCAGTAAACTATGAAATCTGCGATACGCTTTCGTCCATATCCAGCCACGCTCTCGCACACGCCAAATCAAGTCCGTCGTCAATATCCACGCTTGTCCGCTTATCCAATATATAGCGGTATGGGTTTATTCCGTGAAAATATTTCCACTCAATCATCTTTTCACGAGGTGCCAGCAGGATTCCATCAGTGCAAAAATACAAAGGTTTCAGCTGCTGTGACGGCACATGCTTCACGCCAAGCTCATAGTTGACCGGTCCGTTGTCATCCCACAGATACCTCTTAAACTGTTCCATAGAAACAAGGGAATCGTATCCGTCTGCCAGTGCTTGATAATAAAGTTTTATCGCTTCGCGATAATGCTTCGGGAAAACAAGCGGTGCAGTACAGGTCGCCCAAAGAATATCATCACCCGATACGTTTTCGCAAATATGGGCAACAACCTCACCAAATGTTTTCGTTTTTTCATCGCAAAACTCCGACGCACGTTTGTGCGTCAAAACATTTTGGGATTTTGCCATTGCAAGCATAAGTTCGGAATCAGAAGATACCACAATATTGGTAATCTCCTTCACCTGCTTTAGCTGATTGATTTTGTTGATGAGAAGATTTGTTCCGGCGAAAGGAGCAATATTCTTATTTTTCAGTCGTCTGCTTCCTTCGCGAACGGGAATGATGGCTGTAATCTTTTTCATGCTGCCGCCTCCTTTACGGAAGCGACACAGAGCACTGCTGCTATCTTATTGCAGTACCCCCCCCCCGCAGGATTTATGTTCTTTTTGATCCACTCTCTCGCCATAAGAAGATCCTCCTCTTTATGTATATCTATTGACTCATCTATTTCATAGTACCCAATATTGTTGCCCATGAACGACCACGGCTGCTGACCTTCTCCATCACTTTCCAGCAGGTTTTTAACATTCAATACCCAGAAATTGTGCGAGAGAAAATAGCAGGTGGGCAGATCCTGACGGTTGGTCGACACCTTGCCGGTTATCCCTTTTTCATACATCTGCAGGCGACCGTTTTCATCAACCGTCTTCGCCCTGAGTGGATGGTGGTCGTTATCCTCATATACCGGCACCACGGCACTCAATTCCATATCCTCCAGCATCATGTTCACACAAGCGTCGATCCATGCCGATTTTATAGTAACATTGTTGGCAAGTGTTACCACCAGAATATCCGGCATATCATACTCGTCTTTCATGACATTCAAAGCATGCAGAATACAGTCGATATGCTGGCTTGTCGGCAGTGCCAATTCCGCCGGACGCTTGATCGGGATATGATCTAACTTCTCTGCTTCCCGCAGAATCTTCTCATCATCGCTGCTGCAGAACAGCTTGTCCACCGTTTTCGCCTGCCGCGCTGCCTGTGCGGGATAGTAGAGCACTGGGTGCCCGAGGCAATCTAAAATGTTTTTGTCTTTCAACGTATTATTTCCGCGCCCGGTCAGTAACGCATATGTTTTCATTTGTTTACTTCTCGCTTTCCTCATTGAATAAATCGTCAAAGTTTACCCGCTCAAATACTTCAAGCCTACCGCCGCGAGTGGCATTGTAAATTTTTATGCCGTGAGCATCGGCATACTCTTTTGCCTTCTTATAAGCCAATGTTGTTTTATGTATTGAAATAGTTCCATTTCCATACACCTTATCATCCGGAGAAAAATGAGCATTCTTCATATCAGTCTCAACATATTGACCGTTTTCATCTATCATTTTCGGAAAACAATGATCTACTCCCAGCAAATATATTTCTTTAAATCCCATATATATTGCCATTTGCAGAGAAAAATAGGTAACTGTCAGTCCCTCATATACGCCATCGACTGCATTATCTGAAAACAATGGCAGTTGTGGGTAAAACTCTTTTAAAATAAGTTTGATAAAAAGCGCATTGTCAATTTTCGGATATTTTACAGATCCTACTATGCCGATAAGTTTTCTGCTTTTTATTTTATTGATGACATCAACATCCTGCTTTATGACCTCAGTGTCTTGGGCACAGTAATATGTCGGACGCCAATCGGTTTTATCAAACATTTTATATATTCTGTTGCTGCCAAAGGTGATGTCATTTTTCAATCGAGATACGTCCTGCGGCGTCAAGCTTGGACCGTTGCCGATCACAAAGCACCTTTGTCCCGTATACATATTGCGCATATTTGCAATATCGGGCAGACTGGTTTTAAGCAACTTTCTGTTTTTTATCATGTGCAAAGCATACGGTATCAAATGACACGCCCGTCTTGCCGTTTTGTAAATAAAATTATGCTGCTCGCTCATATTTTTACCTCTCAATTTTTAGTAGATTTCTCTCTCAAATTGTTCTTACTTTATGTATTCTGTATACGGCTTCTCCGTGTCTATTACTTCCGTGTTATGATTGGTTACTCTTTTGTCTTCCGGCGGTAATTGCATATAGTCGCCGTATACGTTTCTTAAACAGTTGTCATAATCTGTCGGTCCTCTTACCTTCAAACCTTCAAACTCCAGCTCCACACCTTCTCCATACCATTCAGCGCGTACTATTTCTTTTAGTTTACCGCGTACTATTTCTCGTAGTTTACTGTTCGCTATGACTCCGCTTGTAAATATAAACGGCGACTCTTTTTGTTTCATATACATATTTTCATGTGCTTGCTGCGCGGACTCCACCGTAGGGTATATCACTTTCGTCATTATTCCTATTGCATTGGCAATTTTTTCTTTTATCCAAGATCCTGTCGCTTTTTCATACCGCGAATACTCTAATCTTTTGCGAAAATGTATCACCTTTTCTTTGAACCAGAGCCATTTCGCCGTTACCTTTTTCTCCGGGTAGTAGTCCAATGGAAACACATCAATGTATATTCCGTGGTTTATATGATAATTTTTTACTTCTGTCTCAATAAAAGTAGTCCGGCTGTCCCTTATCTTCGCATAGTAATGAAGGTATTCGGGATCGGTAATATATGTCTGAACAAAATAATAGTCCGGCAGTACGGATTGCGCATTCTTTATGAACACTTCGTAATCCTTACGCATCAAACCGACATCTATATCATCGTCCCATGGGATAAAGCCTTTATGCCTTACGGCCCCAAGCAGCGTCCCGTATATTATGTAATACCTTATGCCCAGTTTGTCGCAGGCTTGTGCAAACGAACGGAGCATTTCTGTTTCTATCTCTTTTAGTCTTTTTTCGTTTGACTCCACAGCTTACCTTCTCCTATTTGCTTTATATATCTTCAATGGACATTCTTGGGATGATCAGGATATGTTGACTCAACAAAATCCATCCACTTATGGAAGAAAAATTCGCCCATATTGAATGCCAGTATTTTTGATTTCAATCTGATATTGATTTCTTTTTTTAATAACAATTTTTTTGAATAAAAACGGGTTTTATCGGTTAATTGCTTCTTTACTTCTTCGTATTTGCTTGCATTCTCAGACGAATGAATTCTTCTCAAAACAACAAAATAGGAATAAATTCTCCGTCCATTTGCAATAGTCTCATATTCAGGATAATGAGCGATTATATTATCCATTTCCTGATCTATAATTTCAATTTCGTCAAGTTGTCGAGAATTAAAGCTTGTATGCATGATAGATTCTTGTCTTATTAGATATTTATAACCCGCGGCGCGAATGAAAACCATTTTCTTTATTTTCAACAGTACTCTGTACATTATGGCAAGATCTTCATACAGTTTGCCAACCGGAAAACGCAAATCATCGAAGCATTCAATCTTATACAATCTCATGCATGCAGAACCAGGTGCTCCTCTTGAATTTAAGCTGTTGGCAATTGCTTCTTTTGAAGTATATACATATACAGGACCATTGACCGGATCAATACAATATGGTGTATCTTCAGTTACAGTTGTGCAATCTACCGTTGATATATCTGCATCATTATTCACTAACGCACGGTATAGAAGCTCAACATAGTTTTTTGTAACATAATCATCACTGTCTATAAACGTGACATATTTCCCTGTGCAAATATCAAGTCCCGCATTACGCGCGTCGGACAGCCCACCGTTTTCTTTATGTATCACCCTTACGCGTTTATCTTTTTCCGCAAACTCATCACATATTTGCGGGCAATGATCGGTAGACCCATCGTCAACCAAAATGATTTCCAAATTCTCATAGGTCTGCTGTAATACAGAATTTACGCAATTTTTCAAATACTTTTCAACCTGGTATATAGGGATGATTACGGTAATCAAGTCATTCACTTTTTGCCACCTCTTCCTGTTCTTTTTTCTGATTCATGGTCAGCCCGAGAAGCACGCCGGCAAGAGCCACCATTTTGTCACGGTGGCGGATTGCCGTGCCGACATTTGTAACGCCCCACGCAAAGACGAATGTGGTGGCAAACCAGATAATGAGCAAAGCGACAACGATAGTTCGATGTTCTGATCTGCGGGATAATATATACTTTATAGTTTTGTACCACACATATATGTAAAACAGAGCGTTAAAACATATCGCAATAACGTCCGACAGGCTTCTGATCTGCCATATAAATGGCGTAAATTGAAACATGATAATGCGGATCGGAGTATACCTAATCATATTTATGATAGAGCTGCTGTCACCGACATATTGTGCATAAGTCGAGCCGCCGTCATAAGCTCCGGTCGAATATGTCGCTATATCCGTTATTTCCTCCACATTTTGCATTTTATTAAAAAATACATCTGCGTAATTATTGAAAAGATATACAATCAAAAATCCAACTACAACAGCCGATACGATCGACATAATCGAAAAATTAAATTTTCTCGCTTTCCGACTGTATAAAAAACGAACAATACAGTATCCAATCAAAACGCCCGTTACGCCGCCGTGGAACATGGCGCCAAACAACACGGGCAAAAACGCAAGCCAAAAGTATAGCTCCAACTGGCCGATCAGCCATTTCACAAACAACAAAAGTGATATGGCGATCATCATGGCAATCAAACTCTCTCGTAGGAATAGAACAGAGAGGATTGCATAGTTCGGCAGCAAGCACAAAATGAACATCGCGATGCTCCTGCGGCGCTCGTCTAGCTCCAATATCTCCAGCATTTTATTCACGGCAAGCAACGCCACAAGCGAAAAGCACAGAAAAATAAACTGCATATACAATCTCGAGACTCCTATGAGCTTGAATATATTGCCCGCAAAAGCTGGCAGGTCAAAGGTTTCCCATGACCCTCCCTGTGCAATTTGAACAGCATTACGGTAAAAACCTTCAGAATCGCCGCCGCTGTGCGGCAGTATATAAATGCTGCGCCCGAAAATATCCAGCATGAGCAGCACCAACCGAAATACATAGCCGCCAAAAAATGACAGTCTAATTGCGGCGGGCTTTTTGCTGATCGACAAATCTATCATAAATGCGAAAGAAAAAATGCCTATCAGCAGCAACATATAGGAGTCGGGGCGATCGGTGATGCCAGATGCCTGCAACACGGCCATGATCAGTAATTCGATCAGTAAGGTAAAAATAGAGAACATGTATTAAAATCCTTTATTTCGTCATTATGTTTTCGCACTGGACTTTTTGATGCACTGGAGATAAAACTCCTCCAGCCATTCGGCAGTGGTATGAATATCGTAGCCAGCCCTTTTAATCTGCTCTGACATATCACGACGCTCTATTTTTGCGGACAAGATCTCCTGTGCCCAAAGCTCCGGCTGATGGAGAGGGAGAAAGTGACATAAATCGGTAATCGCGGTCTCCTGTGGAATTGTATCACTGAAAAAACAGGGCAATCCCGCCGCCTGTGCTTCTACCCCAGCTACCGGCAGTCCTTCATACAACGACGGCATGATAAACACATCCATCGCCTGCAACAGTCGATTGACGTCCGGTCGCACTCCGGTAAAAATAATCAAATTAGTAAGCCCAAGATCTGAAATTTTTTTCGAGTATTGCTGAAGTCCCCATTTGTTTTCCCCTACCCAAAGCATCTTTGTATTTGGGTTCCTTTTATGTACTTCATGAAATATTTCAATAATCGCATTCGGATTTTTTACTGGAACGATCCGTCCCACTGCGCCTAACACTAGACAGTCATCCGTTATGTTAAATTCTGCTCTAACTTTCAAACGCGTTTCTGGTGCATAGACAAATTTATTTGTTTCTATTGCATTGTTCAGCACCGTGTATGGTTTTGTTTTAAAAAGCCACTTTCCCGCTTTTTGTGAACAAGCTAAGCAATAATCCGAACGCTGTTCCACCTTTTTTACCGCATATAAAAAGCGCCTCAGTTTACTAATCATACCTGAACCGGGCATACTGTTTGAATGAGCGACCGTGATCCGTCCATACTTTTTACAAATCTTAAAATAGATCGCAGACAATGAAAAATAATGTCCGTGAATGATTTGATGCTCCGGGTGCGCCTGTAAATGTTTTTTCCACCAGTTACAATAGAAATGATAATTATAGCCCGTATACCGTGGCGCTTCGTATATCTTGCCGCCTAATGATAATATCTCGTCTTCAAATGCTCCCTTGCGGGGCGTATGCTTTACAAAATCAAACTGTACTTTGCTCCGATCTATCTTTCGATACAGATCCATACACATAGTTTCTGCACCACCTCTATCCAGACATGCAAAAACACACAACACACGAATTGGTCCGTTGTTATTACTCATGATATCTTGACCTCCCATATCAAGTTTGCGCTTCCTATCCTCTGCCCAACAAGCTCACCACTTTGTAGAACAGCCGTTCTTTCCGCAATGATTTTTTGGCCGCCTTCTCAAAACCATATTTGTCCAAAAGCCGATAGAATTTCCCCCGATTTGGGTGATATGGCATAGGATGCCGCAGCTGCTTGTTCCCTGCAACTGCTTCATCTGTATCCCTCTCTGTCAGTTGCAGCAATTCGCTTGCTTTATCACACAATTCCATACCCTTTTCCGTATTTACCAGCATAACCGAAACACCGTGCTTCGCCTGCTGTCTCAATGCAGCGTCTTGCAAACCCCAAAAATCACCCATCGTGATATCCGCCGCACGATGCCGATCGGCAAACGGGCAAGTATAACAGGCTTCTTTATAAAATAACCCCCTTAAAAAGCCCATGTACCACAAATCCTCTGTGGATTTTTTTGCATATAGGATATCTTGCTTCAGCTTCAGCTTCAGCTGGTACGCAGAGCCGCGAAAACTGAGCGAATTTGCCTTTTTACCGCATTTTTCCTCAATTTGCTCTATATGACGGCGAAGGCCGTCAAAGGCCGGCGTGCCGTGACAGATGATGTCTGCCAAATACAAATTTTTATGATTTCCAATGTAAGACTGTAAACCGGCAATTTGGCACGGGGTTCCGGTATACAAAACCTTTTTCCCCGCTGCCAAACACTGTTTTACCTGTCGATAGGTGTCCTTTGTCCTCGATTGTACATATTTTGACTGTTTGAATTTTTGGATTCCCTGCCGATCCCCGGCACAGGAATGGCACACCGAAAAGTCGGGATTCATCTGTGCGCCAAACACTACACCGCCCATGGCAATCACCGTTTGCGCCAGCGCATCGCTCACGCCACCGGACGTACTGCTTTCATGTGCTTTTTCATCCTTGATCCACGCCGCATAAGTCTTGATTGGCTCTCTCTGCTCTACCCTGTTGATTGCAGGACACACAGTGACACAGCTTTTGCAATCGACGCATTTGGTTTGGTCGATCACAGGATAATCAAACCCCTGTTCATCCAGCTCCATCGCAATGCAATTTGTCGGACATTTTGCGGCACATGCGCCACAGCCAAAGCACCTATCCTTACCGCACAATTCCATACTCACAACTCCAATGTTTCCCGAATATATTCCATCGACCGCGCCTGTTCCTTTTTGATACATTGATCAACGGCATCAAAGTTGACTGCAAAGGATTCTTTTACCTTTTTCATCCCCTCGCCCGGTTCAAAGGAGCATTCTTCCAGCCCCATCATCCGAAGTAAGGTGCAAATCCGCTTATCTTCCATCCCTCGAAACACTACAAATGGTTTATGATATAAAATGGAAAATACCGTACCGTGAAAGGAGGATGTCACTACCACTTTGGCGTACTTGACCAAACTCAAAAATTCACATGGCCCGGCAGCCGTCTGTTTTTGAAAACCGGTCATCAGATCATGCTGATTGGAAATATTGCTGACCACCACCGGCAGCCCAAGCTGTTTGGAAATAGCCTTGACCTCTGTGATGAGTTCTTTGCTGGAAAACAGAGAATAATAGAAGATGTATTCTCCCTTTACCAATGGTTTTGCAGCCAGTTCGTCCCACTGAGCAGGTTCCAACAGTATGGTCGGGTCGGTATAAATAGGCACATTTTGTCCGATTAAATCATAGATCAGTTTCTGTCCGTATTCCTCACGGACGCTGATTCGATCAAAATCCCGCAGATATCTGGCAATTTCCTCTTTATGCTTCATCGTTCCAAGCTGTCCAAAGGACGGCGCAAAACTAACCTTATGTCCCTTTGCAAAGGGTAGGAAGTATGCCATGGACGCATCGTTTGGGGCGGTATTCCATATCTGATCTGAGCCGCAAACGTACAAATCATAACACGGCGGATGATCCATCAATTCCTCCAGCGAGCCATATTCCGTGTCCCCCGTGACCAGCTGCTTTTCGATAAATTCCTCAAAATTTAGATATTTCTGCTTCCTTGTTCGATAGTTCAGTAGGAAAAAACAATTTTTGAGAAAATATTTTAATCCTTTTCGTTTCGTCAAAGGTGTGTACTGATCTTTCTGTGCTGGCGTTCTGAAATTGATCAGCTCACTTTTCACGCCAAGCCGCACATATGTCTTCTGCAGCGCATAAGCCTGCAAGGCTGAACCGTAGTTATGTGCTCCGTGAAAGGTGATGATACCAATTTCATGGCACCCCCCCCTTGCTGATTACTTTTGCGCTTTGCGCCTCTGTCACTGCTATCACACCTCACTTCTTCTTTGTATCCAACTTTCTTTTCAAGCTTCTCATGCCAAGCAACGCATAGTAAACCCCGGCGGCACAGTTGTGCTTTGCAAGCCAAAGGAAAACGCGCCAATGTATAGGGCAATATTTGAGCTTCAGCGTACGAGCCGCTTTGCGGTATTCGGCATCCGATATGATACGCTTGATCGCATTCCGTTTTTGGCGCGCGGGTTGATCTGCCAACAGTGTGTTAAATCCCAGACCGATAATGCTCAAACAAATGCGATTGTTCAGTGCAATATGGAAGGATTTATCCAACTCATTTTGATCAATATATTCACGCATATAGCCGAAGAGTGTTCTCCATTGCTCATGCAGATGTTCTTTATATGTTGCAGTCAAAGACGACCGATTCTTCCGATAATGATTCAGGCAATCGCTGATATAAACTGCCTTTTGGACATAGCCAAACAGATATAAATTAAACAGCGCGTCCTCGGTGCCGATCTCTTTCGTATCAACAAAGTGAAGATTATGTTCCAAAACGATATCTGAACGGTATAATTTCCCCCATGCGGTTACGATCGAATCCGCCTTTTCGGGGTATTTCAGCTCTTCATCATACAAACCGGCAAACCGACGGTGTACCTGCTGTATCGACGGGTCTTTTTCAAAGATAATTTCCTCTGTTCCGTATATCGTCTGCGGCTTTGAAATGGTATCGAATTCTCTTACATAATTCCAAAAAACCACATCTGCATTTTCATCCTCCGCTTTGGACACTGCCATTTCACAAGTATTGATATCGAGCCAATCGTCACTGTCCAGATACATCATATATTTTCCGGTAACATACTGATGCGCGGTGTTTCGTGCTGCTGATAATCCTTCGTTCTTCTTTGAAACAACCTTAATCCTTTTATCTCTATTTTGATATTGCTTGAGTATTTCAAGGCTGTTATCGGTAGAACCGTCATTGATGCAGATGATTTCAATGTTTTGGTAGGTCTGATTGACGACACTATCAAGGCATGGCTTTAAGTAGTCCAAGGTATTATAAACCGGTATAATAATGCTTATCCTGGGGCTGAATTTTGAATCCATTTTTATTTCCTCCGCAACCTCTGTTTTAACTAACCGACCTTATTTGCAAAGGAAATAAACAAATGGCGATATCCGGTATATACCGATTCTTTGCTACCTTTTTGCCAAGTATCGCATTGCCCCCCCATCAGAAAAATTCCAATGGAGCTTTTAAGGACTGCGAACATATAAAAAACCTTCCAATGAATAGCAAGAAATTTAAAATCAAGCTGTTTGTATGCCTGATGATTTTCTGTTTTCTTCAATATTTCTTTTATTTTTTTCATGCGATGTTCTTTTCTTGACATAACAGTGAGTACAAGCGGTATCAAATCTAACGCAATACGATTTTGAAGCGCTTTACGATACTCCTCGCCCAGATTGTGAGAACTGATATACTCCTGCATATAGTTGTAAATGGCTATTCTTTGCTGCTGTAAATTTGGGTTGTATTTAGATGTACATGAATCCTTCACGTCCTTTCTGTAATGATACATCGGTCTATTTATGTATAATGCTTTTTTCACATGCTCAAAAACATTTAAATTAA
This sequence comes from uncultured Clostridia bacterium, assembly GCA_947624575.1. Classification (GTDB taxonomy): domain Bacteria; phylum Bacillota; class Clostridia; order Oscillospirales; family Ruminococcaceae; genus CANQKG01. The sequence continues at coordinate 25,875 of CANQKY010000024.1, forward strand.
ACAGTCCATCCTCGTATGTTCCTATTAACTTAATGTCATAAAAACGAATATTATTTTTTTCTATATAATCACGCTGATAAAGCTTTCCCCATACCGTACAAAGAGAATCTGCCTTTTCCGGATGTGCAAGCTCGCTGCCTGTGATGCCTATCATACGCCTGTGAAGACGCGAACGCACTTCGTCAAAACTGAATGCAACATCGCAATTAAAAATCTGTTTTGGCCTTGATGAGGACGGCTTTTCCAAAATATAGTCCCACATTATAAGCTCCGCACCGCTTTTGTTCATGCTGTCAAGAGCGATTTCGCAAGTGTTCAATTCTATCCAATCGTCAGAGTCGACAAACAAAAGGTATTTGCCTTTTGCCATATCAAGCGCTTTATTGCGAGCCTCAGACGGGCCACAATTGTTCGAATGTAACAGAACAATACGGTCATCATGTTCTGCATATTCACGCAGGATCGCAGGAGATTCATCTAAAGAACCATCGTCGACACATATGATCTCTAAGTCCCTATATGTCTGATTTACGACACTGTCCAAACAAGTGCGTAGATATTCAGCAGCGTTATATACAGGAACTATCACACTGATTGTATTACTTGTCAATTTGTGCCTCCTAAAATAAATACTTTCCATTTCCTTTTATTCATCAATAGTGATTGCGTGATAAATTGCATTTATTTTTTCGGATATGATTTTAATATCGTATTCTGCCGACCTTTCCATATTTTGTCGTCCTTTTTCTGTTTTAAAGGTATCATCGCCGCAATACTTCAGTAAAAGCGATGTCAGTTTTGAGATATCGTTTGGGTCAAATAAGTCTTCCTTTAACAGCAGGTCTCGCACGCCTCTGGTGGTGGAACCGATACAGGGGACGCCGCTTGCCATTGCCTCCATGACCGAAACAGGCAGACCCTCTCTAAAGCTTGGGTGTATATATAGATCCGCAATCTGGTACAAGGCGGCAACATCGCTGCGAAATCCCAACAGATGCACCTGCTTTTCCACACCAAGTTCCTTTGCAAGGCTGTTAAGAGAATGATATAAATCTCCCTCTCCCGCAATCGCATAGTGAATATGCGGATCGCCGATTCGGGCGATCGCTCGAATCACGGCTTCGTGGTTCTTGTTTTGATTGAGTTCCCCGACCGATAGCACCAGCTTGTCCTGTGCTTCAAGGCCAAGCGAGCCGCGCAGCGCAAGCCTTTCTTCCTCTGTCCATTGATTGGGAGAGAACCTCTGCACATCGATTCCGACGCCCGGCACATAGGCGATCTGCTTTGCGTGAAACTTTTTTTGCGCCCGTGCATAGTCCTCTTTGTTGATCGTGATTAGCACATCAGTCCATCGCGCACAGAGCTTTTCGACCGGATAATATAAGAGCCAGTTTTTCAGCGGCGCTCCCTTAAAAAAGTGAAACCCGTGAGCGGTATAGATCACCTTCGTGCCATTTTTACGCAATCTGCGGCAGGCAAGGCGCGTACACATCGCCGCAATCGGCGTATGGCAGTGAACGATGTCATAGTGATTGGAGCTCACTATGTTTTTTATGATCTTTACTGCATCTAAATTTTCTTTTTTTAAGGGAGACCGAGAGCATTGCAGTCCGTATATTTCGCACCCCCACTCGCGATAACAGTCTGGAACTTTGCTGTCTGTTTCGTTTGTGGCAATGTCAACGCTGTGCCCGTTTTCCAGGCATTCTTTTATGAAAGCTGAGAAAAAGCTCATCGTGCCGCCTATGGTTGTTACATACAATATGTTCATAAATTGTCTTTCACCAACCCTCAGCTTTCCACAGCAGCCCGATGCGTGCCGCTTTATTTCTTTCCAAATACTTCGTCCAAAATTTTTGTTGTGTCATCACCGAACAGGGGACCGTTGCAAAGCTGGTGGAAATCTACCGAGCCCATATGCAGATTTGCTTCCACCAAAACAGGCTCGCCGTCCTCCCTGATGGCTATATCCCAGGAAACCAGCCGGGATTGAGGAGTCATAATATGGGCATCATAAACCAGCTGCTTTGCCTTTTCAAAAGACGGGATCTGCCGACCTTTGAAAACGATGTTTGACGTGGGGTGGCGATCGCACCGTCCGCCGTCAACATAGTACACATAATACGCATATTCTTTCAGCTTGCCGGTATCCAGATCGATACCACAGGTGATACCGCCGACGCTTGCATTGTCTACCTTGGAACCGGAAATGCCCATTCGCAATATCGCCGAATATATCTTAACGCCGTCCTTTGAGAGCAGAGAGACGATCCGTATGGTGTTTACCGAGCTTTCGCTGATCTCGGCGATGTCCTTATGTTGCTTTAACGCCTTTTGTACAATGACGTCGCCTTTTATCTCCTGTGCTAATTCGGAAAACTGCTCGCTGATTTTGCCGTCTTCACTGCTCAAAGGGAAAACACCTGCGCCGCCCTCCGAATCGGTCGCCTTTTTCACAAATACCTCGGGGTATGTATCCAGGATCGCCAGTGCTTCATGAAAACTGCACTGGATAGGTTGTACCCCCCCCCGGTGACCAATTTTGCCAGATGCCG
>CANQKY010000025.1 GCA_947624575.1 uncultured Clostridia bacterium
TCTTATGCCCCGATTTGTAGTCCACCACCCGCATATAGGTGACGCCGTCAAGCTCAACGCTGTCCACCCGATCAATCGTACCGCATACGATCGCGGTACCGCCCATACCGTCGGTGACCGCAAGACCGCCGATCGGGCTGTCCTCCCTGCCGACCGGCTGTTCGAACGCGATCGGGCGAAACTGTGAATGGGAAAATTCCTTTTGCAGATGCCGTACCACCTGCTCCACCGTTTTTTCCGTTCGCCGCACCAGATAGGTGAAGCGGGCGGTTTTATCGGCGGCGCCGCCCATATAAGAGTCGATGTAATCGTCCAGCAGTCCGGTGATCAGCTCCCGCAGTGCGGCGGGCGTGAGGGTGAGAAAATCCTCCCTTGCCACCAGCGAATGCAGCAGATCATGAATCAGCGTGCCTGCTTCAAGCGGGTCAAACTCCGCCCGTTTTCGCGGTTTGACAGATAGTCCGTATCGGCAGAAATAGGAAAAGGCACAGTTGTGATACTGCTCCACCTGACTGGGCGAAAGCCGCATACGCCGCCCGAACAGCTCCGCCGCGACCGCAGGATCGGCAAACGAAAATTCCTCCGGCTCTGCCGCCCGTTTCAATCCCGAAAGCCAGCCTGCCCAAGCGGGGCGTTTGGACAAAGCTTCCCGCAGCGCCGCGACCTCCGGCGTACCCTGCCGATAAGCCGCCGCCAGCGTATCCGCCGTGCTTTCCTCCGTACGGCAGAAATAGGTCGGCGGCAGCCGCGTGGTATCGATCACCGATCCCTCGCCAAACATACGGCGGGCTGCGCGAAACAGCTCGGAGGGCTGCACCGGCTCGCCCGAAAACGCCGTGCGCTTTGCCAACAGATAAACGCGCTCGGACGGGGCGCTGACCGCGCAGTAGGCAGAAAACCGCTCCGACAGAATACGCTGCTCCATATTATCGCTCAGGGATAGCTGCAACGCGATCAACTGATCCCGCTCCGTTTCGGTCAGCAGGCTGTTCCCCACCGGAAGGGCAGGCAGCTCGCCCTCGTTCACGCCGAGCAAAAAAAGCACCTTCGGTCCCGCCAGCCGCATACGGGATATATCGCTGAACGAAACGGCGTCCATTCTTTGCGGACGCTCCCCCAGATCCATTGATTCAAGACCCATGACGAACAATTCCGCAAACCGACCCCAGGAAAGCGACTGATCGGTGAGGGTGACGGCAAGGCTGTCCAAAAGCTGCAAGAGCATTGGATAAACGCGGGCGGACTCCGCCGCGTCAATCTGCTCGCCCGCCTCACAGCGCCGACGGTAAAGCCGTTCCAGCGCGCTCGGCAGCTCATACGCCTCGATCGCGTCAAAGAGTGCGCGGCAAAATGCCGCACCGTCCCCACTTTCCAAACGGCGCAGCTCCAACACCGGCGCGATCAGGCTTTTTCGCATCTCCTCCAGCCTTTCCAGCAGCGCGGCGTTTTCCTCGGTGAGACGATCGGAAAAGCCCGCCGGATTGGCGTAAAAAGGCGAAAAGACCGCCTCACCCCGCAAATTCCATAAGTACAGATAATTTTCAAAGGCGGAGACCTCCTCCACCGTGTAGGGCAATAGCCCACAGCGGAGCATACGCAGCAAGGCGGCGGTACTCTGCTTTTTCTGCACAACCTCCAGCAGCGCGGTCAAAAAGCAGACGATCGGCTCATGCAGGATCGGTCTGCGCTGATCGAAAAAGCTAGGGACGTCATACCGCCCTGCCATATGGCGGAACACGCCGAGATATTCCTCCGGCTTGCGGCAGGCTACCGCAATATCGCGGTAGCGCATACCCTCCTCCACCAACTGCCGGATCGTGGCGAGGAGATACCGTACTTCTTCCTGCCCGTTCGGCGCCAGTACCAGCCGCACGCCGTTTCCCTCCCCCTCATACCGAGGGGAACCGGCGCGCATGGCGTGCAGCGATAAGTGGCGCAGCGCACCGTCGTGAAAATGAACCGGCTCGTTCAAGGTGCAGTGTATATGGGACGGGTGATAGGGCGCGGCGATCCGGCGCAGTCGGCTTCGGGTCCTGAATGCCTCGTGGAAAATCCCCTGTTCCTCTCCCCGTTCCTCGGTACAGCAGAGGGTGGCAAAAATATCCTTTGCCTGCGCAAAGAGTGCGGTCAGCATACCGTACTGCGCTGCGGTGAAGCCGGTAAAGCCGTCGAGCATGACAGTTTGTCCCCCAAAGCAGGGCTGCTTTCCCAAAAGCGCGGCGGCACGGGCGGCATCGTCCAACGAATCGAGAAAGGTGCGGCTGAGCATCGCGTCATAGGTCTGATAGATCAAGGCGATGTCCTTTGCCTTTTGCTTTAGCTCCGCACCGGTGATCTCATCGATCCGCTCCGAAAACATGGCGGGTGTGACCGCAGCATTCTTCAGCTCGGTCACCATATCCAGCGCACGGGGGACAAAGCGGGGCGAAGCGGCATACCGGCGGTAAACGGTCAGTCCGTCCCTGATCTCGCAAAGTGCCAGGTGCATGACCGTCTGCTTTGCCACATCATCGGCATATTTCCCCGCCAGCCCGCCGCAGCGGCGAAACACCTCACGGCACAGGCGCTTGAAGCTGTATACCTCCACCCGCGCAAACGATGCGGGCGGTAGAATCTGCTGAAGATGCCGTTCCGTTTCAAAGGTCATCTGTTCCGGCACCAGCAAAAGGACTTCCTCACCGTCTGCCGTGCGGCTTGCAATCAGTTTTTCCAGCTCGGCTGTTTTGCCTGTACCGGCGCCGCCCAGAATAAAAGAAAGCATACCGGTCACCTCCTAAAAACAGAATAAACGATCAAGGGGGACATTTTTGTCCCATCGGGTCACACTTTCATGATACCAGATACATTATATCAGAAGGATCACGCACCCGTCAATTTCTCTTTCACACGGCTGAGAAAATCCACCACTGCAAAACGAATTTCAATTTTAGGGTCGCGCCGCACCAATTCGGCGCCGTCCTCCCCCAGCTCGTCCACCGAGGCGGCGGACAGGCAAAGGGGCGGATAAAGCACGCACCACCAGTTTTGTCCTTTTGCCTCCCCGATTTTGATCCGCACCGCGTCATAGCCTCCGGCAGGAAGGGTGTAATCCTCATATTGGCGGGTGTCAAACCGCATCTGCACCATCTCCGCCGTCACCGGATCGCTTCGTCCGGCTGCCGCGATCGTCTCCCTTGCGATACGCTCGATCTGCGGCAGGGCTGCCGAAAGAGCGGCGACCGCTTCGTCATGATCGGACGCGTCCGCCGTCAGCAGAGTTGACTCCGACAGAAGCCGGTCCCGCACCGCCAGCTTGAGCGCCTGATCCTCCGCGCTGTCCGAATTGGCAAGGATATGCAGCCGCACCACATTTTGGCGCAGTGCGTCGCACCGGTCGGAAAAATTCCCGACCGCACCGACCATGACCGCCAAGCAAAGCCCGCAGATTGCGGCGATTTCCCATCTGTGTACTCGTTTCATACAAAAACCTCCTCAACGGGTATTCCCGTTGAGGAGTGTTGACCGTAATATTGAAATTTATGCCAAAATGCCCAGCGACCGCTTCCAAACGAGAACGCGGCGCACCGATTCCTCGATCCGCTCCACCGAGATGGTGCCGTTTTGCACAGCCGCCAGCACAGCCGGATACTGTGTGCCGTAATCGGTACAACAGAGCATATCGTTCCCCGCCTGCACCGCGACCACCGCCGCCTCCGCCGCGCCGGTATACTTCCGAATCGCGTCCATATACAGGTCATCGGTCATGATAACGCCGGAAAAGCCCAGCTCCTGCCGGAGAATACGGTGTACCTCGGCGGAGAGGGACGCGGGATAGCTTCCGTCCATACAGCCGACGATATTGTGCGCGACCAGAACGGCTCCCGCGCCCGCGTTGATCCCAGCAGTAAAGGGAAGAAAATCGCGGGAGACAAAGTTGTCGTACGACCTAATATCATGCACCACATCGGTATGGGTATCGGCATTGTTGCCGTAACCCGGGAAATGCTTAAGCACGCAGCCGATCCCCTTTTGGTTCATCAGTGAAACAGTGCGACGGACAAACTCGGAGGTCAGGTTAGGATCGATGCCAAAAGCGCGGTCATAGATAAAATCCGAACTGCTTTCGGGAAGATCGGCAACCGGCGCCAGATTGAGGTTGATGCCGAGCGAAAGCAAAAGATCGGCTTTTTCTGCGGTATTTGCGTCGATCGCGTCCCAGCCGCCCTGCCGATAGACATTGGCTGGCGAGGGAAACGGCGTACTGCGAAACGCGGGATACCGGCTGACCCGATTGACGGTGCCGCCCTCCTCGTCCACCCCGATCAACATCGGTATGGCGGACGCCGATTGATAGGCGGCGATCGTCTGGCGCACACTGTCCGGCGTTTCGTCTGCAAAATCACGTCCGAACATAATATATCCGCCGAACTGATAGTTTTCCACATCATGCACCGCACCGCTCTCGGGCACCCGAACGATAAACAACTGACCGACCTTCTGTTCCAGCGACATGGACGCGATCAGCGCATCAATATCAGTCGGAGCGGGAGACGGAGTAGACGCAGGCGGAGCGGGAGAGGGTGAAACGGGAGCAGGCGCGGGATTTTCCGGCTTTGTCTGCGTTGCCGACGGCTGTGAAGAAGCGGTAGAAGCGGCTTCGGAGGAAGGTGCTTCGGAGGAAGCATCGGCATTCTCCTGCGGCTCAGCCGATTCGACCGGTTCGGCAGCAGAACTGACTTCCTCGGAAAAGGACTGTGCAGTCGAGGACGTGTCGCCTGCTTCCTTCTGCCCACAGCCCGCAAAGCCGCACAAGCAGCAGAGCGCCAAGGAAAAAGCAAGCACACGCTTTTTCATGTTTCTGCCTCCCGTATCGTCACGCCTTTATGAACTGGGCGGGCGATCGCCGCCCAGAGTCCGCGTTTTTCGCATTCCGATTTGCAGGCTGCCGCCGCCGCATGATCCGCAAAAATTCCGAACACGGCGCTGCCGCTGCCGCTCATTCGGCTGCCGAGCGCGCCGCAGGAGAGGATCATCTCCCGCAGCTTTGCCACATCGGGCAGAGGGACAAGGGCTTCAAATACATTCTCCATTTTTGCCGCGATCTTAGAAAGGTCGCCCTCCGACAGTGCCGCGATCAATGCCGCGGGATCGGGGGAAATACTGCCGTCCGCCCGATCATAGGCGGCATATGCGGCAGCGGTGGAAACACCCGCCTTTGGCTTTGCAAGCAAAAGCGTACAGTCGGGCAGAGGCGGCAGCGGTGTGAGCTTTTCACCGACCCCTTTTGCCAGTGCCGTTCCTCCGGTCAGGCAAAAGGGAATATCCGCGCCGACCGACAGCCCCGCTTCCAGCAGCTTATCCGCCGAAAGCGGCTCCCGATACAGGTACTGCAAAGCCGCCAACACGGCGGCGCCGTCCGCACTGCCGCCGCCCAAGCCGGCTTCTGAAGGAATCCGTTTTTGGATTCGAATCGCAAGCGGCACAGGCGGCAGACCGGCAGCGGCAAAAAAAGCGTCCGCCGCACGCCATGCGATATTCCGCTCATCACAGGGGACACCCTTTGCATCGCAGGTCAAAACCCGTCCGCCGCCCTTTGGCAGTGTTTCCACCGTGACGGTATCGTACAAAGAGACAGACTGCATCACCATCGCAAGCTCATGATAACCGTTTGGCAGCCGCCCCAGAATGGCAAGCGAGAGATTCACCTTCGCCGCCGCATCAACTGTGATCCTCACCGGCGATCCAGCTCCTGCAAAAACTCCTCAATCAAACGAAGTGCTTCCATCAGGTGATTGATCGAATAGGAATAGGACACCCGAATATATCCCTCGCCGCTTTCCCCGAACGCATCGCCCGGTACGACCGCGACCTTCTTATGATAGAGAAGCTGTTCGCAAAACTCCTGTGAGGTCAATCCGGTCGAGGCGATAGACGGGAACACATAGAAAGCACCCTGCGGCTCAAAGCAGGGAAGCCCCATTTTATTGAAGCTGAACACCACAAAGCGGCGGCGCATATCGTACTCCTGCTGCATTTTGCGGATATCCGCATCGCAGTTTTTGAGCGCCTCGATCGCCGCATACTGGCTGGTGGTCGGCGCGCACATCACGGCATACTGATGAATCTTCAGCATCTGCCGCAAAAGCGGCTTCGGTCCCGCCGCATAGCCAAGCCGCCAGCCGGTCATGGCGTATGCCTTGGAAAAGCCGTTGACCAAAACCGTCCGCTCCTGCATGCCCTCGATCGACGCAAGAGAAACATGGGGTGCGCCGTATGTAAGCTCGCCGTAAATCTCGTCCGAAAGCACGATGATATCAGTATCCCGCAAAACGGCGGCGATCTCCTCCAGATGCTCCCTGCGCATGACCGCACCGGTCGGATTATTCGGGAACGGAAAGACCAGCAGCTTGGTGCGGGGCGTGATATGCGCCCGCAGTTCCTCTGCCGTCAACCGAAAATCGTTCTCAGCACGGGTCGGGATCGCAACGGGTACGCCGTCCATCAGCGACACGATCGGCGCATACGCCACAAAGGACGGCTCCACGATCAAAACCTCGTCCCCCGGCTCCACCAAAGCGCGGACGGTCAGATCAATCGCCTCGGAACCGCCGACCGTGACCATGATCTCATCTTTCGCATCATAGGACAGCCGAAACCGGCGGTGGAGATAACGGGAAATTTCCTCCCGCAGTTCCGCCAGACCGGCGTTTGCGGAATACCAGGTTTCGCCCCGCTCCAGATTTTTGATTCCGGCAGCGCGCACCTGCCACGGTGTTTTAAAATCCGGCTCCCCCACGCCGAGGGAGATCACGCCCTCCATGCTGTTTGCAATATCAAAAAACTTCCGAATACCGGAGGGACGAAGCCGTACCGCCTTTTTCGACAGAATCCGATCATAATCTATCATAAAATGGGACTCCTTCTGTCAACGGTTTCCTCCTCGTTCATCACAACGCCGCGATCCTTATAACGGGAGAGGATAAAATGGGTCGCGGTGGATTTCACGCCGTCGAGCGTTGCCAGCTTCCGTGCGACAAAGAAAGCGATGTCCTTGAAATCGGCGCCGGTCACCACTGCCAGCAGGTCATAGCTGCCCGACATCAGGTATACGCTTTCCACCTCCGCATACTGCATCACCGCGTCCGCCACGACCTCAAAGCCGCGATCCCGCTTGGGCGTCACCTGAAGCTCGATCAGCGCGGTCACCTGCGGCGTGCCGAGCTTCTCCTGATCGACCAGCACATGGTAGCCGCGAATGACGCCCTGCCGCTCTGCCTCCAAAATCATATTTGCCACTTCGTCCTCGGTTTTATTGAGCATAACGGCAAGCTGCGCGTTGCTCAGCCGTGCATTTTCGTTGAGTAAACGGATCAGTTGTTCCATAAAGATCTCTCCTCTCGTATCATTTTATTTTACCAAATTTTTACCGACTTTTCAAGTAACAGAGCCGTTACAACCGAGAATAGTATGATATACGGCGGTTTCTGCCGCCGTATATCATCGTCAAGGAGCAGGAAAACCCATGGAATGGCTCAAGGAAATGATCTCCGAATACGGCGCGGCGATCCTCTCCGCCGTTTTAACCCTTCTTACCGGCTATCTCGGCATGGGGGCAAAGCAGATGATGCAGAAAAACTTAAACGGCAAAACAAAACAGGAGGCTGCCCGTATTGCGGTTCAGGCTGTCGAGCAGATGTACAAGAACCTGCACGGCAATGAAAAGCTGGATCGGGCGCTGACCGCCGCCACGGACATTCTTTCTGACCGAGGTGTTGCCGCAAACGAAAGCGAGCTTCGCGTGCTCATCGAAGCGGCATTGGCAGAGCAAAACGGCGTTTTTCAAGCCAAAAGCGGCTCCACCACAGCAGAGGAAACCCAATCGTAATTCCGCAAACAGGGCGGCTGAGCGTGGCGAAAAATCGCCACGCTTCGAAGGACAAACACAATCGCTTCACTCGCTAAAGCTCGTCTAGCTCTGTGTTTTTCCCCCGATTCCCCCTTTTCGTCGAAAACCGGCTGGGCTTGTGCCAATTCTGACACCGCCTGCGCCGGTTTTCTCTCAAGGTGTCACTGCGGCGGCGCATGTCCGCCTTCGTGACGGATTATAAATATTACTTCATTGATGGTTGCTTTTGCAACATACCGACAAGGCGGCTTTGACTGCCCTATTTTATAGTTTTTCGAGATGCGGCTGCCGATCCCGATACCAGGTATATGCCCGAAATCCGGCGGTGCGGGCAAGCTCCGCCGCCGCTTTCAGCCCAAAGCCGAGATCGGGCAGGCGGTGGGCGTCCGAACCGAGGGTGACATATTCCCCGCCCAGCTCCCGAAAACGGCGGACAATGCTCAAATCGGGCGAGGTCTCGCCGATCTCTTTCCGCAGACCGGCGGTATTAATCTCAAGCGCCTTCCCTTTTTCGGCAAGGCAACGCAGTATGCAATCGATCTGCTCCGAAAAGCGTTCCCGCCGGATCGGGATTTCCTCCCGTCCGATCATATACCGCAACGGATAGGTCAAATGGGTCAGCACATCATAGCCGTCGAGCTGAGCCATTTCGTACAGCTCGGTATAGTACCGCTCCAGCAGTTCCTCCGCTTCGGCGGCATTCTGATAGGTCAGGTAGTAAAAATCCTCCTCCCGCGACAGGTTGTGGAGCGACCAGAGCACCACATCAAAGGTGTGGCGGGCAAACAGATCCTCTACCGCATCGGGATTTTGCAGCGGCTGACCGACCTCCACACCGGTCAACAGCAAAACGCCGTCCTCCGCTTTTTCCCGAAACGCCGCGATCTCGGCGCAGGAATCGTCGATATTCTGCTTGAAGCCGCCCTTTTCATAGTCGTTGCACTCGCAGTGATCGGTCACGGCAAACGCATACAGACCCCCTGCTTTTGCGGCATGATACAACTCCTCCACCGAAGGAGTGCCGTCAAACGAATTGCGGCTGTGACAGTGCATATCGCACAGGCGCATTTTATCACCAGCTTTCTTTTTCCATTCTACCACAAAACGGTTCGTTTTTGAAGGTTTTTCTTGCCTTTTCCCCCACAAAATGATATAGTTGAAATGATATTGGAGATGAGGAGGAACCGCCATGCACGCCGTTATTACCGTCATCGGCAAAGACGCCGTCGGTATTCTTGCCAAGGTGAGCGCCATCTGCGCCGAAAAAAACGCCAATGTGATCGAAGTGACCCAGAATGTCATGCACGATATGTTCGCCATGATCATGCTGGTGGACATCAGCACCCTCTCGGTCGATTTCTCGGAGCTTTCCCGTCTGCTCACCGCGCTGGGCGATCAGCTTGGGCTTTCTATCCATGTGATGCACGAGGATATTTTTGACTCGATGCACCGTATTTAGGAGGAACCCATGATCAACGCACGCGACATACTCGAAACGATCCAGATGATACAGGACGAGCATCTGGATATCCGCACCATTACCATGGGTATCTCCCTGCTCGACTGTATAGACAGTGATATAAACGCCGCCTGCCGGAAGGTGTATGAAAAGATCACCCGTTGTGCCCGACGGCTGGTCAGCACCGGCGAGCAGATTGAAGCGACCTACGGTATCCCCATCATCAACAAGCGGATTTCGGTCACGCCGATCGCCATGCTTTGTGCGGCGGCGAAGGGCGATCCCGTCCGCTTTGCCGAAACGCTGGAAAAGGCGGCCCAAACCTGCGGCGTCAACTTTATCGGCGGGTACTCCGCGCTGGTGCAAAAGGGATTCAGTGCCGGTGACGAGGCATTGATCCGCTCGATCCCCGAAGCACTTGCCGTGACCGATCATGTATGTTCCTCGGTGAATGTCGGCTCCACCAAGGCGGGGATCAACATGGACGCGGTCGCGCTGATGGGACAGATTGTAAAGAAAACAGCGGAGCGCACTGCCGACCGTGACTGCATCGGAAGCGCAAAGCTGGTGGTATTCTGCAACGCGCCGGAGGACAATCCCTTTATGGCAGGCGCGTTCCACGGCGTGGGCGAAGCGGATTGCAGCATCAACGTCGGCGTATCCGGTCCCGGCGTGGTGCGGGCGGCGATTGCAAAAGCGCCGCGGGACGCTTCTCTCAGCGAGATTGCCGACATCATCAAAAAGACCGCTTTCAAGATCACCCGCATGGGACAACTGGTCGGCACAAAAGCCGGTGAAATGCTGGGCGTTCCGTTCGGAATCGTAGACCTCTCCCTGGCGCCGACGCCGGCGATCGGGGACTCGGTCGCACATATTCTGGAGGAGATCGGGCTGGAGTGCTGCGGCACCCACGGCACCACGGCGGCGCTCGCCATGCTCAACGACGCGGTCAAAAAGGGCGGCGTGATGGCGTCCAGCCGAGTGGGCGGGCTGTCCGGCGCGTTCATTCCGGTCAGCGAGGACGCCGGTATGATCGACGCGGCGGTGTCCGGCTCCCTTTCCCTTGAAAAGCTCGAAGCCATGACGGCGGTATGCTCGGTCGGGCTGGACATGATCGCAGTACCGGGCGACATCACGCCCGAAACAATCTCCGCCATCATTGCGGACGAGGCGGCGATCGGCATGGTGAACAGCAAAACCACGGCGGTGCGGCTGATTCCCGCGATCGGAAAGCAGGTCGGCGATATGCTCAATTTCGGCGGACTTTTGGGAGAAGGTCCCGTTATGCCGATCAACACCCGCTCCTGTGAGACAATGATCCATCGCGGCGGACAGATACCCGCACCCCTCCAAAGTCTTAAAAATTAGCACAAAACACCATGTAAGATCACATGGCAATGTTCTGTCGAAAAAGCGATCAGTAACGGAAATATTTTTAATCCGTCACGGAGGCGGACATGTGCCGCCGCAGTGACACCTCTAGAGAAAACCGGCGCAGGCGGTGTCAGAATTGGCGCTAAGCCAAGCCGGTTTTCGATGAAAAGGGGGAATCGGGGGAAAAACACAGAGCTAAATGAGCTTTAGCGAGTAAAGCGATTGTGTTTGTCCCTCGAAGCGTGGCGATTTTCGCCACGCTCCGCCATGCGGCTTCGCATGGCATTTTTTGTCGGGAAAAATATCCGCGCATACTCTTTTGGCTGCAACACAGAATAAGCACAGACCAAAAGAAAGGAAGCGGATCATGAAAAAAATACTGTCGCAGAGCGGGCTTTTCGCGCTGGGCGGTACGGCATACTATCTGATCGAGCTGGCATGGCGGCAGTCCTCCCACTGGAGTATGTTTTTGGCGGGCGGACTTTGCTTTCAGACCATTCACAACATTAACAGCAGGCTGCGGGACAAAAAATGTATCTGGGAAAAGTGCCTGATCGGCAGCGGCGTCATCACCTCGGTGGAATTTGTGTTCGGCTGTGTGGTGAACCTCTCGCTGCATTGGAATATCTGGGATTACTCCCGCGTGCCGTTCAATTTATTGGGGCAGATTTGTCTCCCTTTTTCGATGATGTGGTATCTGCTGACGATCCCCATCATCTTTGTCAGCGACAGCATCTGCCACTCCACCACCCCGCTCCGCCGAAGCTACTAGACACACGAAAGCCCTTGCCGAAAATCGGCAAGGGCTTATTTTTTATGAAAGTATTCTTCCGTCCGTGGATATTACCACCGTTCGGCAGGGGATCCCCTTACTGTCGGCAGCTGTCTTTGCCGCATAGGCGATCCCGCCGCAGCAGGGCACCTCCATTCGCAGTACGGTGATGCTGCGGATCGCATTCTCCTGACAGATCGCAGTCAGCTTCTCTGCATAGTCCGCCGCGTCCAGCTTCGGACAGCCGATCAAGGTGATACGCCCTTTCATAAACTGATGCACACTGCCGCAGGCATAAGCCGTGCAGTCGGCGGCAATCAGCAGATCGGCGTCCGCAAAATAAGGAGCGCGAACAGGAACAAGCCGCATCTGTACCGGCCACTGACGTAGTTGAGAGGGTGTCGCCGCCACGTCCTCATTGGTGGTAAACTGCTGCATTCGGCTGCCCGGACAGCCTTCTGCGGCTTCCACCGCCGCCTTGTCAAAAGCGGGCGCTTCCCGCTCCACAAATGTGATCGCACCGGCGGGACAGACGGGCAGACAATTTCCGAGACCGTCGCAGTAGTCCTCCCGCAGCAGTCGTGCCTTTCCGTTCACCATACCGATTGCGCCCTCCTGGCAGGCCTCGGCGCACAGTCCGCAGCCGGTGCAAAGCTCCTCGTCTATCTCAATGATCTTCCGAATCATCACTGTCCTCCTAGCTGTCAGCGGTTTATTCCGATTTTTGCACAGACCGGTTTGATTTGCCGGTCACCGACTCGATCTCGATTTTCCAGACCGCCGTATGCGAAAGGTCCTTCGCAAGCTCGGCGCCGAACGCCGGCATATGCTCCGGCGTGTGCCGCTCGCAAAGCAGACGGAGGGCGTGTACCTTCTCTTTTTGATCCTCCAATTCGGTTACCCTGCCGGAGAGAATCGCGGAATCGTAAATGGTGACAAAGTCATGGAGCGGGCGGTGAGCATACCCCACGCAAGCCACGCTGACGCGCGGATTTTGCCGAAGCGCGTCCGCCTTTTTCCCCTCCAAAGCGGAGTGAAAATAAAGCGCCTTGCCCTCCCGCACGATATTGACCGGCACGCCGTATGGCTCGCCGTTCGGCGTAACCATCGAAATGACGGCATAAACACACCGATCCGCCACCTCCAGCGCAAACGCAGTATCCTGCTCCAGTTCCTTTCGCCTCATGTCAACACCTCCGCCGCGCGGCTGGTCAATCTTTGCTTTTGATGTACTCGTCGATCGAAGCGGCGGCGGTTTTGCCCGCTCCCATTGCCAAGATCACGGTGGCGGCTCCCGTTACCGCGTCGCCGCCCGCGAACACCCCGGAACGGGAGGTCTGTCCCTTTTCGTCCGCAACGATGCCGCCCCAACGCTGTGTTTCCAGCCCTTTGGTGGTGGACTTGATCAGCGGATTGGGTGAGGTGCCGATCGCCATGATGACCGAATCGACCTCAATATCAAACTCGCTGCCCTCTTTGACGACCGGACGGCGGCGACCGCTTTCGTCCGGCTCGCCCAGTTCCATCTCCACGCAGCGGATCCCGACCACCTCGTTCTGCTCGTTGCCGAGTATCTCGACCGGATTGGTCAGCAGGCGGAACACGATTCCTTCCTCTTTGGCGTGCTCCACCTCCTCGGCACGGGCAGGCAGCTCCGCCTCGGAACGGCGGTAGACGATCGAGACTTCCTCGGCGCCCAGTCGCCGCGCGCACCGTGCGGCGTCCATCGCCACATTTCCGCCGCCGACCACGGCGACGTGCTTTGCATGGCGAATCGGCGTGGCGCTGTTTTGCCGATATGCCTTCATCAGATTGACGCGGGTGAGAAACTCATTGGCGGAATAGACGCCGTTGAGATTTTCGCCCGGTATTTTCATAAAACGGGGCAGTCCCGCGCCCGAACCGATAAAGACCGCTTCATACCCCATATCGTCCATCAGCTCGTCGATCGAGAGCACTTTGCCGATCACCATATTGGTGTCCACCGCAACGCCGAGCGCCTTTAGATTGTCGATCTCGGTTTGAACGATCGTTTTGGGCAGGCGGAACTCCGGAATGCCGTAGACCAGCACACCGCCCGCCAGATGCAGCGCCTCGAACACCGTGACCTCGTACCCCTTTTTGGCAAGATCGCCCGCGCAGGTCAGCCCTGCGGGACCGGCGCCGATCACCGCCACCTTATGCCCGTTGGAAGCGGGACGCTCCGGCAGAGCGGCGGCGTGCGCGTTATGATAATCCGCCACAAACCGCTCCAGTCTGCCGATTCCGACCGGATCGCCCTTGATCCCACGGACGCACTTTGCCTCGCACTGGGTTTCCTGCGGGCAGACCCGTCCGCAGACTGCGGGAAGCGAGCTGTCCTCCGAAATGATTTGATAGGCGGCTTCAAAATCGCCCTCCGCCACCTTTTTGATAAAATCGGGAATCTTCAGCCCGACCGGACAGCCGCTCACACAGGGGCGGTGCTTACAGTTGAGACAGCGGGTCGCTTCGTCCACCGCCGTTTCGGCAGTGTAGCCGAGCGCGACCTCCTCAAAATTGCCGCTGCGAACCTTTGGGTCCTGTACCGGCATCGCATTCTTTTCTAAGGACATATTCGGCATCAGACGGCACCTCCCTGATAGAGTTTACAGGTCTCCTCATGCTTTTTCCGCTCAAAGGAGCGGTAGATTGCACTGCGCTGGATCGCCTCGTCAAAATCTACGGCGTGTCCGTCAAAATCGGGACCGTCCACGCAGGCAAATTTCGTCTCGCCCCCGACCGTCAAACGGCAGCCGCCGCACATACCGGTGCCGTCGATCATGATCGGGTTCATCGACACGGTGGTCTTGATCCCGTACTCTTTGGTCAAGAGGCTTACAAACTTCATCATCACCAGCGGACCGATGGCGATCACCTCGTCATACCGCTCTCCCGATTCGATCAGCCGCCGCAGGGCGTCGGTCACAAGCCCCTTTTCGCCGGTGCTGCCGTCGTCGCTCATCAGGACATATTTGTCGCTCACTTGCTCAAATTCCTCCTGCAAGATCACCAGATCGCGGTTTCTAAAGCCGACGATGCTGTGTACCTCGCACCCGTTTTGGTGGAGCTTTTTGGCGATCGGATAGGCGATCGCGCAGCCCACGCCGCCGCCGATCACCGCCACCTTATGCAGCCCCTCGGTACACGACGGCACACCCAGCGGACCGACAAAATCGGCAAGGCTGTCCCCTGCCGAAAGGTGGGACAGCACCTCGGTGGTCGCGCCAACGATCTGGAAGATGATCGTCACCGTACCGGCGTCCCGATCAAAGTCGGCAATCGTCAGCGGGATCCGCTCCCCCTCCGGCTCGGCACGCAGGATCACAAACTGTCCCGGCTCCGCCTTTTTTGCGATCAGCGGCGCTTCGATCTCCATTCGCATGACGGTGGGATTCAGCACCTGTTTTGATAA
The DNA here is from genome assembly GCA_947624575.1 of uncultured Clostridia bacterium. Lineage (GTDB taxonomy): Bacteria > Bacillota > Clostridia > Oscillospirales > Ruminococcaceae > CANQKG01. The sequence continues at coordinate 14,924 of CANQKY010000025.1, forward strand.
AATTTTATACATAATCCTTCTCCGTTCCGCCCTTTCGGACAACCCGTTTTACCCGAAAAAGCAGGAACAGCATAATACTGTCCCTGCTTTTTTCATTCTAAGACCCGTGCCGCAAATCAGACGCAGCCCTGTGCCTTCATCGCCTCGGCGACCTTCAGGAAACCGGCAATATTCGCACCCGCCATATAATTGCCGGGCATACCGTACTCCTTCGCCGCAGAATCGCACGCCGCAAAGATGCTGGTCATGATCCCCTTGAGCTTCGCATCAACCTCCTCAAAGGTCCAGGACAGCCGCTCGCTGTTCTGGCTCATCTCCAGACCGGAGGTCGCCACGCCGCCGGCATTTGCCGCCTTGGCAGGTCCATAGAGGATACCGTTGTTCAAGTAAACCTCGATTGCTTCCGGTGTGGAAGGCATATTCGCGCCCTCCGACACGGCAAAGCAGCCGTTCTTCACCAGCAGCTCCGCGCTTTCCTTATTGATCTCGTTCTGGGTCGCGCAGGGAAGCGCGATGTCGCACGGAATGCTCCAGATACCGGAGCAGCCCTCGGTGTAGGTGGCGTCGGGGTGAGTATTCACATACTCCTTGATCCGCTTCCGCTCGACCTCTTTGAGCTGCTTGATGCAGGCGAGGTCCACGCCCTTTTCGTCATAGATATAGCCGTTGGAGTCGGACAGTGCGACCACCTTTGCGCCCAGCTCGGTTGCCTTCTCCGTGGCGTAGATCGCCACATTGCCGGAGCCGGAGATCACCACGGTCTTGCCCTCGAAGCTCTTGCCGTTTGCCTTGAGCATCTCATCGGTGAAATAGCACAGACCGTAGCCGGTCGCTTCGGTACGCACCAGCGAACCGCCGTAGGTAAGTCCCTTACCGGTCAGCACGCCGGAAAACTCATTTCTCAGTCTCTTATACTGTCCGAACATATAGCCGATCTCACGGGCGCCGGTGCCGATATCGCCGGCAGGCACGTCGGTATCCGGTCCGATATGCTTGCAAAGCTCGGTCATAAAGCTCTGGCAGAACCGCATGACCTCTCCATCGCTCTTGCCCTTCGGATCAAAGTCGGAACCGCCCTTGCCGCCGCCCATCGGGAGGGTGGTCAGGCTGTTTTTGAACACCTGCTCAAAACCGAGGAACTTGATGATGCCCAGATAAACCGACGGGTGAAGCCGCAGACCGCCCTTATAGGGACCGATCGCGGAATTGTACTGCACACGGAAGCCGCGGTTGACCTGCACCTTGCCGTTATCGTCCACCCAAGGAACGCGAAAGATGATCTGCCGCTCCGGCTCCACCAGACGATCCAGCACGCCTGCTTCCACCAGATCGGGACGGGCTTCCACCACCGGCTCCAGAGATTCCAGAACCTCGGTCACTGCCTGGATAAATTCCGGCTCACCGGCATTGCGTTTTTTCACGGTTTCCAACAAGTCGATCAGATACTGATTTTTCATAGCCATTTTCCATTCCCCCTATGTAGTTGCTCCTTTGAGCATTGTAGCCATTATATCATGCAGAATGGCAAAAATCAAGTGGTAATTGCGGAAAAATTCTAAAAAACTTGCAGATTATGCGAGAATTTCACCGAAATCCTGTTTTGTTTTGCAGGAAAACGAAACTGCACTTGTAAGATCACGCCTTTTCGTTGAGCCAGACCGTTTCGCTTTCATGGCGGCGGGGACGCACCATCAGGCTTTCGATGGCGGCGCGTACCGACTGTCCGCCATAGAGAACCTCATAAAGCTGCGTGGTGATCGGCATACTGACGCCGGTGCGCTGGGAGAGCTGATACGCCGCCTCGGTGGCAAAATAGCCCTCCACCGTTCCAACCTTTTCGACCGCCTCGGCAGCCGCCATTCCCTCCCCGATCAGGATACCGGCGCGCCGGTTGCGGGAGTGCATACTGGTACAGGTGACGATCAAATCGCCGACCCCGCTGAGCCCCGCAAAGGTCTCGGTCTGTGCGCCAAGCTTTACCCCCAATCGGGCGATCTCGGTCATGCCGCGGGTCATCAGCGCCGCCTTGGTGTTGTCCCCCACCTTCATGCCGTCGCAGATGCCGACTGCCAGCGCAATGATATTTTTCAGTGCGGCGCCTAATTCCACGCCGATCATGTCATCACTGACATAGATTCGAAGCGTTTGATTCATCAATATATCCTGCACATACTCCGCGTCCTTCCGGTTGGCAGAGGCGGAAACCATCACCGTGGGAACGCCGCGGGCAATCTCCTCGGCATGGCTGGGACCCGACAGAATGACGACCGGATTGGGAATCTCCTCGGAGATCACCTCGTCCATTCGCTTAAGGCTGCCGAGCTCCAGACCCTTGGAGAGGCAGACCACTCTGATATCGGGCGGCAGAATGGGACGCAGGTGACGAGCCACCTCCCGCACAAAACGGGTAGGCGGTACCAGCAAAACCAGATCGGAGTTCGCCGCCGCAGACAAATCGGTCGTGAGGTTGATGGTCGCCGGAACCGGCACACCGGGTAAGAGCTTTCGATGCTCCCCATACTGCCGGATCGCCTCGATCTCCTCGGGGAATTTAGACCAGAGGGTCACTTTATGTCCGGCTTTGTCCGCCATCACGGCAAGCGCCGTGCCGAAGCCGCAGCCCAATACAGTGATACGCGCCATAGCTAATCCTCCCTTTTCTCTCCGAACCGATACTCCGTACCTGCCCGCAGCCGTTTGATATTTTCGCGGTGCATGAAGATCACAAAGCCCGCCACCACCGCCGCCATGATCGTTTCGGCAACGACGACGCCTGCGGATTTATGCTGTGCCAGCCGCACCAGCAGTGTGGCGGCAGGATAGGCGGCAGACGCGCAGATTGAGGCAAGGGAAACGATCCGTTTCCACCCGATCACCGCCAGAAATACGCCCAACACGATCAGCAGGGCGATTGGGTCAAGCATCAGCATCACCCCTGCCGAAACCAGAATCCCTTTGCCGCCCTTAAAGCCGAAAAAGACGGGATAGACATGACCGAGCAGGGCGAAAAATGCGGCGAGATAGCCGCCGAGCAGCCATTCGGGACGGCCGCCGAGGTTGTGAATGAGCAGATTGCCGATCACCACCGAAACAACGCCCTTGCCAAAATCGCCCAACAGCACCAGCGCCGCAGGGCCTTTCCCCAGTGTGCGCAGCACATTGGTCATACCGGCATTGCCGCTGCCGTGCGTACGGATATCCTCCTTGGAGAAAAGCCGTGTGATGATGATCGCAAAACTGATGCTCCCGAGCAGATACGCCGCCGCGGCGGTCAGGATCACAGCAAGAACCATGCTACCCCTCCTTTACCCTTTGCTTCCGCTGTCATGCCCCCGCTCCCGTATGATGAAACGGATCGGGGTCCCCTGCAAGTCGAACGCCTCCCGAATCTGATTTTCCAGATACCGCCGGTAGGAAAAATGAAACAGCTCGGCGCGGTTGACAAACGCCACAAAGGTGGGCGGTTTGACCGACGCCTGGGTGATATAGTAAATCTTCAGTCTCCGCCCCTTACCGGAGGGCGGCTGTACCCGTGCGGTCGCATAGGCAAGAATATCGTTGAGCATACCGGTGGTGATCCGCATACTGTTTTTCTCGTACACCTGACGGATCAGAGGATAGAGCTTTTCCACCCGCTGTCCGGTCTTTGCCGAGATAAAGAGGAACGGCACATAGGACATAAAGGCAAAATCCTGCCGGAGCTTTTCCTCATACTTCCGCATGGTATTGCCGTCCTTCTCCACGCTGTCCCACTTATTGACCGCGATGATCGAAGCCTTTCCCTGCTCGTGCGCGTAGCCCGCCACCTTGGAATCCTGCTCGGTGAAGCCCTCCGCCGCGTCGATCAAAATCACGCAGACATCGGCGCGATCCACCGCCATATAGGCGCGCAGCACGCTGTACCGCTCGATATTCTCCAGCACCTTGGATTTGCGGCGGATTCCGGCGGTGTCGATCATCAAAAATTTTCCGTACTCGTTTTCAATCGGTGTGTCCACCGCATCGCGGGTGGTGCCGGCGACATTGGAAACGATCACCCGTTCCTCCCCCGCCAGACGGTTGATCAGCGAGGATTTCCCGACATTCGGTTTCCCGATCACCGCTACCCGAATCACATCGTCCTCGGTTTCCTCCACCGTTTCGGGCGGCAGATGCGCCAGCACGGCGTCCAGCAAATCGCCGGTGCCATGCCCGTGGAGTGAGGAGACGGCAATCGGATCGCCCAGCCCGAGGTTAAAAAACTCATAATAACCCGCCGGAAGGTCGCCCACCCGATCACATTTATTGACGCAGAGCACCACCGGCTTCCCGCTTTTCCGCAGCATATTCGCCACATCTTCATCGGTCGCGGTCACGCCGGACAAAAGGTCGGTCACCAGCACGATCACATCGGCGCTCTCCACGGCGACCTCCGCCTGACGGCGCATCTGCCGCAACAGCGGATCGTCGGTCGAAGGCTCGATCCCGCCGGTGTCGATCAGCAAAAAGGAGCGCCCCCGCCATTCGCAGGGCGCATAAATACGGTCACGGGTCACGCCGGGCGTATCCTCCACAATCGAAAGACGCTGCCCGATCAGCTTATTGAACAGGGTGGATTTGCCGACATTCGGCCGTCCCACCACCGCTACCACCGGTTTGCTCATTTACTCATCACCTCTCAGCGCCGCCACAAGCGCGCCGCCGGTATTGGGCAGAACACGAACCGGAACGCCCAATGCCTCAGAAAGCTCCTGCGGGGTCAGATCGTCCAAAAAACGATCCCCCTCCTGACGGAGCATATTTTCACTCAACAGCAGACGGCTGCCAAGCGGCTTCCCCGCAAGCTGCCGCCCGATATCCCCGCCGGTCAAAAGACCTGCCACGGTGATACTGTGCCCGAAAAAGTCATTTTTGATCTCATAAACCCGACAGTCCAGCTGCGGGAACATCTTTTTTGCCTCTGCTGTCAGGGTGCAGAGAAACGGATATGCCGCCGTGCCGGTTGCAATCGAGCAGGAACAGCCGCCCTGTCCGGCGGGGTATTCCGCCAGCGCATCAAAAAATTCCTGCCGCAAGGACGCCAGCATACCGACGCCATTTTCGATCTGATAAAACTCCCCATAATACGAATAGGGCGGGATCGGGCGGTTTGCCAGCACAAAAAACTCATCTGCCGGATAGACAAGGCGGTCGCCCCGCTCCCGCAGGCAGTGCTCCCCCACCGGCTCGATGATATCCAGCACGGCTGCCGCCGAAGCCGCGTCAAACGGGGTCAGGGGCGTCAGCCCCTCGCGGTATCGGGTCATGCCAAGCGGCACGCAGCAGATACTCTGCACCGAGGGGAGTGCGGTGAGGTCCCGCAAGGTCCGTCTCAATGCCTCCCCGTCATTCCAACCGGGGCAAAGCACCAGCTGGCAGTTGAGCCGAATCCCGTTTTCCGAAAGCCTGTAAAGATGCCGCAGCGAATCCCCCGCAAAGCGGTTGCCCATCATGCGGCAGCGAAGTGCCGGATCGGTGGTATGCACCGAAACATTGATCGGGCTGATGTGCATGGCGATAATGCGGTCGATATCCGCGTCCTTTAGATTGGTCAGGGTGATATAGTTCCCGAACAGAAAAGAAAGGCGCGCGTCATCGTCCTTAAAATAAAGGCTCTCCCGCATACCGGACGGAAGCTGGTCGATAAAACAGAATATACAGTGATTGGTGCAACCCCGCTGGCGATCCATGAGATAGGTCTCAAACTCCAGACCCAGCTCCTCGCTTTCCCCCTTGCGAACGGTACAGCGGCGGGATTTCCCCTTTACAGTCGTCAGCGTGAGGACAAGGGTCGGCTCGAGCATATAAAACCGATAATCCAGCACATCGTTGATCGGGTGACCGTTGATGGTGTGCAAAATATCGCCGGTGTGAATCCGCGCCCGCGCCGCTTTGCTTTTCGGCGCAACGCCATAGACCGTGACGCTCACCGATCACCCTCCTCACTGCCTGATAAAAAACTAGGGAAGGTTTTTCATTCCCTTCCCAGTTCCATGCCTATGCGTCCTTCTTGAGAACCTCAACACCTTTGTAATAGCCGCAATTACCGCAAACGCGATGGGGAACCATCAGCTCGCCGCAGTGCGGGCATTTGCAGAATGCCGGCTGTTTCAGCTTCCAGACGCTGGAACGGCGTTTATCTCTTCTTGCCTTGGATACCTTTCTCTTCGGTACTGCCATCTTTCAAAACCTCCTTATTCGTCAGATGAGGAAAAGAAGCCGTCCAGTGCTTTCCAGCGCGGGTCGATCTCCTTCTTGTCACAGCTGCAGCCGCCCAGATTCCAATCCTGCCCGCAAACGGGGCAAAGCCCCTTGCAGTCCTCCCTGCAAAGCACCTTTGCGGGAAGCTCCAGCAGGATATCGGTCCATGCCGTTTCCGCAAGATCGACGCGCATATCCGGTATCACCAGAAAATACGCATCGTCCGCGTCATGCTCCAGTGCTGTCACCAAACCGTGGGTGAAGTGAAAGGACTCATCGCGGGAAAACGGCTTTAGGCATCTGTCGCAGCACAGGGACATGGTAAACCGAGCGGTATAATCAAGGGTGACGATTCCGGCACGGTTTGCAACCTCCCCGTCGATCTGCACAGGGCCGCGAAAGGCGACGGTGGCGCTGACAGGATTTTCCGAAAAATCCGCCGCAAAGGAAAACTTCTTTGACGCGCCGGAAACCTCAAATATCTCCTGACAGGACAACCACATAACGACACCTCATAATGCTACGAATGCTATTATACCGCAACCAATTCCGTTTTGTCAACAGAAAAATGCAAGTTTTTTACAGTTTTCTAGCCGCGATAGGGCGCCAAAAACTGCGATTCGATCTGCTCTGATACCAGCGACTGAATATAGGAAAGCGAAAAGCTGCTGTTTCGCGCTCGTACGCCGTGGCGGGACGCCAGCTCATCGGTATACTCGCTCAGCGGATAGAGCCGGATATCGGAGTAACCGCTGTCATAATGGGTGACGGTCGGAATCAGATTTGCATAGCTGACCGTCGCCTTTTCCTCGGCGGGATCGTAGGTGATATCGAAGTCCATCAGTCCGCCGATCAGATTGGGCGCGTTGCTCTGCGCCGAGATGAAGTTGCCGAGGCAGTAGATCACCAGAGCTTGTCCGCCGTCCGGCTTGATCATATACTCCACCTTTTGCAGCACATGGGGGTGGTTCCCGATGATGACGTCGGCGCCCCACTCCACCATTTTTTCATACAATGCCTGCTGTGCGTCGGTCACCACATGGCTGTCCTCCGTCCCCATATGGCAGTTTACGATTACCACATCGGAGTTTTCCTTCGCCCGCTTGATCTGATCCTCAATGAGCGGCTCGTTTTCGGTGTAGATCAGCCGGACATCGGTGTTATCCGGCAGGGAGATGCCGTTTGTCATCTCGGTCACACCGATAAAGCTGAAGGTGACGCCCTTGGCGGTCAGGGTATGTACGGTGTTTAGGTCCTCATCGTTCCGATAAGCGCCGCAAACCACGGCGTTTCGTTCCTTCCAATAGTCAAGCTCCGCCAGCACGCTGTTAACACCCTTATCCAGTATGTGATTATTGGCAAGATTGAATACATCGAATCCGATTTTCAGCATCTCCTCCCCCAGCTCGGGCGGGGAGTTAAAGGTGGGATAGGAGGACGGCTCCTTGGACGGGTCGATCACCGTTTCCTGATTCAGCACCGCCACATCTGCCGCCGCAATATAATCGGCAATATGGGCATAGGCATAAGAAAAATCGTATCCGCCGTTGGTGGAACGGCGTTTTGCCTGCTCATAGATGCTGCTGTGAATGAGGTTGTCCCCCGCCGCCAGAAACCGGACGGTGATCGGTTCGAGCGGTGCGGAGGATACCGCCTCGTCCAAAGCGGCGGGCGCACCGGTCGGCACCGCCGGATCGGCACAGCCGGTCAGAATACCGGCAAAAAGGACAAAGGACAGAAAAAGTGCGGCAAGCCGTTTCATTTACGCTTCCTCCAACAGATGGTGCATCTCGTACAGCCCGGGCGCGCGACCGGCGGTCAGGTACGCCGCGGCGGAAAGAGCTCCGGCGGCAAAGACCTCCTTCGACTGTGCGCGGTGGGTCAGGGTGATCGTCTCATCGTGACCGGCAAAGAGTATCTCATGCTCTCCCACAATGGTGCCGCCCCGCACGGCATGAATCCCGATCTCGCTTTTCTCCCGCTTTTGGCGGACGGCGTGCCGATCGTAGACATAATGCTTCTCCCCGTTCAGTGCGCGGTTGATCGCATTTCCAAGCATAATAGCGGTGCCGGAAGGCGCGTCGATCTTCTGGTTGTGGTGGCGCTCGATGATCTCCACATCAAATCCGTCCCCCAACACAGAGGCGGCACGGGCAGCCAGATCGCACAGCAGGTTGATCCCGAGCGACATATTGAAGGTGAAGAAAACGGGAATCTGCTCCGCCGCCTTTCGGATCGCGGCAAGCCCAATATCATCATAGCCGGTGGTGGCGATCACGGTAGGGATCCCCTTTTCACAGGCGTAATCGAGGATACCGCTCAACGCCGAGGGGTGGGAAAAGTCGATGATCCCGTCTACCGCTTCATGATAGTCAGACGGTGCGGCGACAATGGGAAAATCGGCATACGGCTCGGTATTGCAATCCACCCCGACCGCGATGCACAAATCCTCCCGCATAGCTGCCAGTCGGGCGATCACCCGCCCCATTTTTCCGTTTGCGCCGATCAGCATGATCCGTTTCAAAGCAAAGCGCCCCTTTTTCTTCTAATTTCTATTTGTAGTCTACCACAGCGAAGAAAAAAACACAAGTCCAATCGTTGACTATTTCCCCGCGGCATGATAAGATAGCGAGAGAGAAATGAGGGATCATATGTCACAATTAGAGGAACTGCGGCAGAGCATAGATCGGGTAGACGGCGAGATTTGCGCGCTGTTTGAAGAACGAATGGATTTGGCGCACAAGGTCGCCGCCTATAAAAGGGAGCATCGGCTCCCGATCTTCCAAAGCGGACGGGAGGAGGAAGTCCTGCGGCGGATCGAGTCGCTTTGCAGCGAGGAGAACAAAAGCGGCGGACGGGTGTTGTTCACCAATCTGATTGACATCTCCAAATGCCTGCAGGCGCAGGACCTGGAGCGGAAAACGCCGATCGTATCGCTGGTGGAGGAATGCCTGTCTGCTCCGACGAACACGCCGCGTGACCCGAAGCTCGCCTGTCAGGGTGTGGCGGGCGCTTACTCCCATCTCGCCGCCCGAAAAATGTTTCCGAACAACCGGAACATCACCTTCTTCCCCACCTTTGAGGGCGTCTTTGACGCAGTGCAGAACGAAGATGTGGATTTCGGCATTCTGCCGGTAGAAAACTCCAACGCCGGTTCTGTGATCCAGGTCTATCAGCCGATGCGGCATCACAGCTTTTATATCCGAAACCGGCTTAAAATCAGGGCGGATCACTGCCTTTGCGCCCGACCCGGGATCGCACAGGAGGACATTCGGGAAATCTACTCCCACCCGCAGGCGATTTTACAGTGCGGACATTTTCTTGACCGGCTGAACCATGCCGTGATCACTCCCTACAACAACACCGCCATGGCGGCAAAGCTGGTATCGGAATCCGACCGCCCGATTGCCGCGATCTGCTCGGCGCTCTGCGCGGAGCTTTACGGGTTGACCGTACTGGAAAGCAGCATTCAGGACAATCCCGAGAACTTTACCCGCTTTGTCTGCATCACAAAGCGGCTGCGGCACGACCCCGACGCCAACCGGATCACCGTTTCTTTCACTCTCCCGAAGGACGTCAACGGTGCGCTTTACCGGCTTCTGTCCAAATTCGCCGTCCACGGCGTCAACATGAGCCGGATCGAATCGGTCCCTATCGGCTCCCGCAATTTCGACGTGATGTTCTATGTCGATCTCGACGGAAATATCGCGGAGCCGCGCATTCGCCGGCTTCTCGGCGATCTGGAGGAAGAAATGGTCGATCTCAAGTTCCTCGGGAACTACCGTGATACCTCGATCGAAGAAAAAACAAATAAATTGTAAAAAAGTGCTTCACTTTTTTAGAAAAGTATGCTATAATAAATCTGCGGAAGCGTGTGGTGTGATCGTTGCCATCGGCTGATACATCGCGCGCTTTCTCTATTCTGAACAGGAGGCATTTATAATGGCATTTCAAACAGGAGACCGTGTGCTCTACCGTGGGCTTGGCGTGTGTGAGGTCACCGGCGTGACCAGCCGCACCTTTTCCGGTATGCCGCCCCGAGATTACTATGTGCTCCAGCCGGTTTTCGCCGACCATGCCATATCCTATCTTCCGGTTCAGATCGCCGAACAGAAGCTGCGGCCCCTGCATTCTCTGGAAGAAATACGGTCGATGCTGCAGCAAACCGCCGCGACCGATCTTGACTGGGAAGAGGACGGAAAAGAGCGCAAGGAACAATACCGGAACATCTTAAAGCAAAGCGAGTGCCGCGAGACCTTGCAGATGCTCAAGCAGTTGTCCGAGCAAAAGGAAAAGCGGAAAGCCATCGGGAAGCAGCTTTCCTCCAGCGATGAGGAAAACCTCAAGATCGGCGAGCGGATTTTGCATGAGGAGCTTGCGGTGCTATTGAACATCTCGCCCGAAGAAGCGGCAGAGTATATCCAAAGGGAACTGGCAGAGATAAAATAAAAGTCCACAAGGGGCAGAGGATTTCCTCTGCCCCTTGTGATTTGCCGAAAAGTGTTACGCTAAGCCGACTGCGATGCGCAGTGCTGCAAGTGCATCGGTCACAGTTACGCCGCCGCTGCCGTCTAAGTCGGCATTATCGGTCGGGGTGCTGAGTCCCACCGCCATGCGGAGGATCGCCAGCGCGTCGGTCACATCTACCTTTCCGTTCCCGTCGATGTCGCCGGGTATAGCGGGATTTTCAGGCGTGTCGGGCGTGCCGTTTTGATTTGCCGTAACCTCGGTCACTTTGAAGCCCCATGCGTTGCCGCTGTCGTCGGACACCAGTTGTATCTTCACCGTATCCCCGTTGACGGTCACTGTTTTCCCGGAAAGCTCGTCACCGGTATATTTACCAACCTCTTTACCGCTTGCATCATAGATGTAAAGATAGTCGAACCCGTCCTCCAGATAAGTGCGTTCATCAAACACCAACGAGATACTTTTTGCGCCGGCGGAAGTATAAACCCAATAATCGCTGGAGCTATTCGTATAATTGTGTCCGCTTTCAAAACCGTTTTCGTTCGGAACAACAAAAGCGGAATTTGTCACCGTAACGGTACAGGAAGCTGTTACTCCGCTTCCGTCCTGCGCGGCTGCCGTGATTATGGCCGTACCCTTTGAAACTGCCGTTACCAAACCGTTTTCATCTACAGTGGCAATATCAGGATGATCGGACGTCCAAGAGATCGCGGTATTGCTCGCATTGTTGGGATAAACACCGGCTGTCAGCTGAAAAGTGTTCAGCGCATCCAAAGATAATGAAGTGCGATTCAGGCTGATGCGGGTAACACCCTGCTTGACGGTTACAATACAGCTTGCGCTGACGTTGCCGACATTGACCTGAATGGTAGCAGTACCCGGTGCGACCGCCTTGACAACACCGAAACTGTCCACCGTTGCCACATCGGTATGATTCGATTTCCAAGTGACTTCATCTGTGAAATCCGCCGGCGTTACCGTCATAACGAGGGCTGCGGACGCACCGCTGTTTAAGGTCAGCGCATTCTGCGAAAGTGTGACCTTGGTTGCCGGTACCTCCCGATTTACAAATCGGATCCCATTGTTCTTGGCATAGGTCTCCGCATAAGTACCCGACACGCCATAGATCGTCATTTTGCTCGGATAGCTGAACGCCGTCGAGCTGATGCCGGAGGTTGCCCGCGGAATGGTGATCTCAGTGAATTTGGTGCAATCCTTAAAGGCGTTATCGCCAATACCGGTGACATGATAAGGCACCACCAGCTTTTGAAGCGCGTCACAATGCTCAAAGGCGGAAGCCGGAATCTTCTCCGTACTGCTGCCAAGCGTGACGTCGGTCAGATTGTCACAATCGTAGAAAATCCTATCGCCTATTGAACGAACGGAATCAGGAAGCCGCATGGTGGTCAATCCGTCGCAATTATAAAATGCCCGCGCACCGATGGTTGTAACAGTTGCCGGAATTTTGGGATCCGGAAGAGAAGTGCAGCCGTAAAAAGCTTCGTCTTCAATGGTGACCGGCGCATCGCTCCATGTGATATTCTTTAACAGGGTACAGTTCTTAAACGCTGCGCTTTGAATAGTCGTCACCGTTTTCGGCAGCCGGATGGTTTCAAGCGAACTGCAGTTTTCAAACATGGACTGCATGATATTCTGCCGGGAAGCGGGCAGCGTGACATCCTTCAGCGCTGTACAGCCGCTGAAAGTATAATTTTCCATTGCGGTCACACTGTCCGGGATTTTGATCGTGGATAAAGAAGTACAATTTGCAAACGCGCTGCCGCCGATCGCAGTCACACTGTCCGGAATTTGGATCGTGGTAAAACCTGGACATGATTTGAACAAATTTCCCGGTATCGCCGTGATACCCTGCTCCAGTGTAACATCCGATAAACCGGCGCATCCTGTAAATGGCCCATTATAATTACAACTGCCCTGCCCCATGCTTTTCGGTATCGTAATATGATTCAATGCAGTGCAATTACCAAAACAAAAATCACCCATAGAAGTCAGACTATTAGAAAGTTTTACTGTTGCAAGGTTGGAACAATTTAAAAACGCATTACTACCGATACTTGTCACCGTATCCGGAATTGTAATAGATGGTATTTTTGTACCCTCAAACGCGCTGCCGCCAATCTCAGTCACACTGTCCGGAATTTGAATCGTAGTAAAACCTGGACATGATTTGAACAAATATTCCGGTATCGCCGTGATACCCTGCTCCAGTGTAACATCCGATAAACCGGCGCATCCTGTAAATGGCCCATTATAATTA
>CANQKY010000026.1 GCA_947624575.1 uncultured Clostridia bacterium
TGAGGTCAACAATCAGCTTCATCTCATGGATACACTCAAAGTAGGCGTTCTGCGGATCGTATCCGGCGTCCACCAGCGTCTCAAAACCAGCCTTCATCAAAGCGGTCACGCCGCCGCAGAGCACGACCTGCTCACCAAAGAGGTCGGTTTCGGTCTCGGTCTTGAAGGTGGTCTCCAGCACGCCGGCACGGCTGCCGCCGATCCCCGCCGCATAAGCCAGCGCCAAATCCATGGCGCGGCCGGTCGCGTCCTGATGCGCGCAAGCAAGGCAGGGCACGCCCTTACCGGCAACATACTCACTGCGGACGGTATGACCCGGTCCCTTCGGTGCGACCATGATTACATCTACATCGGCAGGCGGAACGATCTGCTCAAAATGAATATTGAAGCCGTGTGCAAACGCAAGCGCCTTACCGGCAGTCAGATAGGGCGCTACCGACTCATAATAGATATCCGGCTGCTTCTCGTCCGGCACCAGCATCATGATGAGGTCTGCCGCCTTGGAAGCCTCCGCAACGGTCGCCACCTTCAGTCCGGCGTCCTCCGCGATCTTCCAGGACTTGGAGCCCTCATACAGCCCGACGATCACATCTACGCCGCTCTCATGCAGGTTCAGCGCGTGGGCGTGACCCTGACTGCCGTAGCCGATGATCGCAACGGTCTTGCCGTCCAGCAAGCTCAGGTTACAATCGTTTGCATAATACATTTTTGCCATGATAATGGCCTCCTTCAATAAAAATTCTATCTAACCTCACCCCGACGCTTAACGCCGTCGGAGTTAAGTCCGTGATCTTCCGTCAGCCGAAGCTGACATTCCCCTTTTGCAGCGCGATGGTTCCGGTACGCACCAGCTCGCGTATCCCATAGGGGCGCAACAGTTCCAGATATTCCTCCAGCCGTTCGCTTTCGGCGGAAAGCTCGATCGTCATGGTTTCATTGGAAAGATCGCAGATCTTGCCGCCCATGATCTTGGAAAGGCTCAAAAGATCTCCCCGTTCGGACGCTTTGGTGCCGATCTTGACCATGGCAAGCTCCCGCCGCACCAGTTCCTCGGCGGAAAAGGATTTGAGCTTGATGACGTCGATCAGCTTATTGAGCTGCTTTTCCACCTGCTCCACCATATAATCGTCGCCGTCCACCACGATGGTGATACGGGAAACGGTGGGGTCCTCCGTCACGCCGACGGCGAGACTGTCGATGTTAAAGCCGCGGCGGGAAAAAAGTCCGGCGATCCGAGAAAGCACACCGGCATGGTTTTCCACCAGCGTGGAAATGGTATATTTCATTCTCTCACCCCTTACAGGCTGCTTTCGTCCTGATTCACGATACATTCCAGCAGATAGGGCGTGTCCGCTTTCAAAAGTCTGCCGATCGCCGCGTCCGCCTGATCCATCGAATGAATCCGCTCTGCCGGAATCCCATATGCGCCGGCGAGCTTTGGAATATCGGGACTGCCGTCTAAAAACACGCCGGAGTAGTTACCGGCAAAGTTATTCTTCTGAAGCTCGTACACCATACCCAGCCGGAGGTTGGACATAATGACCATCTTGAGCGGCACCTGATGCTGGCACATGGTAGCAAGCTCCATCATCTGCATCTGAAACGAGCCGTCGCCGCCGACCGTGATGACCTGACGCTCCGGCTCCGCCAGCTTGGCGCCGATTCCGGCGCCGAGCGAGTACCCCATCGTACCCATGCCGCCGGTCGTGAGAAAGCGCCCTTCCCTGATCTTAAAATGATTTGCCGTCCAGATTTGATTTTGTCCCACATCTGCGACCACGACCGCATCGGGGTCGGCAAGCTCGGACAAACGCTCCAAAAACAGCTTCGGATTGATGCACCCGTCAAACTGCCGCAGCTGCGGACGGTACTCCGCCCGCCTGCGATCCAGCATATTCCGCCATGCGGAATGGGTGCATTCCGGCACCTGCTCCAGAAGCTGACCGAGGATCACATTGGCGTCCCCCACCAACGGGATATTGGCTTCCATATTTTTCCCGATCTCCGCCGGATCAATGTCAATATGCACCACCCGCAGCCGTCCCTCCAGCAGAGCCGGATTGGACACGGCACGATCGCCCAGTCTTGCGCCGATTACGAAAAGGAGGTCTGCCTCCTGTGTGGCACGGTTTGCGACCTGCTTGCCGTGCATACCCAGCATACCGTAATAAAGCGGGTGCTCGGTCGGGATCCCGCCGATCCCCATCATGGTGGTGACGACCGGAATTTCACACCGCTCGGCAAGCTCCACCAGCCGATACCGTGCCTCGGTTGCAAACAAGCCGCCGCCTGCCACGATCAGCGGGCGCTGTGCCTCGGTGATCGCCTGCGCCACCTTCTTGATCTGACCGGCATGCCCCTTCACCGTAGGCTTATAGCCGCGGATATTGACCGAATCGGGATAGGAAAAGGAAAACCGCTCATTCTGGACATCGACCGGCACATCGATCAAAACGGGTCCCTGCCTGCCGGTGCCGGCGATATAAAACGCCTCTTTAAAGACGCGGGGCAAGTCCTTGATATCCTTGATGAGGTAGCTGTGCTTGACAAACGGTTCCGCCGCACCGGTGACATCAGCCTCCTGAAAGACATCTTTCCCGATCAGCGAACGCGCCACCTGACCGGTGATCACCACCAGCGGGACCGAGTCCACATAGGCGGTTGCCACCGCGGTGAGCAGGTTCAAAGCGCCCGGGCCGGAGGTTGCCACACAAACGGCGGGACGGCGGGTGATACGGGCATAGCCCGACGCGGCATGACCGGCATTTTGCTCCTGCCGCACCAGAATATGGCGGATCGAGGAATCGGTCAGCGCATCGTAAAACGGGCAGATTGCAGCGCCCGGATAGCCGAAGATCACCTTAACGCCTTCCGCTTCCAGACATTTTACCATTGCCTGCGCTCCGGTAAGCTGCATAGAATCGCCCCCTTAATTTCCATACTTTACTATTATAAAATTTATTTTTCGGTTCGTCAATAGGCGGCTGGAAAAAAGAGCACCGCATTGCCGTCGTCTGTTCTAAATTGACAGAATAGCCCGATTTATGCTACAATATTTGCGAAAAATGACAATACTGAAGGAGCGTGTCGTATGTCATACAAAAAGAACCGTGCGCGGCTTCGGTTTGTTCCGACCGAATCGGGCATTGGCGGAAATGAGATCAAAAAGCCCCGTTTTGAACCGGAGCAGCTTTTAACGCCGGTCGCAGCCGCACTGCTGATTGCCGGTATGATGCCCGTGCCGCCTGCCATGAGCCTTGTTTTGCAGCTCGCGGCAGTGCTGCTGGCAGGCTGGAAAACGGCGGTCACAGCCATATTGGAGCTGAAAAAGCGGCGGGTCACCTCCGCGTTTTGGACTTTGCTTTCCGTCCTGTTTTTACTGCTTTCGGGCAGCTTTGCCGCCGCAGGCTGGGTGCTGATCGTCTTTCGCGTGGGTCTGTTTGCGATCCGATGGCTCTACTACCGCAAATACAAGCGGCTGGCGCAAAAGCTCCGCCCGATTACAGAGCGCGCCACTTTGGTAGACGCAAAAGGCAACCGCCTTCCGGCGCTCGCGGCAAAGCTGCGGATCGGCGACATGATTTCGGTCAAGTCGGGTGAGGAAATCCCCGCCGACTGCCGGTGTGTGAGCGAGGAAGGGCAAATTGATCTGCTGCCGTTTACCGGCAGCAAATCGCTGCGGCAAATCAAAAAGGGCGACCCGATTCCCGCCGGTGCGATCAATGACGGTGAGGCTCTGCTTTGCAGCGTGACCGCGACACAGGCAGACTCCACCGCCAAACGGATACACGATATGCTCTATCATCTGCCGCAGGAAGCGGGGACGATCTCCGGCATACCGGTAAAGCTTATTAAGTGGCTGACTCCGATCAGTTGTTTGATCGGGGTTGCGGCAGCTATTGTGTTTCCGCTGCTCAAGCTCTCCGACATACAGGGAGGTCTGCTTCGACTGGCGATGCTGCTCACAGTCGCCTCGCCGCTGCTGCCGACCGCGTTTCTTCCGCTCACCGTTCTCTCCGGCTCTGCCGCCGCACTCGGTCGGGGCTGTATCTTCAAAACCGGTGCGGCGATCCGTGACTTTGCCGACGCCGATCTGATGATGCTGGATCACCAATCCCTGCTGGCAGCGCAGGAGCTGGAGGTCGTGGAGCTTCGCACCGCCAACGGTGTAGAACCGGAGCATCTGCTTTTGCAGGCGGTTTCACTGGCAAACGGCTGGGACACGCCGGTCGGCATGGCGATCCGCGCATACGGCGGAAAGCTCCACCCGCTGACCACCGAGCAGCATCTCTACTCGGAGCACGGCACCGCAGGGCAGATCGGCGGGCATGACGTTTACTGCGGTGACGCGGCGTTCTGCACCGAAATGAATGTCCGTCCCGCTTTATTCCCCACCGATCTGGAGGAAAATGTGCTCTATCTGGTGCGGGACGGCGTATACCTCGGCTGCTTTTTGTTGGGCGGCAAGGTGCCGCAGGAGAATTTGGGGATTGCCCGCACGATGCACGAGGTAGGCGTGACCGACACCGTTTTAGTAAGCGAAGCCGATCCCGCCGCCGTCAAGCAGGCAAGTGATCCCTGCGGGATCATCACATGGCACGCCAAGCAAACGCCCCGCTCCGCCGCCGGTATTCTCCGCGGCTTACAGGAGCAGGGCGCACAGGGCTGCTTTGTGGGGAATTGGGAAACGCAGGGTCCCGCCATGTCGGAAGCTGCGGTGAGTGTTTCGGTCGGACTGGACGAATCGCTTTTTCAGGTTCCGCCCGATATGATGATGACCCACCGCAATCTGCGGCTGCTGGCGGAAACAAAGCTGTTATCGGTTGAGATGATCCACCGGCTGCGGCTGCTGTTTTGGCTCACGCTGGCAGGCAGAGGAATTTTGATCCTGCTGACTTTGATCGGGCTGCTGCCCGCATGGCTCCCGCTCCTTGCGGAAGTCCTGCTTTCGGTCGGCGCCGTTTTCTACGGCGGCAGGCTTTCCGACCGGAAAATCAAGCTGTAAAGCGGCTGATAGAGGAATCACATCAAAAACGCTGATTTTTTCGATCTCTTAAAACAGCAATCATATGTTCTAATAAACCAACTTCTTCCTTGCTCAGCCCTTTGATATCCAGCGAATCATTCTTTTCCCGTTCTATTCCCAACAAATAGTCAGTCGTTACATGAAAAATATGGGACAGCTTCACGAGTATCTCCGGTGACGGATTGCGCTCAGATAACTCATAATAACTGACAACGGACGATGTGACTCCCATTTTCTCTGCTAATTGCTTTTGAGTCAGTCCTGCCTTTATTCTCAATGACCTTAGAATTTTTCCAAACTCAACCATAATTAAACCCCATTTCAAAATATGGTTAAATAATATACGCGGTTTCTACTATTTAGGTTGAATTATTCTATTAAATTAGTTGACTTATGATCAATAATCTGTTACACTAATTAAAAGCGTTCCTCTAAACAAAATGATTTGTAGCCGCAATAGATATCACTTTAGGAGGCGATGAGATGGCAGCATATTCCTTGATACCCATGAAGCGAAACTATGATTTTGTGGGCGATTTTCATGAGGGCTTAGCTTTTGTAAGAGATCATATCACGAATTTTCATGTGGGATATATCGATAAAACAGCCTTTGAGGTCATACCGACGGTTTACTTTGGCAGGTCTGTGGTAGGAGATCAACCGAGATTTGTACATTTTCCTTTGTTCGAAGAAGGCAGAGCCGCCTTAATCAATCAAGAGGGTAAATTCGGGTATGTCAATACTTCCCATGAGGTCTGTGTTCCTTTTACATATGATAATACCTCTCATTTTTCGGAACATCTTGCCGCCGTGCAAAAAGGTGAGAAATGGGGATATGTGGATCAAACGGGTCATACTGTGATCCCATTTGACTATGATATGGCGTATGATTTCTACGAGGATTTAGCCATCGTGGTGAAGAATGGCAAAGCGAGTTATATCAACAAAAAAGGAGATGTTGTGATCGACTTTCAGTTTGATCATCAGCGTTTCCCCAACATGAATATAGGATTTCATAATGGGTACGCCACCGTTGTGAGAGATCATCAAGTGGTTGTGATCGATAAAAACGGAGACATTGTCCTCACGCCCAATGCCAAATATGACCATATCGGGATTTTTGAAAACGGATATGCCGTAGCGGGTACCAAATTGCAAAATAAACCAAGCTATGGCGTGATTGATTTGTGTGGAAATGAAGTGATACCGAGTACATTCAGCTCCATTCGTCCTTTTGGCGAAGATTATCTCGCGGCAGATGATAAAGGAAATGTCACACTCATAAGAATCCATCAAAATACTTATGAAAGCCTTGATTTTGATGAGATCGGCGATCTGAGCGAAGATCGTGCGGTTGTAAAAAAGGACAACAAATATGGCTTTATCGATCGGTATGGGAAGCTGATGATACCGATAGAATTTGATATGGCTTATTCCTTCAGTGAAGGATACGCCGCCGCTAAAAAGGACGGCAAATTCGGCTTTGTCGATCCATATGGGCATACTGCGATCCCTTTCGTGTTTGAAGCTGCCGCATCATACAGCGAAGGCGTATCGGTTGCCACAAAAGACGGCGAAAGAATGCTTTGCGTGCTCGAACACTCGTGAACGAATGCGGAGGAAAACTATGAAGAATAAAGCAATTAGGAAATTTGTGTTCTTTGCATTTCTCGTAGTAATCGTGTTGATTTTAGCTATCTCTCTCCTGTTTAATCATTTGTTTTTTAATCCATATGCAAATCCCGAAGCGATGAGCGCATCTTTCAGCACGATCACGCAGCTGATATCTCCTTCCGTCACGCAAAGCTTTTTAACACCAAAAGAGCCGATTCATCTGTTGTCCTTTGGCACCTGTTCCCAGGAATTTATCATTCGGAAAGATTCCCAATTACACAACACATGGGATTTCGACAGCCGTGGGATATTCCGTTATCGGTTTGGGAAGATCACGATTTCCGATGAGCAGGATCAGTTACATGTGCGTGACAGTACCGTTCGACAGGCTGTGTTTTCAGACGCTCATGACAACGCTGATTTTGGCACGGTCGATCCTGAAAAATATTACGATATCTGGATCCGATTTGATGAGCCGCAACCCGTACAGTATATCTATGATGCGTATCCCAATTTGATCGACAACACCTTGTCGCGTCCGGATAAGGGCGGTGTGATATGGATCCCGATTCAAACCAGTGAGGATCCAAACACTGTCTGCATCGGAATGGCGGGGAATTATTCCTGGCACGATGTCGATTATACGTATGCGTTAGGCATCAATCATTACACCATGACGTCCTATGATCGGGAATATGAGTTTAAATGGGTCCTCAATTATCTGATCCAAAACCCGTCTGAAGCAACGGTTCTCTTACAAAGCGGACTGTTTGGCGAAGATTTGGCGATCGATTTTCAGGAGCGGCTGCATTATGTAACCGATCACGGGATTTATTGCCTGGGGATAGTCGCATATACAGACGGAAAAACGGTAGAAGCGTTGTCCTCCGATCCTCGTAACGAAGTGGTCAAAATAGCAGAAGCTTGACGATATAAGAAGATTTCCAATATCCGCACTTCTATACGCAAAAAAGCAGACGGAAACCGTCTGCTTTTGCTGTTTGATGCGTACCGCCCTAACGGGCGGCTTTTTGTTTGTCAAAAAACGACAGACAATGAAATATTGTCTACAAAAGCGGCGAAGCCTTTGACATGGGATATTGACCGTTTCAGTCGGCTTTGGCGGATTGTGAATCCCTCCACCGCGCTTTCGCGCGGTCCCCCTCCCTTTGACAAGGGAGGTTTTGACAAAGACAAAGGCTTTGACGAAGTATGCCGATAGATTAACCGCTAAAGGGTACGGAGCAGAATGCCGGTTTCGTCCGCCGTGACGGCAAGACCGGCGGGCGGATCGTCAAACCGATCCACCAGCAAGGCGGCGATCTTATCCTCCACCTCTTTGCGAATGGTGCGGCGGAGATCGCGTGCGCCGTACTTGCTGTTGCCGCCCTCCTTTGCGAGCCGCTCCACGGCGGCATCGTCGTACTTCAAAATGATATTCCGCTGTTTCAGCGGCTCTATCAGCTCATCGAGCATCAGCCGAACGATCTGCCGGATATTTTCCTCCGAAAGCGGGCGGAACACCACGATCTCGTCCACCCGACCGATAAACTCCGGTCGGAGCAGCTCCCGAAGCCCCTTCATCGCCTTTTCGCGGGAGGTATCCGCTTCGCTCCGCTCAAAGCCGACCACGCCCGAAGCATCGCTCGAACCGGCATTGGAGGTCATCACCAACACCGTGTTTTCAAAATTCACCGTTCTGCCCTGTGCGTCGGTGATCCTGCCCTCGTCCAGGATTTGGAGCAGGATATTCAGCACATCGGGGTGCGCTTTTTCGATCTCGTCAAACAGCACCACCGAATAGGGCTTTCTCCGCACCTTTTCGGTGAGCTGTCCCGCTTCCTCAAAGCCGACATATCCCGGCGGCGCGCCGATTAAGCGGGAGACGGTATGCTTTTCCATAAACTCGCTCATGTCCAGCCGGATCAGTGGCTCGACCGAATCGAAAAGCTCGTTTGCCAGCACCTTGACCAGCTCGGTTTTCCCCACGCCGGTCGGTCCCACAAAGATAAAGGACGCGGGACGGCGGCGAGGCGAAAGCTGCACCCGACTCCGGCGGATCGCGGCGGCGATCAGGTCGATCGCCTCGTCCTGCCCGACGATTTTCGCCCGAAGCCGATCGGGCAGATCGGAAATTTTCTTGAGGTCCGATTCCTTGATCTTAGCGGACGGGATCCCCGTCCAAAGCTCGATCACGCGGGCAAGGTCGTCCTCGGTGACGGGAATGCTTTGTATCTGCGGCTCGAGAAATTTTAACTCCTGCCGAATACAGTTTTCCTCGGCGCGACGCTCGACCAGCTGATCGTAATCTGCATTGCTTTCCTCCAGCTCGTGAACCTGCTCGGAAACCTCCTGCAAATGGTGATTGAGCTTTTCATACTTATGCAGCTCCTTGCTTTTCAGCGAGGCGCAGGCACAGGCTTCGTCCACCAAGTCGATCGCCTTATCGGGCAAAAACCGGTCGGTGATATACCGCTCCGACAGCATGACGGCGCGGCGCACCAGTGCGTCCGAAATCTGCACCTTATGATGCCGCTCGTAATAGCTCTTGACGCCCAGCAGCACCTTGACCGTATCCTCGATAGAGGGTTCCTCCACCTTGACCGGCTGGAACCGCCGCTCCAGTGCCGAATCCTTTTCGATATGCTTTCTGTATTCGTGGAAGGTGGTCGCGCCGATCACCTGTATCTCACCGCGGGAAAGCGCCGGCTTTAAAATATTCGCCGCGCTCATGGCGCCCTCGGAATCGCCGGTGCCGACAATGGTATGGATTTCGTCGATAAACAAAATCACATTTCCCTTTGCCTTTACCTCGTCGATCAGACCCTTGACCCGACTTTCAAACTGACCGCGAAACTGCGTACCGGCGACCAGCGAAGTCAAATCAAGCAGGTAAATTTCCTTATCCAGCAGGCGAAACGGCACCTGTTGTGCGGCGATCCGCTGGGCGATCCCCTCCGCAATCGCGGTCTTGCCGACGCCCGGCTCCCCGATCAGGCAGGGGTTGTTCTTGCTTCTGCGAGATAAAATTTGGGTGACGCGGTAGATTTCCTCGTCTCGCCCGATCACCGGATCAAGCTGTCCCTGTCTTGCCTTTTCGGTCAGGTGGGTACAGTATGCCGAAAGATATTTATCCTTGCTCTTGCCCTTCCCCTTTTCCCGCTTGGGACGGGGCGGCGCGCCCTCGACAGGCTCTCCCTGCTCGGCATTGATCCCGAACATCTGCTGCAAAAAGTTCGGCATGGTGTCCGCGCCGCCCATCTCGAAGTTCTCGCCGTCCATGACCTCCATGAGCTGATCGCTCATCTCCTCAATGTCCTCCGGCGTGACACCCATTGCCTTCATCGCCTGCTCCACCTGCGGGAGCTTTAACTCACTGGCGCACCGAATGCACAAGCCCTCATTGACCGGCTTCCCGTCCTTCATATGGGTCATAAACACAACGGCAGGCCGTTTTTTGCATCTGCTGCAAAGCATAATAATTTCTCTCACCTCTGATTCATGATAAAGCGATCCATGCTTTATGATACCCCAACCGAACCGCCTACAAATAGATGAAGTGTGTAAAAAATGTTAAGAATCTTCGTTTTTCCGATCAATTCGGTGTTGAGCCAGCTCAAGCTGTCCCCCGAAAGCAGTACGGTCAGCCGGATCAGCGCCGCCGCGATCAACAGTACCAGCAATGCCTGCAAGATGCCGAACACGCCGCCCAGCAAATGATTGAGCTTTGCAATCACCGGCAGGTGATCGACCAGAAGCAGTGCGTGGGAGATCAGCCGGAGCAGCAAAAGCAAAACGGCAAACAAAACCAGAAACAGCACCACGCCAATCAGCGCCTCCAGCGCGGGGCGAATGGCAGACTCCACGATCCCTTTCGCCGCCGACTGGGAAGCTAAATCCACCTGAAACACGAGCTCCTCATGAGAGCCGAAAAAGCCCTCGGTCAGCGTGGCGAGAAAGCGCGGCAGGGAGGAAACGATTCCCTCTGCGCCGCCGCCCGCTGCCAGCGCCTTTTCCGCCGTATTTGTGATAGGCTTCTCAAAAAAAGCGGTAAAGACGGGCGCTTTCAGCCAATCGGACGCCCAGCCCGCGCCGACCGCCGCGATCACGCCGCCAAACAGCAGGCAGATTGTCCGCACAAACCCGCGATGCGCCGACAGGCAGACCGTCAAAACGGCAAGCAGAAGCAGCACGCCGTCATAGAGATAAGGCAAAAACTCCTGATTCATGACGCGGTTCCTCCAGAAGCCGACTGCTCATCGGTGATATGATGCACCGTGGTTTTACCCAGCACCAGCAGCTTGCCGCTGCGGTCCAAAATCTGGGTGGTATCCATCGGCACCTCATAAGTTTCCGGCTCGCTCCCACCGGTATAATGAAGCAGGTGACTGCCCGCCAGCACATAAGTAGAACCTCCGCTTGACAGCACGCTTCGCACCGTCCCCTGCACGGGAAGGCTATCCCCCTGCTCCGCCTTTTTGCGATCCAGCAGGTGAAGCACGGCATTGCCGCCCATCGCGTCCTGCACCACCAGCGCGGTGCGGTTATCGCTCCGATGATCGTAGCAGATCAGCTGTCCGGTATAGGTGTACGACCCCAACAGCGAACCGTTTGTCTGATAGGAAAACGCCTGTTTATCGGTAATCAGTGAGATCGCGCCGCCCTGATAGGAGACGGACAGCGGCATCACATCTTCCAGCACCGCCAGCTCGGTCACGGTCTGATTGGTGTGCAGCAGCATCAGCTTTGTTTGCAGCTTCCCGTTGACCACATCGAGCCCTGCCATGGCACATTCGGTATTATCCTCATTCAGTGCGGCGGCAGATATTTGGATATCGGAGTAATAGGAGTATTTTTCCTCCATTTTATCGTTATAGAGCGCCACGCGGGAAACATAGCGGGAATCTCCGGTCACCGCCATGATCTCACCTTTCCGGTTTACCTGCGCATAGGTGATATCCCCGCTCATCTCCATTTCCTCCGGCACCCCGTAGACGGTGGTGCGGAGCATGGCGGTGCCGCCTCTGGCATAGACCAGCACATATTTCCCCGCGGCGGAAAAGGCGGCGTTGCTGATCCCATGCGGCAGGCTGCGTACCGAGCTGCCGGAAAACCGGAAAAATTGCAGCTGGCTGTCCGACAAAACGGCGAGCTTGCCGTCCACCTCGCCCGCCTGTATCGACGAGCCGGACAGCGCAATCGGATACCCCTTGGAGTGATCGCCGTCCCGATCGAAAAAGCTGCTGAGCGTCGGCAAAAAGCGATGCCCCACCAGCAGTGCGCCGCTGACAAGCAGGATCACCGCGATCACGATGCAGAGCATACGCAAACTGTGCTGCCAGATATTCCGACGACGGCGACGGCGGCGGTATACCTCGATGCTGTCCCGCTCATTTGACATAGGGAAGCCCTCCCTTCTCCTGATAAAACACTTCGTCCAAAAACAGCCCTTCTGCCGGAGCGGTTTTTCCGGCGCGGCGGCGATTACCGCTATGAAGGATCGCCGGTATCTCGTCCGGCGCAATCTTGCCCTCGCTGACAAAAAGCAGAGTGCCGACCATGATCCGCACCATATGGTACAAAAATCCGTTGCCGGTCACCGAAAAAGTGAGAAGCGCCCCGTCCTGCGTGAGCGTGATCTCGTCCATGCGGCGAACGGTATCCTTCACATCGCAGCCCGCAGAGCAAAACGCCGCAAAATCGTGCGTACCCAGCATATGCTCCGCCGCCCGCTGCATGGCAGGCAGATCGACGCTGTGATGATACCAATAGGCATACCGCAGCAGAAACGGGTTTTGCACCGGACTGCACCAGATGCGGTAGAGATACCGCTTTTTCTGCGCGTGATAACGCGGGTGGAAGGAAAGCGGCACCTCCGCCGCGTCCAGCACCGCGATATCCTGCGGCAGATAGAAGTTGAGTGCGCGCACCGCCTGCTTTGCCGGTATGGTATGGTCGGTCTTGCAGCCGATATAATAGCGGTTGGCGTGAACGCCGGTGTCGGTACGGGAACAGCCCACAATATCCTCCCGCCGCCCGAACACCTGCTCCACCGCGTCCTGAAACACTTCCGCAACGCTCAAAGCGTTTTTCTGTACCTGAAAGCCGTGATATGCCGTTCCGGCATAGGCGACCTGAAAGAGCAGCTGGCGCATATCTGGCTCCTTTCCGTTATCCATAGAGACTGCCGAAGAAGATATTGCAGACAATCACTGCGGCAAGGGCTGCCGCCGTGAGCAAAAGCGCCCACAGGTCGCGCGGCGCCAAGTGCATCTGCTTCATTCTGGTGCGCCCCTTGCCGCCGTGGTAGCAACGGCATTCCATGGCGAGAGCCAGTTCCTCGGCGCGGCGAAAAGCGGAGAGAAAAAGCGGGATCAAAATCGGCACCAGCGCCTTGGCGCGGTGGATCAGGCTGCCGGTTTCCATATCGGCGCCCCTTGCCTTCTGCGCCGCCATGATCTTTTCGGTTTCCTCCACCAGAGTGGGGATAAACCGCAATGCGATGGTCATCATCATGGCAAGCTCATGCACCGGAAAATGCACCTTGCCAAGCGGCTTTAAGAGCCGCTCGATCCCATCGGTCAGGGTCATCGGCGAGGTGGTATAGGTCAGCAGAGAGGTGCCTGCGATCAGGCAGAGAATCCGAATCACCATCAACACGGAAAGGCGAACGCCCTCCCTGGTGATCTCCAGCACGCCCCACTGCCAGATCACCGTGCCGCGCACGAAAAAGAGGTTTAACAGCATGGTGAACAGCAAAATCGGCAAGATCGGCTTTATGCTTTTGGCGATCATCTTGACCGGTATCCGCGCGATCAGATAAGCCGCCAGCACAAACACCACCGAAAGGACAAAGCCCGCCAGATTCTCCACCAGAAACAAAAGCACCACATAGACGATGGTCAATACGATCTTCATACGGGGATCGAGCCGGTGAATGACGGAGGTGCCGGGGAAATACTGCCCGATCGTGATGTCTTTCAGCACGGCGCATCACCCCCTCTAAACAGCAAAAGGAGCGCCTGTGCCGCCTGCTCGACCGTATAGATCCCCTCCGGCAGAGGATAACCCCGCTGCCGCAGAGCGTCCGCCACCATGGTCATCTGGGGAACGGACAAACCGATCTCCCGCAATTCGCCCCCGCGGCAGAACACCGCCTCGGGCGTATCGTAGGCGAACACCCGCGACCGGTTCATCACCAGCACACGAGACGCAAAGCGCGCCACATCGTCCATGCTGTGGGAAACCAGCAGCACGGTGTTCCCCATTTTGGTGTGATACTCTTTGATCTGGCGGAGGATCATCTCCCGTCCGCGCGGGTCAAGACCGGCAGTCGGCTCGTCTAAAATAAGCACCTGCGGCCGCATGGCGATCACCCCCGCAATGGCGACCCGCCGCTTCTGCCCGCCCGAAAGCTCGAATGGACTTTTTTTGAGCAGTGCCTCGGGCAGACCGACCAGTGACGCCGCCTCCCGCACCCGTCCTTTGATTTCATCGGGCGACAGCCCCATATTGGTGGGACCGAACGCGATATCCTTTTCCACCGTTTCCTCAAAAAGCTGGTACTCCGGGTATTGAAAGACAAGACCCACCGCAAAGCGGATCTGCCGCAGTTTCTTTTTATCCTCCCAGATGTCCCTGCCGCGAAACAGCACCCTGCCCTTTGTGGGCTGGAGCAATCCGTTCATATGCTGGATCAGGGTGGATTTGCCCGAGCCGGTATGCCCGATCACCCCGACAAACTCACCCGCTTCGATCGAAAGGTCGATATCGTCCAGCGCGACCTTCTCAAAAGGGGTATCGGGAGAATAGGTATAGGTCAGGTGTTCAAGCGTGAGTATGGTTCCCATCTGTTTCCTCCAGCGCGGCGGTCAGTGCCGCCACACACTCGTCCTCGGTCAAAAGCGCCGCCGGAATATTCACGCCCGCCGCGCGCAGCACCGCAGCCAGCTCGGTGACCTGCGGCACATCAAGCCCGACCGCTTTCAGCCGGTCGATCTGAACAAACACGGCACGCGGCGTATCGTCCAGCAGAATTTTTCCGTCGTCCATCACGACCACTCGCTCTGCCTGTACCGCTTCCTCCATAAAATGGGTGATCAGCACCACAGTGGTGTGATACTGCCGGTGCAGCTCATGCAGCACCCGCATGACCTCCTGCCTGCCCTTGGGGTCGAGCATGGCGGTCGGTTCGTCCAACACGATACAGCGCGGGTGCATGGCAAGCACGCCCGCTATGGCGATCCGCTGCTTCTGCCCGCCCGAAAGCTGATGCGGCGCATGAAGCCGATAGTGATACATATCCACGGCGCGCAGCGCCTCGTCCACCCGCTCCCGAATTTTTTCGGGCGCAATGCCGAGATTTTCCAGCGCAAACGCCACATCTTCCTCCACAATGGTGGAGACGATCTGATTATCGGGATTCTGAAAAACCATGCCGATCTGGCGGCGAATGGGGAGCAGATTTTCTTCCTCGGCGGTGTCCAGTCCCGAAAAATACACCTTGCCACCCATCGGCAGCAAAATGGCGTTCATATGCTTTGCAATAGTGGATTTGCCGGAGCCGTTATGCCCCAGCACCGCCACAAACTCACCTGCCGGTATCTGCAACGTAATATCATGCAGCACCTCGATCCCCTGCCCGTTTTCCTGCGGGTAGGAAAAGGTGACATGCTCTATATCAATCAAGGGCCGCAAGAGCCTCACCTGCTTTCTTCTCTGTCCACAGCGCGGTGGAGCCGCAGGGCAGACAAAATCCGCTCTCTGCGACCGGCAGACCGATCTCGTCCGCCGTGATCTCGCCCTCAAACCGTGCGCCCACCGTGATCCCCAGCAGATAGGACATCACCGAGGAGGACAGTCCGGTGGTATAAGAGTTGAGCGCAAAAAACAGCGGTCGGTCGGACAGCACCTTTACGGTCAGCTCCAGCAAATCAAAAATCTGATCCTCCAGCTTCCACATCTCGCCGGAGGGTCCTCTGCCATAGGAGGGCGGGTCCATAATCACAGCGTCATACCGGCGGCCGCGGCGAATCTCACGCCCGACGAATTTCACACAGTCGTCCACGATCCAGCGGATCGGGCGATCGGAAAGCCCCGACAGCGCGGCGTTTTCCTTCCCCCACTGCACCATGCCTTTGGAGGCGTCCACATGGCAGACCGAGCCGCCCGCCGCCGCGCAGGCAAGGGTCGCTCCGCCGGTATAGCCGAACAGGTTCAGCACCGAAACGGGTCTGCCGGCGTTTTGGATCAGCCGCCGAAACAAATCCCAGTTGACCGCCTGCTCGGGAAACAGACCGGTATGCTTGAATCCGGTGGGACGAACGGTAAAGCGCAGGTCCTTGTAGCCGATCTGCCAGCTTTCGGGGTGGCTTTCCTTTTCCTCCCAATAGCCGCCCCCTTTTTGGGAACGGTGGTATCTGGCGTTTGCCAGCTCCCACTCCCCTGCGCGGCGGGGCGTTTTCCAGATGACCTGCGGGTCGGGACGGATCAGCACCACGCCGCCCCACCGTTCCAGCTTTTCGCCGTCTGTGGCGTCGAGTATCTGATAATCCCGCCAATCGGTGGTATAGCGCATAGCCGTATATCCTTTCCGTTAAAACAAATTCTGCTGTCCCGACTGCGGTATCTTCAAATGCTGATATGCCGCAGGGGTCACACAGCGTCCGCGCGGGGTACGGGCAAGCAGACCAAGCTGCATCAAAAACGGCTCGTAGACATCTTCCAGTGTGACCGCTTCCTCCCCCAGTGCGGCGGCAAGCGTTTCCAGCCCCACCGGACCGCCCGCGTACTTTTTGATGATCGTCTCCAAAATCAGCCGGTCATGCCCGTCCAGCCCCAGCTCGTCTACCTCCAGACGGCTGAGCGCCTCCCGCACGATCTGCTTTGTGACAACGCCGTTGCCCAGCACCTGTGCAAAATCCCGCACCCGACTGAGATAGCGGTTTGCCACTCTGGGCGTACCGCGGGAGATACGCGCCAGCTCAACCGCACCGCTGCGGTCACAGGCGATCCCGAGGATCACCGCGGAACGCTGAATGATGTCGGCAAGCTGCTCGGGCGTGTAGGGGTCCAGCCGAAGCAGCACCCCAAACCGATCCCGCAGCGGCGAGGAAAGCTGTCCGGCGCGGGTGGTGGCGCCCACCAATGTAAAGGGCGGCAGGTCGATCCGCACCGAACGGGCGGAAGGACCTTTGCCGATGATGAGGTCCAGATTGCGGTCCTCCATAGCGGGATAGAGTATTTCCTCCACACTGCGGGAGAGCCGATGTATCTCGTCGATAAACAGCACATCGTTCGGCGCCAGTGCGGTCAGCAGTGCCGCCAGATCGCCCGCCTTTTCGATCGCGGGTCCCGTGATCGGGCGGATATTGACCCCCATTTCATGGGCAATGATGCACGCCAAAGTGGTTTTCCCCAGCCCGGGCGGACCGTGCAGCAGCACATGATCCAGCGGCTCACCACGGGATTTTGCCGCCTGAATATAGATCGAAAGATTCTCCTTTGCCTTATCCTGACCGATATACTCGTCGAGCGTATGAGGGCGGAGGCTTACTTCCACTTCCTCGTCCGCCTTGGTGTATTCCGGCCGGCTCAGCCTGCCCTCAAAATCCATTTCCTGCTCAAACATTTAAGCCTCACCCCGCTTTCAGTTGCCGGACAGCCGCCGAAGCGCCGTTTTGATGAGCTCACTGACCGATTCCTCCTCGCTCAGCCCTGCAAGCGCCCGCGCAGCGTCCGACTGCGTATATCCGAGCGACACCAGTGCTTCCGCCGCTTCGCCAAGATGGCTCGGCTGACCGTCAAAATCGGTTCCGCCGGACGCCGGATACATTTGATCGGTGTCGATCTTATCCTTCAATTCCAATATGATCCGCTGTGCCTTTTTCGCACCGACCCCTTTCACGCGGGTCAGCCGTTTGCTGTCCCCCGAAGCGATGCTGAGCAAAAACTGATCGGGGGTTAAATCGGACAAAACGGCAAGCGCCATGGCAGGACCGACGCCCGAAACGGTCAGCAGGCGGAGAAAGCAGTCCTTCTCCTGCAAGTCGGCAAAGCCGTACAGCTCCACGGCGTCCTCCCTGACCTGCAGCGAGGTATAAAGCCGCACCTCCTGCCCGACCGAGGGCAGTGCGGACATGGTGTTGAGTGTCACCCGTGCGGCATAACCCACGCCGCCGCAGAGGATCACCGCCAGACCCGGCTGTGCATGAACAAGCGTGCCTTCCAACAAGTAGATCATGTGATCTCTCCTTACAGATAGCGTTTTAACAGAGACGCCGCCGAATGAGCGTGGCAGATTGCCAATGCCAGTGCGTCCGCCGTATCATCGGGACGAGGCGTTTTTTCCAGATGAAGCAGGCGGCGGGTCATCTCCATGACCTGCTGTTTTTCCGCCTGCCCGTACCCCACCACACTCTGTTTTACCTGAAGCGGCGTATAGGCGCTGATTGGTACAGACGCTTCTGCCGCGGCAAGCTCGATCACGCCGCGCGCTTCCGCCACCGCGATTGCAGTAGTCTTATTGCTCTTAAAATAAAGCTTTTCGAGCGACATGGCGTCCGGACGGTATTTTGCGAGCAAACACCCCATATCCCGATAGATCATTTGCAGCCGCACGGGAAAGTCCAGATCAGGCGGTGTGGTGATCGCGCCGAAGCCCACCGGTATGAGCCGCGCAGAGTCGCTGTCAATGACTCCGTACCCGATGGTTGCATAGCCGGGATCGATCCCCAAAATCCGCATATCGGGTCCCTCCTTTACGCACAGTCATACAGATTCAGTATAACATAAAACCAGGTGGGGTGCAAGGCTTTACGGGCAAAAGAAAAGCGGCGGGATACTTCCCGCCGCTAGTGGCTTATTCGTCTGCCTTTTTGGCAGCCAGCTCGTTCATCGCGTCCTTCCGCGAGAGGTTGATCCTGCCCTGATCGTCAATCTCGGTCACCTTGACGATGATCTCGTCCCCGACATTGACCACGTCCTCGACCTTCTCGACCCGCCGGTTCTCCAGCTTGGAGATATGCACCAGACCTTCCTTGCCGGGGGCGATCTCCACGAATGCGCCGAAGCCCATGATCCTGGTCACCCTGCCCTTATAGAGCGCGCCGACCTCGGGATCGTTGGCGATCGTTTCCACCATAAAGAGGGCGCGGCGAGCATTATCGAGATTCAGACCCATGATAAAGACGCTGCCGTCCTCCTCAATGTCGATCTTCACATCGCACTCGGCGCAGATCTTCTGGATCACCTTTCCGCCGCTGCCGATGACCTCGCGAATCTTATCCTCCGGCACCTTGGTGGTCAAAAGCTTGGGCGCGTACTCGGACACCGTCTCACGCGGCGCCGGAATCGCCTTGAGCATGATCTCATCGAGGATATACTCACGCGCCTTGCGGGTCTTTTGGAACGCTTCGCGGATAATATCCAGCGTCAGACCGTCCACCTTGATGTCCACCTGAATGGCGGTGATTCCCTTGTGGGTGCCGCCTACCTTGAAGTCCATATCGCCGAAGAAGTCCTCCAGACCCTGAATATCCACCATGGTCATGAAGTCGTCCCCATCGGTAATCAAACCGCAGGAAATACCGGCAACCGGCGCCTTGATCGGCACACCGGCGTCCATAAGCGCCAGCGTGGAAGCGCAGATCGAGCCTTGCGAGGTGGAGCCGTTGGAGGACAGCACCTCGGACACCAGACGGATTGCGTAAGGGAACTCCTCCACCGAGGGCAGGACCGGCACCAATGCCTTTTCTGCCAGTGCGCCATGCCCGATCTCACGCCGTCCGGGACCACGGCTGGGTCTGGTTTCGCCGACCGAGTAGGACGGGAAATTGTAATGATGGATATACCGTTTTTTGGTGTCCTCATCGATACCGTCAAGGTTCTGGCAGTCACTCATCGGACCGAGGGTCGCCACGGTCAGCACCTGGGTCTGCCCACGGGTGAACAGACCGCTGCCGTGTACCCGCGGCAGCACGCCCGCTTCGGCAGCCAGCGGACGAATCTCATCAATACCACGACCGTCTACCCGCTTGCCCTGCTTGAGCCATGCGCGGACGATATGCTTCTGAAGCTGATAGATGCACTCGTCGATCTCGGCGGTCTGCTCGGGATACTCTCCGTCAAACCGGCTGTGAATTTCCTCCACGATGGGCTGGAGCCGTGCGTCCCGCACATTCTTATCGTCGGTATCCAGCGCATACTGCACCTTCGTCTCGGCAAATGCCTTGATCGCCTCGAACATAGAGGGATCGACCTTCTTCGACTCAAACGCGAACTTCGGTCTTCCAACCTGCGCCTGAATATCGGAGATAAAGGCAACCAGCTTTTTGATTTCCTCATGCGCCTGCGCGATGGCATCGAGCATCACATCTTCGGGAATCTCGTTGCCGCCCGCTTCGATCATCACGATCTTATTGGCACTGCCCGCAACGGTCAACACCATTTCACTCTTTTCCCGATCCGCCAGCACCGGATTGATGACCGGCTTGCCGTCCACCAGTCCGACATTGACCCCCGCGATCGGTCCCTTAAAGGGAATGTCCGAGATAGCGATGGCAATGTTCGCCGCGATCATGCCCGCTACCTCGGGCTGGTTGTCCACATCGGTGGACAGCACGGTGACCACCACGCCGACATCGTTTCGCATATCCTTCGGGAAGAAGGGTCTGATCTGCCGGTCGATCATGCGGCTGGTCAGGGTCGCTTTCTCGCTGGGGCGCCCCTCCCGCTTTAAGAAAGAGCCGGGGATTTTGCCCGCCGAATAGAGCTTTTCCTCATAGTCCACCGAGAGCGGAAAAAAGTCGATCCCGTCCCGCGGCTTCGCCGAAGCGGTGGCGTTCGCCATCACAACGGTATCGCCGTACCGCACCCAGCAGGAGCCGCCCGCCAGTCCGCAGGTCTTGCCGGTTTCGACCGTCAGAGGGCGGCCTGCCAGCTCGGTTTCAAATACTCTGTGCTTTTCAAACATAGCTGCATCTCCTTTACATTCCCGCAGATGCACGGCGTTGCACCGTTTCGCACAAAAGCAGGCGTCCTGCAAGCAAGGCGGCTGCTTTCATGCGAAAGACAGTGTTCCGCGCCGTGTCCGCTGATTATGAAAACACCAAAAGGCAGATGCTGCCACCTGCCTTTTTATGTGCGTTCCCTTACTTACGGATCCCGAGCTTCGCAATGATCGTGCGATACCGCTCCACATCTTTCTTCCGCAGGTAGTTAAGCAGATTTCTGCGGCGGCCGACCATCTTGAGCAAACCCCTGCGGGAATGATGATCGTGAGTATGCACCTTCAAATGCTCGGTCAAGTCGTTGATCCGGCGGGTGAGAATGGCAATCTGCACCTCGGGAGAGCCGGTATCGGTCTCATGCAGACGGTTATTCTCGATGATTTCGGTTTTCTGGTCCTTTTGCATCATAGCGTTTTCACCTCATACTTTATTTGCGGCAAGCATAGCAAGGGGTCGGTGAACACCGCGCTGCGGCTTTATCCCGCAAGCCAAGCCTGCTGCACATCTTTATGCAGTATAACATATCGAAACCGGTTTGTCAAAGACTTTTTTCGGTCCGCTGTTTCCGGTATTTTTCCCGCGTTGCCAGTCCCCCGCGAATATGCCGCTCCTGCTTATTCTGATCCAGCACCCGCCTTGCCTCCTCCGCCAAGCTGGGCGAAATCTGCCGCAGGCGCTGTGCGACGTCCTTATGTACCGTGCTTTTAGAAACGCCGAACCGCTGCGCTGTCTGGCGCACCGTCGCACCGTACCGGGCGATATAGGTGCCAAGCTCGATGGCACGCTCCGCCGTGTCCTCTCTCATAGCCGCATCTTCCTTTCCGACGCATTTATCAATTCAATGTATGCCGAAAAGAAAAAAAGTATGACCGAGAGGTTGACAACGAATACTATGTAATATATAATATTATGTATAAGGGAGGTGATACGGTGGATAAACAACTCAAGCACGGCATTACGGACGCCTGCGTGCTGGCGGCGCTCTGCCGCAGAGACTCTTACGGATACCGGATTGTGCAGGAGCTGGAGGGAAAAATCGAGATTTCACAATCGACCCTCTACCCTGTGCTCCGCCGGTTGGAGGAAAGCGGCTGCCTGACCGTTTTCAGCATCGAACATTCCGGAAGGCTGCGAAAATACTATCATATCACACCGGTCGGAATTAAAAAGCTGGACCAGTTTCTGGAAGAATGGGAGCTGGTCATGAAAATGTACGATTTTATCAAGGAGGAGCGAGCAGTATATGAAGAAGCATGAATTTTTGCGGGAATTGGAACAGTTACTTCCTCGGGAAAGTGCGGAAAATACGATCTCCTATTTTTCCGAAATGATCGACGACATGATGGAAGACGGCATACCGGAGGAAGCGGCGGTGGCACAGCTGGGCGAGCCGCAAAAGATCGTCGCCGGACTGATTGAGGAAACGGGGGAAGCTGCCGCCGATATCAAGCAGAGACGGCGGATCAGGAAGGTGGACTATGCCGCCAAAGGAGATATTGTATCCCTTCATATACATACCGTAAACCGCGAGATCGCCTTGACACAATCGCCGGACGATCGGGTGCATCTTCGATACGAGGAGTGGGAAACGGAGTATCATACCATCACGGAACAAAACGGCACGTTAAAGCTGGAACCGCCCAAGAAAAGATACGAACCCATTTTTCGTCCGTATCCCCAGCCGAATCCAAAACTGGAAATCGCTCTGCCGGAGACGGCGTATGAAACCATTCATTTGCAGACCACAAACGGTGCGATTCGCTCCCCGATTGCTGTTACGGCAAAGCAGTTTGGCGTGCAAAGCACTAACGGTGTGATCCGTCTGGAGCAGCTGACGACCGGACAGTTAGATGCCAAAAGCGCAAACGGCGCCATTCGATGCTTTCACCTGAAAGCAGAGGAAGTAACGTTAACGACCTCCAACGGCGCGATCCGTCTGGCAGATTCCACGGTCGATTACTTGAAGGCGACCAACGCGAACGGGAGAATCCGATTGGATCAGTCTGAGATTAAAGAGCCGATTCGCCTGATTACTTCCAACGCGGGGGTTTTCTTAAATGACTGCAGTCTGCCGAAGGGCGGCAAGATTGTCAACTCCAACGGGCCGATTCAGTTAACGCTGAAAGGGAGACGGGAGGATTACCGGATCGGCGCTCACACCATCAACGGGAAAACGCAGGTCGGCGAGAATACAACGGGCAAAATTTCACTACAGCTCACCACCTGCAATGCCGGTATCAGCGCCCAGTTTGCATAAACCAAAGCAGGAAAAGCATAATAGAATACAAAAGGAGGTATTCTGTTATGTTTGATCTAACACCTTATCGCAGGAACGACGGCAAGCGGATCGCACCCTACAATCCGTTTCGGGAGATGGAGGAACTGGAGCGAAGGCTGTTTGGCGGTTTTCTTGGTGGAAGCGACCTTTCCGCGTTCAAAACCGACATCACCGATCAGGGGGACAGCTATCTGCTGGAAGCGGACTTGCCCGGCTTTGAGAAGAAGGACATCCACCTCGACCTGTCGGGCGACACGCTGACCGTTCACGCCGAGCGCCGCTCCTCCCACGAGGAAAAGGGCGACCATGACCGGTATGTGCATCTGGAGCGTTCCTACGGGAGTTACAGCCGCTCCTTTGACGTTTCGATGATCCGCACCGATGAAATCAAGGCGCAGTACCAAAACGGCGTGCTGAAGCTGACAATGCCGAAAAAGAAAGACGCCCTGCCCGAAGCAAAGCATCTGGAGATCGAATAGGAAGATAGCCGCGGTCGATTTTGACCGCGGCTATCTGTTTCAGTCTGTCGAAAAAGCAATCCGTGACGGTTTTGAATCCCACCACCGCGCTTTGCGCGGTCCCCCTCCCTTTAACAAGGGAGGTTTTGACAACCGCACTTGGCTTTGTGCGGAGATATGACAAGGAAGATTTTGACAAAGACGATAGCTTTCGGGCGAATTTTGTTTGTCCCTCGAAAGCGTGGCGAATTTTCGCCACGCTCAGCGGAAGGGTTTTCCGTCCGACGTGAATACGCCGGTGCGAAGGATACGGCTGTAAAACACCTGATCGGTATGGGCGGCAAACGCCTCTAAAATCAAAGACGGATTGATATTGCTGACAGAGCCTGCCGGAAGCCGTACTGTGAGGGTAAGTGCTTCCTCCCCCTGTTCCCGCTTCACATCAGAAAGCAGGGGACGCAGATCGACCGTACTGCTGCCCCGCTTGGTCTTTTTCTCCGTCAAAATCTCCGGCAGCGCGGCAAACCGCTCCCAGTCGGCAGCGAGTGTTTCCGGCTGCTCGGTATAAAGCTCGCAACGATAAACGGCGGCGGCGATTGCCGCATACTTCTCCTGCGGCGGAAACACACCGGTCACCGAAAACCCGTCGGGCAATGCCGCCTGCAGGCGGCACTGTACTTCTTCCGGCGGCACCGGCTCGTTTAAGCGGAGGTCCATCGACTCGCACAGGCTTTCCTGCCCCAGCGACAGCGGCAATGCAAAGGTGAGATACATATGGGGATTGAACCCCTCGGTATACCAAACCGGAAGTTCCGCCCGTTTGAGCGCACGCTGCATCATACGGTTGACATCAAGATGAGAGATGTACCGGGCAACGCCGGTTTTGGTGAAAAAGATGCGAATCGGGATCAAAAGCAGCTCACCCCTTCCCCTTTCAGCCGATTGGCGCCGCAGCCGGCGCATTTGGCACGGCAGTGAGGCGTTGTTTCGGCTTTTTTGGCTTTCTCGTTCTCCCGCATCAAAAACGCCTTGTCCACGCCGATGTCGATAAAATCCCACGGCAGGATTTCCTCATAGCTGCGGCAGCGGTTGGCGTAAAACGCGGGATCAAGCCCACACTCCGCCAGCGCGTCCGTCCAGAGATCGAACCGGAACCGGTCGCTCCAGCCGTCCATTTTGCAACCCTTTTGCCATGCCGTATAAATCGCCTTGCCAAGCCTTCTGTCCCCACGTGCCAGTATTCCCTCCAGCACGCTGACCTTACTCTCATGATAGTGGACGCTGATCTTTTTGCTCTTGTTGTGGGAGACAAGCTCCGCCTGCTTGCGGCGGATCATCTCCATGGTGTCCTGCGGCTCCCACTGGAACGGCGTAAAGGGCTTCGGCACAAAGGTGGACACGCTGACCGACACTTGCACGCCCTTCCCCTTTGGCTTCTGCGGCATATGATAGTATAGATCGACCACCTTCTGCGCCAGCTCGATGATACCGGCGATGTCCTCCGATGTTTCGGTGGGAAGCCCCATCATGAAATAGAGCTTCACGCCGGTATGTCCGCCCGCAAAGGCGATCTCCATCGAACGCAGTACCTCGTCCTCGGTGACATTTTTATTGATGACGTCCCGCAACCGCTGTGTACCCGCTTCGGGTGCAAAGGTAAGCCCGCTTTTCCGCACCGACTGAATCTGCTCCAGCAGCTCCTCGGAGAAGTTGTCCACCCGCAGACTGGGCAGTGCCAGATTGATCTTCCGCTCGGCAGTATAGGGCAGCAAGTCGCGCAAAAGCTCCGGCAGTCCCGAAAAATCGCTGGTACTCAATGAGGAAAGGGATATTTCCTCATAGCCGGTCGTTTCGCAGAGACTTTTTGCCTGCTCACACAGCCGTTTGGGAGATTTCTCCCGCAGCGGTCGATAGAGAAAGCCCGCCTGACAAAACCGACAGCCGCGTATGCAGCCCCGCATGACCTCCAAGATCACCCGATCATGCACCGTTTCGATAAACGGCACCGGAAACGAGGGCGGATAGGGCGCTTCGTCCAGTTCCCGCACGATCCGCTTTTTCACCCGCGCAGGCGCGCCCTCATGGGGAATAAAGGCGGAGATTGTACCGTCAGCATGATATTCCGCGGTATAGAGCGACGGCACATAGATTCCCTCGATCTGTGCGGCTTGTTTCAGAAACTCCGAGCGGCTGAGCCCTGCCCGCTTCGCCTTGCGATACAGCTCCACCACTTCGGGAAGCATATACTCCCCCTCGCCGATATTGAACAAATCCACAAAGTCGGCAAGCGGCTCGGGATTGACGGCACAGGGACCGCCCGCGATCACAATGCCCCGCAAGCCTTCGCCGCGATCCTTTTGGAAAACCGGTATGCCGCCCAGGTCGAGCATATTAAGCAGGTTGGTATAGGAAAGCTCATACTGGAGGGTAAAGCCGATCATATCAAAATCGGTCAGCGGGTCGTAGCTCTCCAGTCCATACAGCGGCACGCCTTCCTCCCGCATCGCCGTTTCCATATCCTCGGCGGGCGCAAAGACCCGCTCACACCACACGCCGTCCATGCGGTTGAGGGCATCATACAGTATTTTCATGCCGAGATGGGACATTCCGATCTCATAGGTATCGGGAAAGCAGAAGGCAAACCGGCAGTCTACCGCCGCTTTATCCTTCACGGTCTGATTCAGCTCGCCGCCGGTGTAACGGGCAGGCTTCTGCACTCGCGCAAGCAGGCGACTGAGGTTTTCTTCCATGGATATTACTCCTTCCGACTGCGTTATTACTATGATACAGGAAATTGCCGCGTTTTGCAAGAAAAGCCTGACGGCATTTGTGCAGAACAGAGAAAAAACCGCCGCATTTGCAGGATAAGAAAAAACAACTTGCAAAATCGGGCGGAATATCGTATAATGAAGCGAATGGATAAATAGACTGGAGGAACATCATGTCACCATATCGTCAGTACGGCACGGAGGAACTGCGTGCCGAGCGGGAAAAGCTTCAAACGGCTTACCGCGCCTTTCAGGAAAAAGGATTACAGCTTGATATGTCCCGCGGGAAGCCCAGCTCGGAGCAGCTTGACCTCACCATGGGAATGCTCGACTGTGTCAACAGCAAGGATATTTTAGATGTAGACGGGATCGACCCGCGCAACTACGGTGTGCTGGCAGGGATCCCGCGTGTACGGAAGCTGTTCGGCGATCTGCTGGGCGTCACACTGGACGAGATCATTGTGGGCGGCAACTCCAGCCTGAACATGATGTACGATACCATTGCCCGCGCCTGCCAGTTTGGCGTGTACGGCAGCAAGGAACCATGGAACTGCTGCAAGGAGCGAAAGTTCCTCTGCCCCGTGCCGGGATATGACCGGCACTTTGCCATTACCGAGGCGTTCGGCTTTGAGATGATCCCTATCCCGATGACCGAAACGGGTCCCGATATGGCTCTGG
>CANQKY010000027.1 GCA_947624575.1 uncultured Clostridia bacterium
CCCTGCGGACCGGTCGGACCAGTGGGACCTACCGCACCCGTGGCGCCTGTTGCTCCGGTTGCGCCGGTCGCACCGGTTGCGCCGACAGGACCTTGCGGACCGGTCGGGCCTGTAGGACCTACTGCACCTGTGGCGCCGGTCGCACCGGTCGCACCAGTTGCACCGACAGGACCCTGCGGACCGGTCGGACCGGTGGGACCTACTGCACCTGTGGCACCGGTAGCTCCGGTCGCACCAACAGGACCCTGCGGGCCGGTGGGGCCTACTGCCCCTGTGGCGCCGTTCGGGCCGGGTATACCCTGCGGTCCCGTCGGACCTGTTGCGCCGTCAGGTCCCGGAATCCCCTGCGGACCAGTCGGACCGGTCGGACCGACGATCAGCGACGGCACGCCGGGGCAGGAAGGAACACAACGGTTTGCTCCCTGACAGTAGAGACTGTTTGGATAGGAGCTGTTGCTGTTATAAGAAAAATAATTCATATTTCCCCATTTTTCCTTTCTTAGGGATATCGTGTGGCAAAGCCACACAACATCTTATGCCGCCTTTTCCGGCGAAGTGCCGATCGGCATAGAGAAATATGAAAAAACCACTTGTCAAATGCACCAAAATGGTTTATAATATAGAAAATATTGTATTGGAGGTAATTCCCATGGTAAAAGTAGCAATTAACGGCTTTGGCCGCATTGGTCGTCTGGCTTTCCGTCAGATGTTTGGCGCTTCGGGCTATGAGATTGTTGCAATCAACGATCTGACCGATCCGAAGATGCTGGCACATCTGCTGAAGTACGATACCGCTCAGGGCGGATATGCCGGACACATCGGCGAAGGCAAGCATACCGTTGAGGCTGGCGAGGACAACATTGTTGTCGACGGCAAGAAGATCACCATCTATAAAGAGGCTGACGCTTCCAAGCTCCCGTGGGGAGAGCTTGATGTAGATGTGGTTCTGGAGTGCACCGGCTTCTACACCAAGAAATCCAAGGCACAGGCTCATATCGATGCCGGCGCTAAGAAGGTCGTGATCTCCGCTCCGGCGGGTAATGACCTGCCGACCGTTGTGTTCAGCGTGAATGAGAACACCCTGACCAAGGACGACACCATCATTTCCGCGGCTTCCTGCACCACCAACTGCCTGGCTCCGATGGCAAAGGCGCTCAATGACCTGATTCCCATCAAGAGCGGTATCATGAGCACCATTCATGCCTATACCGGCGACCAGATGATTCTGGACGGTCCGCATAGAAAGGGCGACCTCCGCAGAGCAAGAGCGGGTGCGGCGAACATCGTTCCGAACTCCACCGGTGCTGCAAAGGCAATCGGTCTGGTCATTCCGGAGCTCAACGGCAAGCTGATCGGTTCGGCACAGCGCGTGCCGGTTCCCACCGGTTCCACTACCATTCTGACCGCTGTGGTCGAGGGTAAGGTGACTGTGGACGAAATCAACGCCGCGATGAAGAAGGCGGCGGAGGCTTCCAACGGTTCCTACGGCTATAACGAGGATCCGATCGTTTCCTCCGATGTCATCGGCATGACCTACGGCTCGCTGTTCGATGCCACTCAGACCATGGTGATGGAGCTTGACAACGGCACCAGCGAGGTGCAGGTCGTCTCCTGGTACGACAACGAAAATTCCTACACCAGCCAGATGGTTCGCACCATCAAGTATTTCGCAGAGCTGGGCTAAGGAGCTTTGTCAAACGGAAAAAGAAGTCATGCGTTTTTCGCATGACTTCTTTTTATCCAAGCGCAGCCTGCCGCTTTCATCTCATGTCATGGACAAAGCGGGAAACGGGCGGTATGATAAACCCAGCATGAAAAGGAGATGGCTGTTATGGCAAAGATTTATACCTCGGCGGATCAGCTGATCGGAAGAACGCCGCTGTTGGAGCTGACCCATATCGAAAAGGCGTATGACCTCAAGGCAAAGGTGATTGCCAAGCTGGAATACTTCAATCCCGCCGGATCGGTGAAGGATCGTGTTGCCAAGGCGATGATCGACGAGGCGGAGAAAAGCGGTCGGCTGCAGCCCGACTCGGTGTTGATCGAGCCGACCAGCGGCAATACCGGTATCGGGCTGGCGGCGG
This sequence comes from uncultured Clostridia bacterium, assembly GCA_947624575.1. Lineage (GTDB taxonomy): Bacteria > Bacillota > Clostridia > Oscillospirales > Ruminococcaceae > CANQKG01. Next base: position 2,085 of record CANQKY010000027.1, read on the forward strand.
TCGCAGCGGCAAAGGGGTATCGCGTCATCATCGTCATGCCGGAAACGATGTCGGTCGAGCGGCGGCTTCTGATGAAGGCATACGGCGCTAAGCTGGTTTTGACCGAGGGTGCCAAGGGTATGCAAGGCGCGATCGCCAAGGCGGACGAGCTGGCAGCCGAGATTCCCGGCAGCTTGGTTGCGGGACAGTTTGTGAATCCGGCAAATCCTGCCGCACACCGCGCTCATACCGGTCCCGAGATTTATGAGGATACCGACGGTAAGGTGGATATCTTTGTCGCCGGAGTCGGCACCGGCGGCACCGTGACCGGCGTGGGGGAGTATCTCAAAGAGAAAAATCCGAATGTGAAGATCGTTGCGGTGGAGCCGAAGTCCTCCGCCGTGCTTTCCACCGGTGTGGCGGGCAGCCACGCGATACAGGGGATTGGAGCCGGTTTTGTGCCGGAGGTGCTGAATACCGGTATTTACGATGAGATCATTCCCGTGTCGAATGAGGACGCCTTTGCCGCAGCCCGCCTGATCGGGAAAAGCGAGGGAATACTGGTCGGCATTTCTTCCGGTGCGGCGGCTCATGCCGCTATTGAGCTTGCTAAGCGTCCCGAAAACGCAGGCAAGAATATCGTGGTACTGCTGCCCGATACCGGCGAACGGTATCTCTCTACGCCGCAGTTTGTGGAGTAGGATAAACTCCGCCGGTTTTTCCGGTGACAAAGCTTTCTGTTAAGGAAGGTAGAATATGCAAGATAAATATGCAAGAACCCGCCTGCTTCTGGGAGAGACTGGCATGGAAAAGCTGGCGACCTCCCGCGTTGCGGTATTTGGGCTCGGCGGCGTCGGCAGTTATGCGGTGGAGGCTCTGGTGCGCTCCGGTATCGGTGCGATCGACCTGATCGACCATGATACGGTTTGCGAATCGAACATCAACCGCCAGCTTTATGCGACCGAAAAAACGGTTGGGCGTCAAAAGGTCGATGTGGCGGCAGAGCGAATCAAGGAGATTGACCCGCATATCAAAGTGCGGAAATACCCTATCTTTTATCTGCCCGAGACCGCCGACCGGTTTGATTTTTCGGAATATGATTATGTGGTGGACGCAATCGACACACTGACCGGAAAGCTCGCGCTGGCAGCACGGGCGGCAGACGCGGGTGTGCCGATCATCAGCTCGATGGGGGCGGGGAATAAGCTCGATCCTACCGCCTTTGAGGTGGCGGATATCTTTGAAACCTCCGTCTGTCCGTTGGCACGGGTGATGCGCCGTGAACTGCGGCGGCTGGGGATCACAAAGCTGAAAGTGGTTTATTCCAAGGAGCCGCCGCGCACACCGGAGGGCGCTCTGCCCGAACCCGATTCGGCGCAAAGCAGACCCATACCGGGGAGCGTTTCGTTTGTCCCGTCGGTGGCGGGATTGATCGTCGCCGGAGAGGTGATCCGCGATCTGACCGGAGTATAGGCATCTGCTTGAATTTATCCTGCCGATACGGTATAATATCCGTAAACGGATATTATACTTTTGATCGCCAACGCCTCGCCGTTTGCGCTTTGCGCTGCACGGCAACCGGCTTTGAATGGCGAATACCATTCACTTGCGTTCATGGTATAATGGTAACAAATAACAAAAGAGAATGAAAGGGTGGCTTGAGATGAAATCCAAGGTCTATTTTTCAAAGACGATCACGCCCGAAAAGGTGACGGAGCTTTACCGTCTGCTGGGGAAAAGTTTATCCGGCAAGGTTGCGGTGAAGGTGCATTCGGGCGAGGTGGGGAACCAGAACTTTATCACGCCCGATTTTTGGAAGCCGATGATCGATGCGGTGAACGGCACCTTTGTGGAGTGCAACACCGCCTATGACGGCGGACGGGACACCACCGAAAAGCATCTGAAAACGCTGTCGCTACACGGCTGGGATCAGGGCTTTCCGGTCGATCTGCTCGACGCCGAAGGACCCGATCTGGAGCTTTCGATCCCGCAGGGGAAAATGATTCAGAAAAACTATGTCGGCAAGAATCTTGCGAAGTACGATTCCATGCTGGTGCTCTCCCACTTCAAGGGTCACCCGATGGGCGGGTACGGCGGTGCGCTCAAGCAGCTTTCGATCGGTGTGGCGTCCTCCTACGGCAAGTCCTATATCCACGGCGTGGGGAAACCGGAGGATTTCTGGACCTCGGATCATGATTCCTTCCTTGCCGCCATGGCGGAAGCCGCGTCCTCGGTCATCTCGTTTTTTGACGGCAACCTTGCCTATATCAATGTGATGAAGAATTTGTCGATCGACTGCGATTGCTGCGAGGTGGCGGAGGACCCTTGCATGGCGGATATCGGGATTCTTGCTTCGACCGATCCGGTTGCGATCGATCAGGCGTGTCTCAGCCTTGTCTATGCCGCCAAGGACGACCCCGGACAGAAGCATTTTCTGGAGCGGGTGGAAAGCCTCAACGGCGCGCATACCATAGAGGTCGCCGCCGAAATGGGGTACGGCTCCCGCGAGTATGAACTGGTCACCGTAGAATAGGAGAAAGCATGAAGGTTTTGATGATAAACGGCAGTCCGCGTGCCGAAGGAAACACCACCCTTGCGCTGCGTGAAATGGAGCGGGTGTTCGCGGAAAACGGGGTAGAGGTGGAAACCATTCGGGTAGGCTCCAAGGATATTCGGGGCTGTGTTGCCTGCGGTTACTGCTTTGAACACGGAGAATGTGCATTTCACGATACCGTCAATGAAATCGCACCCAAATTCGAGGCATGTGACGGTCTGGTGGTGGCAAGTCCTGTCTATTATGCGTCCGCCAATGCCACACTGATCGCCCTGCTCGACCGACTGTTTTACAGCACCCACTTCGATAAGGCGATGAAGGTGGGCGCCAGTGTTGTGGTGGCGCGTCGTGGCGGACTTTCCGCTACCTTTGATGAGCTGAATAAGTATTTCACCATCTGCGGAATGCCGGTCGCTTCCAGCCAGTATTGGAACAGTGTGCATGGACAAACGCCGGGACAGGCGGCTATGGACGCGGAGGGTCTGCAAACACTGCGGACGCTTGCGCGGAATATGACTTTTCTGATGAAAAGCATCGCACTGGGGAAAGAGAAGTATGGTCTCCCACCGCGTGAGGAGCCACAACGCACGAACTTTGTTCGGTGACGCCGCAGGACAGCGACTGAATAAAACATTGGATTCTGCCGCCATGTGTGAGCATGGCGGCAGAATCTTTTTTTCGGCAGAATATGATGTTTTCCAAAATCGGTACTTGACAAAAAAACGCGGGGGGGGGTATCATAGAACAAACCATGCCTATCTGCCTTCAAACGGCGCGGACGCCAAACGTCCTGACCACACAGAAAGGAAACAACATGAAAAAGTATCTGAAATATATCATCATGATCGCTCTGTTGGTGCCGCTCGATCAGGGGATCAAACTGGCGATCAGCCGCTTTTACACCTTTGACAGCGACCCGTCAGAGTTTGTCGGAGGGTTTCATATTCACCCGATGATCAATTATGACACATATGTCGCATTGTCGGGGAAGGCGGCGCAAACGGGGCAGGGGATCGGCTTCTGGATCGGGGTATATGCGCTGCAACTATGCTGCGTCATGCTGCTTGTTTTAGCCTTTTATTATATGACCTGTGCTGTAAGTGCTATTGTGAAAAGGAAGAAAATGCCGGTTTTGTTTTCTGTAGGAGCCAGTCTCATGGTTGCCATCACGATGAACAGAATACTGGATCTGGTGCTGCGAAAGGGTGCGCTCGATTATCTCTGCTATTCTAAGCTTGAGCATATGGAAGCAAACGGTGTGGTACGGCATATGAGCCATCACCTGACATTTGATTTGACCGATTTGTATGCGCTTATCACGGTTGTGCTGGTGGCGATTTATGCTTTGCGGCAGTTCTTCACCTTTATTTGGCTGAATATGCATAAAGAGCAGGAAAAAGAGTTTACGCAGGAGCTTAAACGGCGCGTCAAAGCGTTCTTCAAAAAACCGATCGGCTTAATGGGAGAAAAGGCAGATGCATCGTGACAGTCTAAAACGAATTTGGAACTCATGCGATCGGTTCATAGACGTCTTTCTGCTGCACCTTATTGTGGTGCAGGGGGTTTATTTTTCCGTCTCGTTTTGCAACACCCGTTTCGATCTCGTCACAACAGAATTGGATTTTAACGGAAAACTTCTGCCGGTCACCTGTCTTATTCTTATGCCGCTGGTGTTTTACTCGCTGGTGCGAATGTCGGTGATCTACAGCGAACCGTTGATGGCACGGTTTTTCGAAGTACCGGAGGAGGAGTGGAGCTTCCGTAAAAAGCTTCGGTTTTTGTTCCGGCAAAAAACCTTCTGGTTCGCAGCTGCTGCCTGGGTTGCTTTGTATCTTCTTTTGCCGCTCAAATGGACTTATGCCGTACTGCCGGACACCTTCCTCAACGGGCAGGACAGCATGGCGGGAAAGCTGTACCTTCTGACGGTGCTGTTTCCGCTGTTCTTCCTGCTGGCAATCGCCGCGTATTTTGCCGCATTTCGCTATTGGATCACTTATAAAAAGGGAAAATCATCACTGCGTTATGTGGGCGAATCAATGCAAAAGGCTTATAGAAGAATGATAATATCGGTGGTTGTCGTTTATGCGGTGATCGCAATGTTCGTATGTATGCTGTTACCGGTTTTTTTGTCTATGCTGCTGCCGATCATCTGGACGCTGATCTGGCCCGACGGGATCATTGCACTTGCGATAGGTATTGCGGTGGCGGCAGTGCTCTTTCGGCTGCAGGGACTTATAAAGCGCCGGAAGTTCTTAAAGCGGTTGAAGCGAATGGAGCGGGATCATCTCTGCGAGGTGACCGGGATCAACCGCCCTTACCGTTCTGTTTTTGCACTTTATGACGGGGAGAGCTTTCGCGTAAAGCGAAACGGGAAAGAATACGCCTGTAAGCTGGTGGGCGCGCTCAGAAAAAATCGACCGATGGTGATTCATGGGAACGGGGTCTACGAATTGATCCGCAGTAAATTTGTCCCACCCGGACAGCGCGGGTATGACTTCGGATTTGACGCCGACTGCCAAAAGGTTTTGATTTTAAACCCGACCCCAAAACTCATTTTTGATAGCAGAATGCGCCAGCTTGATAACGGGGACACCGTCGGCGGGTATAAGATTTACACCGGCACGGCGTTTCTAAACGCTTTGGAACGCGACTGCATTGACCACAACCTAAACCGGTAAACGCGGACGCCGCAGATTACTCTGCGGCGTCTTTTTTCATATGTACGTCAATTTGCGGAAACGGTATCTCAATTCCGGCGGCGGTCACGGCAGCCAAAGCGTCCTCATACAATCGGGTGCGCGCGTCAAAAAAGCACTCGCTTGCCGCAAAGGCGCGGAACATCAGCAGAATGCCAGAGCTTTCGTATGCCTTAATAAATACCCTCGGTTCCGGTTCGGAGAGGATCAGCGGATTTTCCTCGGCACAGGCAAGGAGCGTTCTTCTGGCAAGCGCAATGTCGGTGCCGTATGCCACCGAGATCGGAATGTCGATCCCTCGGTAGGTCTGGGCGGAGAGGTTGATGACCGTGGTGGAGGACAGCACGGAATTGGGTATATTGATGCTCCGGTTGTCGGGGGTAATCAGCTTGGTGTAGAAGATGCCGATCTCATTTACCGTGCCCTCATGCTCTGCCGTCGCGATATAATCTCCGGCATGAAAGGGCTTGAAGATCATCAGCATCACGCCGCCTGCCAGATTGGAAAGCCCGCCCTGAAGCGCCAGCCCAAATGCCAGCCCGCAGGAGCTGATTACGGCGATGATCGTGGCGGACGGCACACCGAGTATCTGTATGGCAATGATAATCAGCAGCGCATTGAGCAGTACATGAAGCACCTGTAATATCAGGGTGGCGATGTTGCTGTCGAGCTTTGCAAAGAATTTTTGCTTTTGCAGCTTCTGGATCAGGATCTTCACCACCTTGAACCCGATCAGCAACAAAAGCGCGGCAATCACAAGGTCGATGACGAACGGAACCAGATAGGAGTTTACAAAGCTGAGAAACCACTCCAACATAGTGAAACACTCCTTCCAAATGAAATAAGAACAGACCGCAAAAACAAATGCCTACCGCATTTGAAATCACAAAACTGATTTAATATCAGCAATCAAATGGTGGTAGGCATACCAAGATGGGCGAAAGCCCCTTCCCCCTTATAGGAGAAGTATATCATATGGAAAGGCAAATGGCAAGGAAAAAGCAGTAAGAAATTTTTTCGGGAAAATTCGTTTTTTCGTATTATAACATAAAAAATTGTTAACATTACTTTTCATTGTTGCTTTCATTAATGAGGAAAATCGACAGAAAGATTGCTTTTTTTCACGATGTATGTTATGTTATATTTTGATACTCAATGATAACTTTTAAAGGTATTTTCTTATGAAGCTAAAGGATCAATTGAAGATTATGTGCGCGTCAATTACAATTCATGCAAGTGCAACTTGCCCAAGAAATCGATATTTCTAAAGTTGTCACAGCAAGATGGAAAATGGCGATGCGGAACCCCATATGATTTCTTAAGGATTAAATTTACAGTATCCAATTAGGAGAGAAAAATTAGATGATAAGATTAGCAACTGTTTTTAGCGGTATTGGTGCACCTGAACAAGCGCTTAAACAGCTAAAGCAAGACTTTGAAATTGTGTTTGCTTGCGATAACGGCGAACGTGAATTGAAACTTTCGTATGAAGAAATACTTGAAAAAACAGCCGGCATGACTAACGATGAACGGAACAGTTTTGTTAATGAGATGTACCGAAAAACTTATAGAAAAAACAATGTAAAAAAATCTTATTTTGCAAATTATCCAATAGATGATGAGCGTTGGTATGAAGATATTCGCTTTATAGATGGCTCAAATTATTGTGGAAAAGTGGACATTTTGGTTGGCGGAAGTCCCTGTCAAAGCTTCTCGACCTACGGTAAAAAGCAAGGCTTTGAAGATACGCGAGGAACATTGTTCTTTCACTATGCTAATCTCATAAAAGAAATAAGACCAAAAGTTTTTGTATATGAGAATGTAATTGGATTAAAGACACATAATAATGGCAACACATGGAAAAGAATAAAGGAGATTTTTGATGAATTAGATTATGATATTTATGATGCGGAGCTTAATGCTTGCGATTATGGATTGCCGCAAATTAGAAAAAGGATTTTTGTTGTCGGTTTTGATAATAGGTTAGATGTAAAAAATTTCAATTTTCCTAAAGCGAAAAAACTAAAAAAGAAGGCGTCCAACTATCTATCTAAGAAGGTTAAGCTTGAGTATTACTTAGGTCAAAAAGGTTTTGAATGGGTTACAACTCCAGAAAAACATCAAGGACGATCTCGTGTGAATAAAGATGTTATAGGTTGTCAAACAGCAAATCAACAGTTTAATTGGACGGGTGATTTTAGATTAGAAACTCCAACTGACGAAATGCGCGCAGATCCAAACATATACATTGGAACATATGAAGGTAAAGAATGCGTAGCAAGAAAAATGACACCGCAAGAGTGCTTACGCCTAATGGGATTTAAGAATTTTAAAATTGTAGTAACGGATAAACAAGCCTATAGGCAAAGTGGAAATTCTATTGCTGTACCGGTGCTGAAGGCATTATTTAAAGAAATACTTAAACATGTAACATTTGACTAAAAATGTGGCGTGCAAATGCACGCCACATTTTTAATGTTTGCGCTCGTATTTAGCACTACATTTTTAAAAAATTGCAATAATAGAAAAATTTTTTGAAATTGCTTGACAAAAAATCCCGTATATTGTATAATTATGTCAAAACAAATCCAAAAGGAGCACTACATATGGAAAGCAAGAGAGAAAAATTTGTAAGATTAGCCGAGGCAAGAACAAATAAAATTATTGATATGCTAAGGTTACTTGGTAATTGTGCAAACAAATCAAATTACGATTATAATGATGCCGATGTTCAAAAGATTTTCACTGCAATTGAAAAGGAATTGAAAAATGCGAGAACAAAATTTTCAATTAGTGAAGTAGAAGATGATAGATTTAGGCTATAAATTAGACTATAAAAAGGAGCAAAACAATGAGCGATTCTATAAAGTGGAGATTTCCTCTCAACAACGGTGGGACAATTCAAGGATTTAACGATAGTGGTATTGCAACTTTTAAGGGTGCAGAACTTTACGATAATTTGGCGCGAGAGATTTGTCAAAATTCTCTGGATGCTAAGAGAGAAGGCGAGGATCATGTAGTTGTTAAGTTTGATTTGAAATCCTTGTCAAAAGAACAATTTGAAGCTATCTATAGTTTTGATGAAATTATAAAGGAATGTAAAGATTATTGGGGTTTAGAAGAATCCAGGTTCAAGTCTTTCATCGAAGAAGCAGAGGAACTATTAAAGAAACCTACAATAGATGTTTTGGTAATTAGTGATACAAAAACAACCGGTTTGATTGGGGCAAAAGAAAATGGGAAGAAAACAGTGTGGACAGCACTCACAAAATCAAGTGGTGTTACCAACAAAAATGATAGTGGTAGTGGCGGTTCTTACGGTATTGGCAAAAACGCACCTTTCGCTTGCTCTGCTTTAAGAACGGTATTTTATAACACCTATGCTGTTGATGGTGTTAAAGCTTTTCAAGGCGTATCAAGATTAGTTACTCATTATGATAAAAATGGTGAAGAAACGCAAGGCGACGGTTATTATCAAAACAGTAAATCATGGCAACCGATATTCTCTTCTGATAAGTGCGATATTCGCGATCAGTTCCCGCGTGATGACTATGGTACCGATGTTATAATTCTTGGTTTTAAAACAGAAGGCTCTTGGCAAGAAACTATTCAAAGGGCCATTATAAAGAACTTTTTCTATGCTGTTCATGAAGGAACGCTTGTCGTAGAAATTGGTGGTAAAAGAATAGATTCAGCTTCCTTAGCAACATATATAAACAAATTTGCAGCGCAAGAGGAGGAAGATCTTGATCTTGGAAAAGATATTTGCTTAGTAAAAGAATTCTATGAAACTATTACTGCGCAAGACTCAAAAATATACAAAACTACGATAATCGAAGATGATGACTTAGTTTTGTATTTGAGAAAAGACGAGAATTATAGCAAAAAAATCATCGAAATGCGTTCGATAGGAATGATGGTTCGCATTAGAGGGCGAAATATATTATCAAGGTTTGCGGCGGTTGTAGTTGCCAAAGGCGCTGTGTTGAGCAAAAAATTGAAGGATATGGAGCCTCCTAAGCATGATGAGTGGGATCCCGAAATCATTGAAGATGAACACGTAAAATCTAAAGCTAAAGAAATAAGAAGAAAAATAATCCACTGGGTTAATAGTACAATCGTAGAAGAATGTAAAACTGAATATCAAGATGTTATCGATCCAGATGGAATGAGTCAGTTCCTGCCCTTGGAATTAAATGACTCGAAAACCAGAGGTGCCTCGCCCACTACGGAATCCCCTGATGGAGAAACTGAGATTAAAAATGTTGCAAAGAAAAGCCTTAAATTGAGAAGTGTCGTATCAAATAGCATTAACACTCGCGGTACTGCAAATGAAGGTAGGGGTAGAAATAATGGGACTGGCGGAACAACTCATAACCCCGGTGGAGAGAAAAACCCAGAAGGCGAAGACAAAGTGCACGCACAAAAGGAAACGGGCAAGAACAAAGTTGAAAATTCTCCAAAGGTTATGTATCAGCGTAGCTTTCCGATTACGGATAACTATGATATTTACAAAACTATTGTGGTTTTGGAAGAGGATAACGATCATGTTTATATTTCCGCAAGAGCTGTGGGCGATGACGGAAAGAGCGAGTCTGTTAAAATTACAGAGTACACTATTTCGTCTAATAAGCGAACCAACTCAGGGAAGAAGATTGGCCCGATTTCAATGAAGGCTAATATAAAATATGAGATTTTCATGAAGTTAGAGATCAAAGAAAGATTATTGATTAACATCATTGTTAATTGAAGGAGCGACATATGAAAAAAACAAGTATTGGCTTTCCATACCCGGTTTTAAGCAACGATAATAATGATTATATTGATTGTTCATTCTCCATAGAAGGAACGGCCGAGCCGGAAGTAGATAATGGAATCATTAGAATTCCACTTAAATACTATCTACAGTGCGCTGGCTTGGCAGATATGATAAAGGATCAAAAAGCACAAGTTCTAATTTATTGCGAGAGTTCCAATAGTTCATTTAGAAAAATAGAAAGATATGATTTTGGGACAGATGAAAAACTTCTAGAAATATCAGCATCAAAAATATCGCAAATCTTGAAACTCAAAGGAATGATCGTGTCTAATGGACATTATGACAATTTTAATTTTGAGGAACATAACAAAGAACTATTTGGAACTTTCAAATTCAAGGTAAATAAAGGAGACATCTTGGCTATTTCAAATCTTTTTGAAATAGAACTGGACTCGGTCGATCCTCTTGCAAATAAGCCTTCCGTTTTTAGTGTAAGACCTGATGACAAGGCAATAGATGCTATAAGAGTGGATTATCAAGATGTGAAAATCAATATTTTCCTTAAGCGAGAAATTTACAATCAATATCAGGAGTTAAGAGATGAACCAGCCTTAAGGACGGTATTGGCCTCTTATTTTGTGCTGCCCGCGCTTGTAGAGGTGTTATGTTTTATGAAAGATGGGGTATCAGACGATGACGAAGATATTAAATCAAGAGCGTGGTATGTTTCAATTACAAATCGGTTGAGAATGTTAAAAATCGATTTGAAAGAACAGGTATCTATGACTACTGTGGCAAATAAGATTTTAACCGATATTGTTCAAGAAACAATGAATGGTATAAAACACATTAAGGAAAATGTCCTTACAGGTGGCAATTTGGAGGGCTAGCTATGAGGGTAAAGTATTTAACAGATAAAGCTTATGAAATATTAATGGATAATATAGCTGTAGACAAAGAGAAGTATTTGCGGGATGATGTTTGGCTCCCCAGCTATTTTGAAGGGAAGGAATTCTGCAAAGAATCTCGCATAGAAGTTGTTCCAATTCAGTTATACATGGATGGCGATAAAAATGAATCCGACTTGATTAACACCAGAAATGTTTTTGATGCTTTTGGTGAAATGACACCTCAACAAGCAAGCAATCCATATTTATGGTCTTATTTGAGCATGGTTGATTTCTGGGAGTATTCTAAATGGCGCTGGGGCAGAAATATGGACGATAGCACAGCGGATTATGAGATAATTAAGGGCGAAGTAGCTAAACAAGGAGAATCAAAACGATCCGTAAATATAAAGCAAAGATATTTATGTACACCTTCTCGTATTGGCCTTCTTAGGAACTCACTTTCAAGGCTTTGGTGGTATGGTTACTTATCATACAATCCTGATAATCAATCGCGCAAATACCATTTGACAAAGTTACTGCTGTCACAATCGGATTTGTGCCAAAGCATTGTTGAGCGAAACTTTTCGATGAATCGTAATATTACATTTGGAATATTATCTGCCATTCAGGAGATTAACGATGATCCTACTATTGATAATGTGGATCGTTCTAAAAAGACCGGAGAATATGAATGGAGAGATTTATGTAAATATATCAATCGTTTTGGTGCAGTGACATTGCTTGATTTGCTGTCTTCGAACGAAATAAAGGAAATGTCTTATAACTATATTTTAAGCCGGCGGAAATAGTATTACCATTGATAAAAAGGAGAACGAAATGTATATTGTTCTATCACAAAAGAAAGATTTTAAATCCGAATATAAGGATAAGCTTTTTCAATTGTACCATTTTCCTGCATCTTATAGGAGCCGGATAAATACCGGAGACACTTTTATCTATAATCAGGGTAGCCGAAGCCAGCCGGGAACTAATAATGTTAGATACTATTACGGTACCGGTGTAATTGGAAGTATTTATACTCTTGATGAAGGAGTAACATATTTTGCAGAATTAAAGCAATGCAAATCCTTCTATAACAATGTTTCAATTAAGTTTGAAGATGGCGAAGATCGTGGTAAATACATTGAGCAATTGGGATATGAAGACAAACGAAATAGACCCAATTGGCAAAGCTCTATTCGCTATATTTCCTTGGAGGCATACAAAACAATTATCAATATGTCTGGTGGTTTAATCGATGTTTCTGCCAATGTTGATATAGAGGCTATAAAATCAGATCTAAAACTCAGCATTGACAACTTCTATTTAGGGGATAACCATCAATCTCTTGTAGATATAATTGCATTCTCTACAAGCCTTATGCAGAAATATGGTATAATGGTAAAATGAGTGGTAAGTCCTAAAAATTTAAATATTCGGCGCAGAAAATGAAAAACCGCCTATTTAAGGCGGTTTTTTGGCTTTTGGTCGGGATGACAGGACTCGAACCTGCGGCGTCTTGCTCCCAAAGCAAGCACTCTACCAAACTGAGCTACATCCCGATAGCGGTATGCCATACCAAAGCGTGCATAGCATACCATATATCCGTTCATTTGTCAAGGGAGGAAGTCCTATGCCGCCGCTTTTCCCGCCATGCAACGACCCGCTTTTCGAGCAGGATACCGGCAATGCCGACACAGCCGGTAATCACAAAGACCAGAACCGAAATCAGCCACTTGCCGTCCATCAACTTAGCACCCAGATAGCAGGAGGACAAAACGGAGGGAATCCGCGCCAGCGTGGAGATCCAGAAGAAGTCGAGCGCGCGCAGGCGGGTAGCGGGAACAAAGTAGGTGAGGAGGTCTTTTGGCGTACCGGGAATAAAAAACAAGAGGAACACCGTCATACGCAGCCGCTTTTCGTCCATCAAAAACTGAAAGCGGCCGGTCTGCTTTTCGGAGAGAAAGGTGCGCACAAAGCCCATGCCGAGCCACTGCACCAGATAATAGATCATAACCGAGCCGATCAGCAGTCCCAGCAGGCAGGTAAGAGTGCCGCCGACCGTGCCGTACAACACACCGGCAACGATCTCGATGGGTTCGCCGGGGATCAGGGCAAGCAGCACCTGAAGCACCTGTATGCCGAGCAAAACAAGCCAGCCTCGAAAGCCCCAGGCATATACCTGTTCGCTGAACGCCTCCCGCACGGCGGGATCACGCAGGGAAAGCATTTTGGGGAAAAAGTGAATGGTTAAAATGATCATGACCGCCAGCAGGAGCAGCAGAACGACAAACTTAAACAGCGTTTTCCGGTCGGCGTTCAGAAGCGGATATTGCTTTTTTCCCAAGGAAGCTCACCTCTTTTCTCAGATTACCGGAAGTAGGCGACGCCCGACGCAAAGATTTTCTGATCCTTTTCACCGGGTACATTCTGCCCGATATGACTGCCCGCTCTTTCATTATGCGCCATTTTTCCGAAAACACGCCCGTCCGGTGAGGTGATCCCTTCGATTGCCAAAAGCGAGGTGTTGGGATTATACCGCATATCGTAGGTCGGGTTTCCGTCCAAGTCCACATACTGGGTGGCGACCTGCCCGTTTTCGATCAGCTTTTCCACCAATGCCGTAGGCGCCACAAACCGTCCCTCGCCGTGGGAAATGGGGATAGTGTGGATATCGCCCACCTGAACACCGGCAAGCCATGGGGAAAGGTTGGAGCAAACACGGGTATTGACCATCATCGACTGGTGACGCCCGATTGTGTTGAAGGTCAGTGTGGCGGATTCCTCGGTCAGGTCAGTGATCTTGCCGTACGGAACCAGCCCCAGTTTGATGAGCGCCTGAAAGCCGTTGCAGATGCCGAGCATCAACCCGTCACGGTGATGCAAAAGCTCATGCACTGCATCTGTGACAGCGGGATTGCGGAAGAAGGCGTTGATGAATTTGGCGGAGCCTTCCGGCTCGTCACCGCCGGAGAAGCCGCCCGGCAGCATCAGAATCTGCGCGTTTTGGATTCCCTTCGCCATGCGGCGCACCGATTCGTCGATCTGTGCGCTGGTGAGATTGCGTAAAACAAGAATTTCGGGGAGAGCACCCGCCGCCTCGAAAGCGCGAGCGGTATCGTACTCGCAGTTCGTGCCGGGGAACACCGGAATCAACACCCGCGGCTTTGCGATCGGCTGCGGCTTTGGCGCACGACGTCCGGCAGTGTAGGAAACGGCTTTGGGCGGCTCTGAAGCTATCTCACGGTGATAGGGGAAAACCGGTTCCAGCTTGTTTTCATACCCTGCTAAAAGTTCGTCCAGTGTGACGGTCACAGTACCGGACTCAATGACCGGCTCGGCGGTCGTCCTGCCGATGACGCGGATACCCTGCGGCGCTTCTCCTTTGAGTGAGAGGATCAGCCCGCCATAGACAGGACAAAAGAGAAGATCATCGGGCAGTGTTTCGGTAAACCGGAAGCCGATCCGATTGCCGAAGGACATTTTGGCAATGCCCTCCGCCACGCCGCCATAGGAAAGCGCCCAGGAAGCGGAAACCTTTCCGGCCGCGATCAGTTCTTCCGCCTGCTTGAGTACCGCCTTGACCGAATCAAAATCGGGCAGTCCGTTTTCCCGATAGGTCGGCAGCAAGAGTACGACCGTTTCGCCTGCCTGTTTGAACTCACTGCTGACCGCCTTATTCGCTTTTGTCAGCGAGACGGCAAAGGAAACAAGGGTGGGCGGTACATCAATATCCTCAAAGGTGCCGGACATCGAGTCTTTGCCGCCGATGGCACCGATCCCCAGCGAAAGCTGCGCTTGAAGCGCGCCGAGCAGCGCCGCAGCAGGCTTGCCCCAACGTGCGGGATCGCCCTTAGTCCGCTCGAAATATTCCTGAAAAGTCAGCCAGCATTTTTCGGCGCTGCCGCCCGCGGCAACCACCTTTGCCACCGATTCGATCACGGCATACATCGCGCCGTGATAGGGGCTGTCGGAGCTGATATAGGGGTGAAATCCCCACGCCATGACCGAGGCGGTGTTCGTTTCACCCGAAAGCACCGGCAGCTTCGCCACCATCGCCTGCATCGGGGAAAGCTGCGTTTTGCCGCCGAACGGCATCATCACACTGCCCGCACCGATGGTGGAGTCAAACCGCTCCGAAAGCCCTTTCTGGGAGCAGATATTGAGGTCGGAAAGGTGTGCGATCCAGCCCTCCTTGTCATTGTGATAAGGAGCGGTGCCAGACGGGGAGGGAGCAGGGATCGAAATATCGGTATGCTTGGAAGCACCGTTGGAATTGAGGAAGCTGCGGGAAAGGTCGACGATCACCTTGCCATTCCAGTTCATACGCAGGCGCGGTTCCTTCGTCACGACCGCCACCTTGGTGGCAAGTAGGTTTTCCTGCTCCGCCAACGCGATGAATTTTTCGGTATCCGCGGCACGGACTACCACCGCCATTCGTTCCTGCGATTCGGAGATTGCAAGCTCGGTGCCGTCCAAACCGTCGTACTTTTTGGGGACCGCGTCAAGGTCAATCGAAAGTCCGTCTGCCAGTTCTCCGATCGCGACCGAAACGCCGCCCGCGCCGAAATCGTTGCAGCGGCGGATCAGCCGTGAGACTTTCGGATTGCGGAAAAGCCGCTGGAGTTTTCGTTCCTCCGGCGCGTTGCCCTTTTGCACCTCCGCACCGCAGTTCTCGATCGACTTCACCGTATGCGATTTGGAGGAACCGGTCGCGCCGCCGCAACCGTCCCGTCCCGTTTTGCCGCCCAGCAGAATGACCACATCACCCGATTCGGGGACCTCGCGGATCACATTTTTGGCAGGAGCGGCGCCGATCACCGCGCCGATCTCCAGCCGCTTTGCCACATAGCCGGGGTGATAGACTTCGGACACCAGTCCGGTTGCAAGTCCGATCTGGTTGCCGTAGGAGCTGTAACCTGCTGCCGCGCCCAGTGTGATTTTCTTCTGGGGGAGCTTGCCCGATATCGTTTGGGAGATCGGGGTGAGCGGATCGGCAGCACCGGTCACCCGCATCGCCTGATAGACATAGGAGCGCCCCGAAAGCGGGTCGCGGATCGCACCGCCCAAGCAGGTGGCGGCGCCCCCGAACGGCTCGATTTCGGTGGGGTGGTTGTGGGTCTCGTTTTTGAACATAAGGAGCCAGTCTTCGTCCTTGCCGTTCACATCTGCCTTGATCCGAACCGAGCAGGCGTTGATTTCCTCCGATTCGTCCAAATCGGGCAATTTACCGTCCGCCTTGAGCTTTTTTGCTCCGATGGTGGCAAGGTCCATCAGCGTAACGGGCTTGTTTTCTCGTTTCAGCTGCTTTCTGGCGTCCAGATAAGCGTCATAGGTATGGCGGATATAGTCAGCGCCGATCTCCATCTTGTCGATATGGGTGGAAAAGGTGGTGTGCCGGCAGTGATCCGACCAGTAGGTGTCGATCATGCGGATCTCGGTAATGGTGGGGTCCCGATGCTCGGTCTCGCAAAAATACTGCTGGCAGAAAAGAATATCGTCAAGATCCATGGCAAGCCCGTACTGCTGTACAAACTCTGCCAGCTCGTCTTTGGAAAGGGTGATAAAGCCGTCGAGCGTCTTGACGGTGGTCGGAATGTCATAGTGATCTGCCAGCGAGTCAAACTCCGCGAGCGATGCTTCGCGGCTTTCGACCGGATTGATGAGATAGTGTTTGAGTGCTTCAAACTCCTCGTCCGTCAAACTGCCGGAGATCAGATAGATGCGGGCGGTGCGAACAAGCGGACGCTCACCCTGCGTCATCAGCTGAATACACTGGGCGCAGGAATCCGCACGCTGGTCAAACTGTCCCGGCAGATACTCGCTGGCAAACAGCCTGCCCCCTTCGGGGTCGGGGAGTTCGGTATAGGTGTTATCTACCGGCGGCTCGGAAAATACCGTTGGAAGCGCCGCACAGAACATCTCCTTTGTGATCCCCTCCACATCGTATCGGTTCACAATGCGAATACCGGTCAGATGCGGAAGCTGCAGCGCGGTTTTGCAATCATTATAAACGCCGGCAGCCTCCACGGCGTATTCGGGCTTTTTCTCCACATAGATGCGATAGACGGGCATGAAGCACACTCCTTTGTTTTCGTTCCTTATCTTTCAGTATACAACAAAAAATCTCAAAAGAACAGAAAAAGTTATTCCGGTACGCAGACACATTTTCCGTTTCTCACTTCGGTCAGCCGTGCCATGACCGTTCGCCCCGACACGGGACGGTCGGTTTGCAGCACGACCGGCGTGTAGTTTTTGGTATAGCCCTCGTATCCGTCGGGGGTTTTGGCTTCGGGCAGCACCTCCTCCAGAAGACCGATCTGGCTTTCTAAGAAAGCGGCGGTCGTCCGGTCCGTGGCGGCAATCATCTCACGACAGCGGCGGTTTTTCACCTCCGGCTCGCACTGATTTGGCATTTTGGCAGCCACAGTGCCGGATCGGGCGGAGTAGGGGAATACGTGTGCCCTTGCAAAGCCGATCGCCTTTACAAAAGCAAGGGAAGCGGCAAACTCCTCCTCAGTTTCGGCGGGAAAGCCGACCATAATATCGGTGGTAATGGCAGGATTCGGAAAAATCTCCCGAATCATCGAAACGATTTCGGCATATTCCACCGTCGTATACTGCCGGTGCATGCGGCGCAGCGTTTCATCGCAGCCGCTTTGGAGCGACAGGTGAAACTGCGGACAGAATTGCGGGATATCCGCCATGCGGAGAAGGTCCTCCCTTGTCAGCAGCTCCGGTTCCAGCGAGCCCAGTCGGATCCGGTCGATCCCCTTTATTTCGGCGGCGGTTTCCACCGCGTCGATCAGTCGAAGGGAAAGCTCCCTGCCATAGGAGGAAAGGTTGATCCCCACCAGCACGATCTCCCGATAGCCGTTCATGGCAAGCTCCGTCAGTTCCTGGCGCAGCGCGTCAAGCGGCTTTGAGCGCACCGGTCCACGCGCCGTGGGTATGATGCAGTAGCTGCAATACCGGTCACAGCCGTCCTCGATTTTGACAAAGGCACGGGTGCGGTCGAGAAAGGAGGAAGCCTGCATCGGCTCGAACGGTTCCTTTTTTTGGTGGGGTTCGATCCGAACGACCCGCTTTCCGCCGAGTGCTTCTGTGATCGCGTTGAGAAGTCCTTTGCGATCCCGTGCGCCGGTGATGACGTCGGCTTCGGGGATCGCTGCGGCTTCCTTTGGGAAAGCCTGCGGATAGCAGCCGGTCAGAACGATCAGTGCATTCGGGTGCAGGCGTTTTTGGCGGCGGAGCAGCTGCCTTGTTTTTTTGTCGCCGGTCGCCGTAACGGTGCAGGAATTGACCACATAGATATCCGCTTCTTCCCGATCACTCACCACGGTGTAGCCGTGATCGGAAAAATCGCGGGTCATGATCTCGGTTTCATATTGATTCACTTTACAGCCAAGTGTTGTAAACGCAATTCTCATCGGCGGCTCCTTTGGGAGAAAGAATACCCTTTTATTATACACCACTTATTTTCCTTTGACAAGGCTTGACCGCGGCATGAACCACGCAAAAAATCCATATACTTCCATTAAAAGGAAGGAGTGCTGATTATGAAAAAAGCGGTATGCCTGCTGACAGCTTTGCTTTGTCTGTCTGTTCCGATGCGCGTTGCCGCCATTCCGGAGGAGGGCGGTCTGGCGGCTGCTATGGCGGTGACGGCGGCGCCGGATACCGTTTCCAACGCCGCGATCCTCATCGAGCAGGAAAGCGGTCAGGTGCTGTACGAGAAGGACGCGGACGCGCAGATTCCGCCCGCTTCCATCACAAAGGTGATGGTGCTGTTGCTCACCATGGAAGCACTGGAGGACGAAAAGATACATTTGACCGATATGGTCACGGTTTCGGAGGAAGCTGCCGGTATGGGCGGCAGTCAGATTTGGCTGGAGCCGGGGGAGCAGATGTCGGTCGATGATCTCATCAAGGCGACCGCCGTCAAGTCTGCCAACGATGCGGCGGCAGCCCTCGGCGAATATGTGGGCGGCAGTATCTCGGCGTTTGTGGAGATGATGAACGAGCGCGCGTCGGAGCTTGGCATGACCGGCACCCATTTTGAAAATCCCACCGGACTGGACGCGCCGGGGCATCTCAGTACGGCGCGTGACGTGGCGATCATGTCCCGTTTTCTGCTCCAATATGAAATGATCCGCCATTACAGCACGATCTGGATTGATACACTGCGAAATGGCACGACCCAGCTTGTCAATACCAATAAGCTGGTCCGCTTTTACGACGGGTGCACCGGACTCAAAACCGGTACGACCGATTCGGCGGGCTATTGCCTTTCCGCCTCAGCCACCCGAAACGGGCTTTCCCTGATTGCGGTGGTGATGGGCGCGCCGACTTCGCAGGAGCGGTTTGACGATGCAAGGCATCTGTTGGATTACGGCTTTGCCAATTATCAGATGTACACGCCCCAAACCGATCCTTTTCCTCCGCTGAAAGTATCGCACGGCGTCACCGATACCGTGGATCTCACCCTCTGCGGGGTCAATAGCTTCCTGATCCCAAAGGGAAAGGAAGATGAACTGTTGACTGAAATTTCGCTTGCCGATGCGGTGGAAGCGCCGGTCAATGAGGGACAGGTGGTAGGGAAAATCGTCATCAGCCTGGAGGAAGAGCCGATCGCGGAGGTGGACATCGTCACGACCGCCGCGGTAAAAAGAATGAACTTTTGGAACGCTTTTCTCCGTATCGGCTACGAGATCACGGCAGGCAGCTGGAAACTTTCTTGATATACGGAAAATGTTAACAAAAAGTCCTTGAATTTTCTTTGGGTATATAGTAATATTAGTGTAGAATACCAAAGAAAGGACTGCCGGTATGAAACTGAATGAAAAGCATCTAGGTTCCTTTATCCGCTCGCATGAGCTGCCCGCTATGCAGGCGCAGGTGACGGCGGCGCATCAGGCATTGGAGGAGCGCAGCGGGCTGGGAAATGATTTTCTCGGCTGGCTCGATCTGCCGACCGCCTATGACAGGGAGGAATTTGCACGAATCGAAAAAGCGGCGGAGAAGATTCGCCGTGACACCGATGTCCTGATCGTGATCGGGATCGGCGGCTCTTATCTGGGCGCACGCGCCGCGATTGAGTTTTTGTTCTCGCCGTTTTATAATTCGCTTCCAAAGGATACGCCCGATATTTATTTTGTCGGCAATAATATCAGCCCGACTTATTTGAATGAGGTACTGTCTCTCTGCAAGGGGAAACGGGTGTCGGTCAATGTGATCTCCAAATCCGGCACCACGACCGAGCCTGCACTGGCTTTCCGCGTATTCAGGAAGCTGCTGGAGGTGCAGTACGGCAAGGACGGCGCACGGGAGCGGATTTACTGCACCACCGATAAAGCAAGGGGTACGCTCAAGGAGCTTGCCAATGCCGAGGGATATGAAACATTCGTAGTGCCCGATGATGTGGGGGGCAGGTATTCGGTGCTGACGGCGGTCGGTCTGTTGCCGATTGCGGCGGCGGGCGCGGATATCAAGGCACTGATGCAGGGCGCCGCCCGTGCCGCAAAGGATTTTTCCGATCCCGATTTGAGCCGGAATATCTGCTACCGGTATGCCGCGATCCGCAATCTGTTGTATCGGAAAGGAAAAACGGTGGAGCTGCTTGTCAGCTACGATCCGGCATTCACCATGATGGCGGAATGGTTCAAGCAGCTGTTCGGTGAGAGCGAGGGGAAGGACAACAAGGGTATTTTCCCGACCTCCGCCACCTTCTCGACCGACCTGCACTCGCTGGGTCAGTATATTCAGGAGGGAAGCCGTATTCTGTTTGAAACGGTGGTGGATTTCAAAACGCCGAAGCAGGATTTCTTCATCGAACCCGATGCGGATAACTTTGACGGGCTTAATTTCCTTGCCAATCAGAATATGTCGGTGGTCAACCGCAAGGCGCTGGAGGGTACTGTGCTGGCACATACCGAGGGCGGCGTGCCGAATATTCTGCTGGAGGTCCCCGATTCCAGTGAGGACAGCCTTGGCTATCTGATCTACTTCTTTGAAAAGGCGTGTGCGCTTTCCGGCTATCTGCTGGGGGTCAATCCGTTTGACCAGCCGGGCGTGGAGAGCTATAAGAAGAATATGTTTGCGCTGCTGGGCAAGCCCGGTTATGAAGATGAGCGTGCCGCGTTGGAGGCAAAGCTCCGGTAACGTTTCCTGCAGGCGGTGCCTGTGAATATATGAAAAAGATGGAGGAATTCACATGATCAATCTTATCATCGGAACAAAGGGCTTCGGCAAAACGAAGATCCTCATCGACCGCATCAACGAAGCGGCAGATGTCGCCCATGGTAACTTGGTGTGTATTGAAAAGGGCGCGACCCTGACATATGATGTAAAGTCCAGCGTTCGTCTGGTAGATGTGGACGAGTACAGTGTCACCGGCTATGATGCGCTGTATGCGTTTATTTGCGGACTTCATTCCGGCAATTATGATATCAGCGAGATCTATGTCGATTCGATTTTAAAGATCGGCGGCAAGGATTTCGAGGCGCTCGGTAAGTTTTTCGACTGGATCGATGAGCTTGCGGTTAAAAACAACATGACCTTTACCTTCACGGTTTCCGCCGCGAAGGAGGACCTGCCCGCTTCGGTGCTGAAATACGCATAAGAGCACATAAGAATATGTACAAAAAACTCCTGCCTGTGAAACAGGCAGGAGTTTTTTTGTACGCCGCAATTCTGCCACTTTTGTTAAGACCTCCCTTGTGAAATTTTCTCACAAAGCTAAATGCTGTTGTCAAGACCTCCCTTGTCAAAGGGCTTTGCCGCCGAAACGCGCCCAGTGGGCGAAACAGTGAGGCGGGAATGGCGCTGCGGTCAATTTTGCGCGAGCGTGACCGCGAGCAAAAGCAAAATTGGGAACCGCAAGAGGGAAGGGACCGCGCTTGCGCGGTGGAGGGATTCAAAAAGGGCAGGCATTTTGCCTGCCCTTTTTGATGTTAGTTTACGCCAGCCCTACCGCGATACGCAGTGCTGTAAGCGCATCGGTCACGGTTACACTGCCGCTGACGTCCATGTCGGCATTGTCGACCGGAGCACTCAACCCCACCGCCATACGGAGGATCGCCAGCGCGTCGGTCACGCTCACCTTGCCGTCCCCGTCGATGTCGCCGAGCAGGGCGTCGGAAGCCTCCAATACATATTGGCTGAAATGGTCGGTCACAAATACCACATAGCCGTTTTGTACGGTCGCGTTCATGTTGGTGCGGCTGCCGTTTGCTTCGATTCGGTATACCGTGATCCTCTTGTCTTTCATGCTTTCCGGCAGCGGAATCTTCACCGTCACCTCGCCGGTCGGCTGAACCGGCTGCCCGTTTTGGGTCAGGGTGATCTCATAGGTCGCGGCGTCCTCACCGCTTGCCGTCTGTTTTGCGTTCAGCACCGCATCGTCCGGCAGCGTTTCCGCCGTCCCCTCCACCACGATACCGGTTTCCTGATTTGTTGCCTTTGTACCAAAGGGAATGCGGTTTTCCTTGGCATAAGTCTCTGCATAACTTCCAACCTTGCCATAGATGGTGAGATTGTAGCAGCCGGAAAAGGCATAATCATCAATCTCGGTCACACTGTCCGGAATGGTGATGGAAGTAAGCCCGGTACAGTCGGAAAAGGCACCCCAGCCAATCGCGGTCACGCTGTCAGGAATATCAACCGAGGTAAGCCCGGTACAGTCGGAAAAGGCTTCCTCACCAATCGTGGTCACGCTGTTCGGAATATCAACCGAGGTAAGCCCGGTGCAGCCGTAAAAGGCATATTGACCAATCTCGGTCACGCTGTCTGGAATGGTATAACTGCCGGATTTGCCCAAAGCATATTGAATCAATTCTGTTTGGTCTTTATTAAATAAAACCCCGTCTTTGGAACTGTAATTTGGATTATTGGCGCCTACAATGATAGAGGTAAGCCCGGTGCAGCCCAAAAAGGCACCCCAGCCAATTGTGGTCATACTGTCTCCGATATCGACCGAGGTAAGCCCGGTGCAGCCCAAAAAGGCAGAAGGACCAATCGTGGTCACGCTGTCGGGAATATGGATCGAGGTAAGCCCGGTGCAACAATAAAAGGCACTATTACCAATCTCGGTCACACTGTCGGGAATATCGACCGAGGTAAGCTCTCTACACCAAGCAAAGGAATCATTGCTAATCGTGGTCACACTGTCCGGAATGATGATCGAGGTAAGCTCGCTGCAGCCGGAAAAGGCACTCCCACCAATCGTGGTTACGCTGCCGGGAATGGTATAACTTCCCGATTTGCCTTGGGGATATTCAATCAATTTTGTTTGATTTTTGTTAAACAAAACGCCGTCTTTGGAACTGTAATTGGGATTATTGGCGCTTACTGTGAATGAAGTAAGCCCGATGCAACCGTCAAAGGCATATTGACCAAGTTTGGTTACGCTGTTCGGAATAATAACCGAGGTAAGCCCTGTGCAGCCACAAAAGGAATAATCATCAATCGTAGTCACATTGTTCCCGATGGTAACCGAAGTAAGCCCGGTGCAGCAGTAAAAGGCATGATCACCAATCGTGATCACGCTGT
Source organism: uncultured Clostridia bacterium (assembly GCA_947624575.1). Lineage (GTDB taxonomy): Bacteria > Bacillota > Clostridia > Oscillospirales > Ruminococcaceae > CANQKG01. The sequence continues at coordinate 25,512 of CANQKY010000027.1, forward strand.
CGGGAATGATGACTGAGGTAAGCCTGGTGCAACCGTCAAAGGCTCCATAAAATGAGTGATAACCAATACCAATCTCGGTCACGGTATGACCGTCCAGTGCGTCGGGAATGGTGACGTCTCCGCCGGAGCCTAAATACTTGGTGATGGTGGCGGTATTGTCATCATTGATCCGGTATTCATATTCCCCCGAAGTCTCGGCTGCGGCGGGGAGTGGGGTGAGGACACCCCAGACCGAGAGAGTCAGGCAGAGGGAGAGGAGCAATGCGCCTGTCCGTTTGAGCATTTGTTTCATCATAATCCTTCCTTTCCGTTTCGGCTAATGTCAAAA
>CANQKY010000028.1 GCA_947624575.1 uncultured Clostridia bacterium
GGTGCCGCCGCCCGAAACCAGTACCACGATATTCAGCATAGCTCGATCCTCTCGCTGCCCTCGGTCAGCTCACCGATTGGATAGGCGTCCTCGCCGGCGTCGGTCAGAATTTGCAGCGCGCGATCCGCGTCCTCCTTCTTCACCACGACGATCATGCCGACCCCCATGTTGAAGGTGTTATACATATCGTGCTCGGAAATGCCGCCCGTCTTTGCAATCAAGTCAAAGATCGGCAGCACCCGCACGGCACTTTTTTCAATTTTTGCGGTCATGCCGTCGGCAATCGCGCGAGGGATATTCTCATAAAACCCGCCGCCGGTGATATGCGCCACCGCCTTGACCTGCACCGATTCCATCAGCTTTAAAACCGGCTTGACATAAATTTTCGTCGGCGTCAAAAGGGTTTCACCGAGCGTTTTGCCGTCCGGCAGAATATGGGAGTCCGCCCAGCCTTTTTCACCGACCCCGAACACCTTGCGTACCAGCGAAAAGCCGTTGGAGTGTACGCCGGAGGACGGCAGTGCCAGGATCACATCGCCCGCCCGCTGAGTAGTATGGTCGATCACGGCGGAGCGATCCACCACGCCGACGCTGAATCCGGCAAGGTCGTATTCCTCTTCGGGATAGAAGCCCGGCATTTCCGCCGTTTCTCCGCCCACCAGCGCGCAGCCCGCCTGCACGCAGCCCTCCGCCACGCCGGAGACGATCTCCGCCACCTTTTCGGGATAGTTCTTCCCCACCGCCACATAGTCGAGGAAAAACAGCGGCTTTGCGCCGCAGCAGATGATGTCGTTGACACACATGGCGACACAGTCGATCCCAACCGTATTGTGGCGACCCAGTTCAAACGCCACCTTCAGCTTGGTGCCGACCCCGTCGGTGCCGGAGACCAGCACCGGCTCCTTGACACCGTTTAAGTCGAGCGCGAACAATCCGCCAAAGCCGCCCAGTCCGGTCAGCACCTGCGGCGTCATGGTCTTTGCCACATGGCGCTTCATCAGCTCGACCGCGCGATAGCCTGCCGTTACATCTACGCCCGCTTCTTTATAGCTGTCACTAAAGCTTTTCATGTCCATCTCCTATTCCTTGCCGTTCCAGCAATAGGTGCAGATTTTACATCTGTCGATCCCGATCGAGTCGAGCATCTCATTGAGCTCATGATACCGCAGTGAGGTGAAGTTCAGCCGCTTTGCGATACACTCCACCATTTTGTGATGCCGCTCGGTCGTTTGATCCACATACTCGTCCAAATGCGCAAGATAGCCGTCCCCCTCCAGCGACTGCATCACCTGATGGGTGATCAAATCCATCTCCGAGGTCGAACGGGAAAAATTCAGATACTTACAGCCGAACATGATCGGCGGACAGGCGGGACGCACATGAACCTCCTTCGCGCCCGCCTCATACAGATACTCCACCGTTTCCCGCATCTGGGTGCCGCGCACGACCGAGTCGTCGATAAACAAAAGACGCTTGTCCCGAATCAGTGCCTCGATCGGGATCAGCTTCATACGCGCCACCAGATTTCTGGTTGATTGATTCGGCGGCATAAAGCTGCGGGGCCATGTGGGCGTATACTTGATGAGCGGTCTGGTAAACGGCACGCCGGAACGGTTTGCATACCCGATCGCGTGCGCGGTACCGGAGTCCGGCACGCCCGCCACGCCGTCAAGCTGTAAATCATCTTGATCGAGATCAGCCAGCGCCTGACCGCAGCGATACCGCATTTCCTCCACATTGACCCCTTCATATGTAGAGGTCGGGTAGCCGTAATAGGTCCAGAGGAAGGCGCAAATTCGCATTTCCTCCCCGGGCGGCGATACCGATTGAAAGCCGTCCGCGTTAAAATAAACGATCTCCGCCGGTCCCAGCTCATAGGCAAACTGATAGCCCAGATTGTGGTAGGCAAAGGACTCAAAGGTGGCGCAGCAGGCGTCCTCCTTTTTGCCCAGCAACAGCGGCATACGACCCAGCTTGTCCCTTGCCGCATAAATGCCCTCCGGCGTCATCACCAGCATGGAAAGCGATCCTTCGATCACCTCCTGCACATAACGGATTCCCTCCAAGAAGCTGTTTTGGGTGCTGATCAGCGCCGCGACCAGCTCGGTCCCGTTGACATTCCCGCCGCTCATCTCCATAAAATGACCCTTGCGGTCGAAGAAAATGCGGTCTACCAGCTCCTCCTTATTATTGATCCTGCCGACCGTGGTAAGCGCAAATCTGCCGAAATGCGACCGCACGATCAGCGGCTGCGGATCGGTATCGGATATACAGCCGATCCCCAGCGTGCCGCTCATTTTATTGACGTCGGATTGAAACTTTGTCCGAAACGGCGAATTGCCGATATTGTGAATCGCACGGTCGAACCCTCTATCCGCAGAATAGGTTGCCATGCCGCCCCGTTTTGTGCCGAGATGAGAGTGATAATCGACCCCGAAAAAGAGATCGGTCACGCAATCCTGCTTGGAAGCGACTCCGAATATACCGCCCAAAAAAAGACCTCCCCGCCAGTGTGTAAATTCCGTTATTTCTCAGTTTTCCTCTGCCAGCTTGTCCTGCAAGCGGCGGTCCTTTTCCATAACCGTGTCCACCATATCCCGCCGCATTTGCTCCAGCTTATCCGCGATCTCACAGTCAGACAGGGCAAGCATCTGCGCCGCAAGTATAGCGGCGTTCTCGGCGCCGTCGATCGCCACGGTCGCCACCGGAATCCCGCTTGGCATCTGAACGGTCGCCAAAAGCGCGTCCAGTCCGTCTAATGTGGAGGACTTGACCGGAATGCCGATGACCGGCAAGGTGGTATGTGCCGCAATCACGCCGGCAAGATGAGCCGCCTTCCCCGCCGCCGCGATCAGAACGCCGTATCCGTTTTCCTTTGCCGAGGCGGCAAACTCCGCCACCTGCGCCGGTGTGCGGTGAGCGGACATCACCCGCACCTCCACCGGTATCCCCAGCGTCCGCAGGCGGTTGATTCCGCTTTGCACGACCGGCAGATCGCTGTCACTGCCCATGATGAGCGCCACTTTTTTTGCCATTGTTCACGACCCCTTCCATAAAAGAAAACAAGCCGCGGCAGTTATCTGCCACAGCTTGTTTGAACCGAAATAGATACAGAAAGTCCCTGCCCAACCGCGCGGCAACCGAACAAGCAAACCACCGTCATCGCAAAGGACCCCCTTTACCACTAAATATAGTTATAGTATAACAAAATATATGGGTCATTGCAAGAGAAAAGAGAAAATTATTCCCCTTTCTGGGTATCTATGATCTCCTTGATGGAGGCGGTCAAACCGGCAAGACCCTGCAATTGGCTCGGTATGATGATCTTGGTTGCCTTTCCGTCCGCCGCCTTCTGGAATGCCTCCAGACTTTTGAGCAGCAGCACCTGATCGGTCGGGTTCGATTCGCTTAATAGCCGCAGGCTCTGCGCCAGTGCCGTCTGCACCGACAAAATTGCGGTGGCTTCGCCCTCCGCTTCCCTGATTTTCTGTTCCTTGACCGCATCGGCATGGAGCAAAAGCGTTTCCTTTTCCGCTTCGGCGCGGAGAATCTGAGACTGCTTTTCGCCTTCCGCCACCAAAATCTGGCTCCGCTTTTTGCCCTCCGCCTGCAAAATCTGCTCGCGGCGTTCCCGCTCCGCCTTCATCTGCTTCTCCATGGCGTCCTGAATCTCTCGGGGCGGAATGATGTTTTTTAACTCCACCCGATTGACCTTGATTCCCCACTTGTCCGAAGCCTCGTCCAAAATGGCGGTGATGCGGGTATTGATGACATCGCGAGAGGTCAGCGTGCTGTCCAGCTCCAGATCGCCGATGATATTCCGCAATGTGGTGGCGGTCAGGTTCTCGATCGCAGAAAGCGGACGGTCCACACCATAGGTGTAGAGCTTGGCATCGGTGATCTGGAAAAAGACCACCGTATCGATCTGCATGGTGACATTATCCTTTGTGATGACTGCCTGCGGCTGGAAATCCACTACCTGCTCTTTTAAATTAACCTTCCTGGAAATGCGGTCGACCAGCGGCACCAGCACATGAATGCCGGTATTCCAGGTCTGATGATATTTGCCCAGCCGCTCGATCACATACTCCTGCGACTGCGGCACGATCCGCACATTGCACGACAACAGCAATAGCACAACGACCAGAAACAGCAACACATAAATCAGCATCTTATTTTTCCTCCTGTTCTGCGGGTTCCACTAACAGTTTCACACCGTCGATCCTGCATATACGCACCGCCGTACCGACAGCGGCAAAATTGCCGGTTTCCATGCGGGCGCTCCAGCTCAGTCCGTTCACCTTGACCCTGCCGGTCTCCTTGAGATTATCCACATCTTCGGTGACAACGCCGATCATGCCGATCACACTGTCGGCATTTGTCTTGACTGTGGGCGACAGCTTCCGCTTTTTCCAGATGATCCGTGCGACCGGAAGCAACGCCACTGACACGATCACGAACAGAATCAACTGCACGGTGAACGAACCGCCGCATATCGCGGCAATAAATGCCGCAAGGCTTCCGGCGGCAAACCAGACGGAAACAAGCTGGGTCGTCATCATCTCTACCGCCAGCAGCAGGACAAACAGTACGCTCCAAAAAATTGCCTCGGCAGGCATATGGCACACCCCTTTCTCAAGCGTGTCGATCAAGTCGACACGCTTTAAAAAGCCAACGTCTTTGTCAAAACCTCCCTTGTCAAAGGGAGGGGGACCGCGAAGCGGTGGAGGGATTCAAAACCGCTTTGTCCTCTTGCGGTTCCCGACATCGGCTGCGGCGGATAACCGCCTTGCCGCTTGTCGACCGCGGCGCCATTCCCACCTCACTGTTTCGCCCACAGGGCGCGTTTCGGTGGGAAAGCCCCCGATTCCCCCTTTTCATCGAAAACCGGCTTGGCTTGTGCCAATTCTGACACCGCCTGCACCGGTTTTCTCTCAAGGTGTCACTGCGGCGGTACACGCCCGCCTCCGTGACGGATTAAAATATTTCCGTTACCTATTGCTGTTTCGACAGACTGAGACAAGAATCGATCCGTAACTTTCCTACGGTCTTTACTCGGCAGACGGCTCCTCAGGCTCTGCTTCGGGCTTCGGGTCCTCGGTAGAATAATACACGGTATCCTCCGGCTCGGCAGCGGCTGCTTCTGCCTTTGCGGCTGCCGCTTCCTCGAGCAAAGCGCGGATCGACAGGCTGATTCGTTTCCGCTCCACATCGATGTCGGTGATCTTCACATTGACCTCCTGACCGACCGAAAGCACATCGCCAGCCTTTTCCACCCGCTCGGTGGAAATCTGCGAAATATGAATGAGTCCGTCCACGCCCGGAATGATCTCGGCAAACGCGCCGAACGGCGTCAGGGACGCGATCTTGGCGGTGATCACATCGCCGATATGGCACTTGGACAGGAAGATGTTCCACGGATTGTCCTCGCTCTTTTTATAGCCGAGCGAAATCTTCTTGGCTTCCTTATCGATGTCCTTGACATAGACCTCCACCATGTCGCCGACCTTGACCACCTCGGACGGGTGCTTGATCCGCTTCCAGGACAGCTCGGTGATATGGATCATGCCGTCCACCGCGCCGAGATCGACAAACGCGCCGTAAGAGGTGAGTGATTTCACCTCGCCATGGAACACCTGACCGACCTCCACGCTCTCCCAGAACGCCGCCTGCTTCGCGGCGCGCTCCTCGCGGATCACCGCACGCACCGAACCGACCGCACGGCGGCGGTTCTCGTTTACCTCGATGATCTTATACCGCACTTCCTTTTTCAGCAGGGTGGAAAGATCCTCCACCCGCGAGCCGGAAGCCTGTGACGCCGGCACGAACACCCGAACATTATTGGTCAGCACCAGAACGCCGCCGCGCACCACATCTACAACGGTACCGGTCAGCACGGTACCCTCCTCATGCGCTTTGACAATCTCTTCAAAGCCTTCCTCGGCATCGCACCGCTTTTTGGAAAGCATGACGGTGCCCTCCTGATCGTTTACCTTGATGACCGCGAGATTGATCTCATCGCCCACCTTGACCACGTCCTCCGCCTTCAGCGAGGGATCGTCGGTCAGCTCGGACAATGCGACAAAGCCAGCCTGCTTTGCGCCGACATCGACCAGCACTTCATTCGGTTGGATCGAAGTGACTACGCCTTTTACCCGCTTCCCCGTATATAATTTTTCATTGAGAGATTGCTCCAGAAGCTCCGCAAAGTCCTCCTTGCCTGCCTCCTCATTCACAACTCCCTGATTTTCCAACATTTCGCTCATGGTTTTGAAAACCTCCTTAATGATATACGCCGGTGTAGATGCGCCGGCTGTAACGCCAATGTGACTTGACGCTAACAACATGGATTCGGGCAGCTCCTTTGCCGTTTCGATCAGCAGGGTGGGACAGTGTGCACTGCATACCTCGCTGAGCTTTTTGGTATTGGAGCTGTGGCGACCGCCGATCACGATCATGAAGTCGGAACGGGAAGCGATCTCCTTCGCCTCGGACTGGCGTTCATCGGTCGCATTACATATTGTATCAAATATTTTTGGATTTGTATATACTTTTTTTGCTGTTCTTGCACATTCTTGCCACAAATCTGCCTGAAAAGTCGTCTGAGCGGCAAAAGTGACCGGTTTTTTTCGGTATTCGGGGTGCGCTTTGTCTATTTGTATGAGCTCCTCCGGTGTGCGAAACACAATAGTCGGGCAGACGGCGTGACCGCATATCCCTTTGACCTCCGGGTGATCGGGGTCGCCCGCCAGAAACACAAGCTCGTCGCTTTTACAGCCGGCGACGATCCGATGGATTTTCGCCACAAACGGACAGGTGGCGTCCTCATATTTCACGCCGAGGGCGTCCGCCTTTTTGTAAACGTCAGCGGCAACGCCGTGGGAGCGGATCACCATGACCTCGTCCGGCATGACCTCCTCCGGCGCCGAAACGATCCGCACGCCGCGCTTTTTAAAATCCTCCACGACCTGCGGATTATGTATGATCGGACCGAGCGTACAGACCCTTTTCCCCTCGGACAACAGCCGGTAGACCAGTGTGACGCCGCGATCCACCCCGAAGCAGAAGCCCGCTGTTTTGGCAAGTGTGATACTCATGCGATCCCCTCGTCAAGCAGACCGATCACCGCGTCCATGACTGTCCGGCTTGCCTGCTTTAGCTCCTGCGGAAAGGTGCCGGCAATCCCGAGTGATGCATTGGGGATCGGTTTCCCGTACCGCACCGTGATCCGAGTACGGAAGCGAAGCGGACGGTGGATACTGATGCCTGCCGGCACAATGTCCGCGCCGGTCTGTGCGGCGATCAGCACGATGCCCGATTTCGGGCGAAGCGGCTTTCCGGTTTTCGAGCGCGTTCCCTCGGGAAAGAGGGCGAGCGCCTGCCCTTCCCCGACGATCCCGATCGCCTTTTGAAGCGCGGGATTTGCCTCGCCGCCCTTGCCGCGCTCCACCGGAAATGCGCCCAGCTTGCGGATCAGCCACGCAAAAAGACGGTTGTGAAACAGTTCTTCCTTTGCCATGAAATGCACATTCCTGTCCAGATGCAGTCCCAAAAGCGGCGGATCGAGATAGCTGGTATGATTGGCGCAGAGAATATATCCGCCTTCCTTTGGCAGGTTTTCCAGCCCCTCGATTTGAATGTGAAACGCAAGATGCAGTGCGATCCGGCAAACCAGCCGTGCAAAACGGTAAAACAGCATGGCAATCCCCGCCCTTTATGATATCTTCGACCGGATCAGCGAGATCATCTGCGAAATGGATTCCTCCAGTGTCAGTTCGGTCGTATCCAGCAGCGCGGCGTCCTCGGCGCGGCGCAGCGGCGCGATCTCACGGCCCGAATCGTTTTCGTCCCGCTGCCGGATTTCTCTTAATATTTCCTGCTCGTCGGCGGATATCCCCTTTTCCCGATATTGCAGCCATCTGCGGTGCGCCCGCGCCTCGGCGGAGGCGGTCAGAAAGACCTTGACATCGGCATGGGGCAGTACCACCGTTCCGATGTCCCGCCCGTCCATCACCACAGACTGTGTTTTGGCAAAACCCCGCTGCAAATCGAGCAGAAAGGCGCGTACCGCCGGAATGGCGGACACGTGAGACGCCGCCATCGAAACCTCCTCGGTGCGGATCAGCTCCGACACGTCTTCCTCATTCAAAAAGGTGTGCTGCTCGCCGGAAAGAAAGCGGAGCGCAATCTGCAATTCCGATAATATCCCCTCGACCGCCGCGCTGTCCCTGGGGGATATGCCCCGCTTCAAACAGGCGTAGCCGATCGTGCGATAGAGCGCGCCGGTATCCACATAGATAAAGCCGAGCTGCTTTGCCGCCGCCCGTGCGATGGTGCTTTTTCCTGCTCCCGCAGGTCCGTCAATGGCAACAGATGTCATACTGTCAATTCCCCTCTCTCCGAGACAAAATCCCGAAAGCCGCGGCATATGCGGTAGAAAATGCCGCTTGCAGATTGAACCCGCCGGTATAGCCGTCGATATCGAGCAGCTCTCCGGCGAAGAAAAGCCCCTCGGCTTTTTTGGACGCCATCGTTTTGGGGTCCACCTCCGGCAGCGCGACGCCGCCGCAGGTGACGATCGCCTCCTCGATCGGGCGAAACGCCACAGGGGTCAGCGGGAGTGCTTTCACCGTTTGCCCCAAACGCCTGCGCTCCTCCCGTGTGATCTGATCCGCGCGGCGCTCCGGCGGAATATCTGCCAGCCGCAAAACAGGCGGAATCAGCTTACGGGGAAGCAGAAGCGGCAACAGCCGCAGCATGGTTTTCCCGCCATGCTCCGAAAGATCGCGCAGAAGCCGTGCGTCCAGCTGCTCCGGCGTTAAGCCCGGCTTACAGTCGATCAAAAGGCGATAATCGGACGGTTTCCCCGCCTGCATCACGGCGCTGGCACTCAGCACCAGAGGTCCGGAGACCCCGAAATGGGTAAAGAGCAATTCGCCCAGCTCGGAAAAAACGGTTTTCCCCTTTTGATCCTTGACCGTCAACGTGACATTCCGCAGCGAAAGACCGGTTGCCTCCCGGCAAAAGTCCTCGGCGGTCACAATCGGGATCAGTGAGGGGCGCGGCGGAATCACGGTATGCCCCGCCTTTGCCGCCATGCGGTAGCCGTCCCCGTCTGAGCCGGTTTGCGGATAGGACATACCGCCGGTCGCCAGCAATACGGCGTTTGCAGAAAGCTCCGTGCGGTCGGTCAAAACGCCGGTGACTCTATTTCCCCGCAGCAAAAGCCGCAAAGCGCGCTCCTGCCGCAGCACCGCCCCTGCCGATTCGGCATAGGCTGCCAAAGCCCGACGGATATCCTCCGCCCGATCGGACACCGGAAAAACGCGGTTTCCCCGTTCCACCTTGAGCGGAATGCCGCGTCCCTCAAAAAACGACACGGTATCCTCAGATGAGAATCGGGAAACGGCGCTGTAAAGGAACTTGCCGCCCCGCGGGTACTGCCGCAGCAGCGTTTCCCGATCGCAGGCATTGGTGAGGTTGCATCTGCCCTTTCCGGTCAGCCGCAATTTATTCCCCGACTGCGGCATTTTTTCGAGCAGCACGGTAGCAAGCCCGTGCTCCGCCAGAATACCGGCGGCGAACATACCCGCCGCACCGGCGCCGACCACCACCGCATCACATGAGATCATGGATTTTCTTCCGTGGATTTCTGGTAGACGTCATATTCGTCCCAAATCTGCTCCAGACGGGCGAAGTTTGCCGAAACCTCGTCCTGCTTTTGAAGCCCTGTCGCCACAATCAGCGCATTGATGACACTCAGCGGAGCTACCAGACTGTCCACAAACGAAGCCATATCGCTTCGGGCAATCAACAGTGCGTCGGCGTTCTGCGCCAGCGGAGACGCCGTACTGTCGGTAATGGCGATCACCTGTGCGCCCTGATGCTTGGCGTAATCGAACGCCTTGACCGTGCGGGTGGAATAACGCGGAAAGCTGATCCCGATCAGCACATCGTTTTTCCCGATCCGCATGATCTGCTCAAACATCTCACTGGTGCTGTTGGCGTGGACATGGTGCATATTGCGGAAGATATATTGAAAGTAAAACGCCATAAAGGAAGCCATGGCAGCCGCCGAACGGGTGCCGATGATATAGATTTTCTCGGCGTTTACAAGCATCTGCACCGCGCGGTGAAAATGCTCATGCGAAATTTCGTCAATAGTGCGGCGTATCTTTTCGATATCCATGTTCAGCACCTTGGTGAGCATATCCTCATTTCCGATCTGCTCCTTGGTCACCTCGATCCGCTGTACCGAGGTGAGCTTGTTGCGGATCATGATCTGCAATTCCTTTTGCAGGCTGGGATAGCCCTCAAACCCCAATTCGGAGGCAAAGCGCACCACCGTCGATTCACTGACACCCACGCAGATACCCAGCTTTGCCGCCGTCATATAAGCCGCCTTATCATAGTGACTCAGCATATAATCGGCAATCGCCTTCTGCCCTTTGGAGAACTTCGGATAACTCTGCCGCATCAGAGTCAACAAATCCTGTGCCACAACTACACGACCTTCTGTGCGTATTTTTTTCGATTCTGTGAAAAGATCTCGCCGCCCGCGGCGTCCGCGCAGACGACCAGCGGGAACTCCGAGAAGGTGAGCCGTTTGACCGACTCACACCCGAGCTCCGGAAAGGCGATCACCTCGGACGAGCGGATACATTCCGCCGCCAGAGCGCCCGCGCCGCCGATCGCACAGAGATAGACCGCCCTGTTGCGCACGATGGCTTCCAGGACCGCTTTCGAACGCTCCCCCTTGCCGATCATCGCGGCAAGACCTAAATCCAAAAGCCTTGGAGCATACGGGTCCATTCTTCCAGAAGTGGTGGGTCCGCAGGAGCCGATCGGCAGTCCGTCCGGCGCGGGAGTGGGTCCGGCATAGTAGATCGCCGCACCCTTGATCGGAAACGGAAGCGGCTGTCCCGCGTCCAGCAGTTCAAAAAAGCGTTTATGCGCCGCGTCACGGGCAGTATAAACGGTGCCGGACAGGTAAACCCGATCCGATATCCGCAGCTTGCCCGCCATTTCGGGCAGCTCATCGGTATTGAGATGGTAAATTTGCAAGACAAGCCACTCCTTTCCTTCATTATAGCATTTTGCAAGACGCTTTTCAAGTGTCAAAGCGATTCGATTTCTTTCAGCCACAGCTTTGCCTCGGCGTCGCTCGGCATTCGCCAGTCGCCCCTGGGGGAAAGGGTCACGCTGCCGACCTTCGGACCGTCCGGCAGGCAGGAACGCTTAAACTGCTGGGCGAAAAACCGCCGGAAGAAAACCGAAAGCCAACGCTTGATCTCCTCTGCGGCATACTCTCCCGCAAAGGCGATACAGGCAAGCCGATAGATTTTGGCGGGATTTTCCCCGCACCGCACAAAATGATAGAGGAAAAAATCGTGCAGAGCATAGGGTCCCACAAGGTCCTCGGTTTTCTGGGAAATTTCCCCGTTCTCGGCAGGGAGCAGCTCGGGACTGACCGGTGTGTCCAGCACATCAAAAAGCGCATCGGAAAGCCTTTTGTCCGCCGTGCTGTCGGCGGCATATGCCACCATATGGCGGATCAGCGTCTTTGGCACCGAGGCGTTGACACCGTACATCGACATATGATCGCCGTTGTAGGTCGCCCAGCCGAGCGCCAGCTCGGAAAGGTCGCCGGTGCCGACCACCAGCCCGCCGGTTTGATTGGCAAGGTCCATCAAAACCTGCGTCCGTTCCCTTGCCTGTCCGTTTTCAAACACCACATCGTAATCGGTTTCGGTGTGCCCGATGTCCGCAAAATGCTGTTTCACCGCCGCCGCAATATCCACGGTACGAAGTGTGACGCCATATGCTTCTGCCAGCTTCTCCGCATTGGAGCGGGTGCGTCCGGTGGTGCCGAAGCAGGGCATGGTCACCGCGACCACATCTTTATGGGAACGCCCCAATAAATCCATTGCCCGCACTGCAACGATCAGTGCCAGCGTGCTGTCCAGCCCGCCCGACAGCCCCAAAACAACCGTGCGGCTGCCGGTATGGGTGATCCGGCGGGTGAGCCCGTGCGCCTGCATCGAGAGGATCATCTCGCAGCGTTCGGCGCGCTCGTTCTCCCCTGCCGGTACAAAAGGTGCGGGGTCGATCGAACGGGTGAGAGCGGTATCGGTCAGAGGGAGAGAGAAGCCGACCACCCGTGCGGGCGGACGCTGCTCGGACGGGAAGGTGTTGATCCGCCGCCGCTCATTCATCAGATAGTGAAGGTCAATTTCCGAAATCAGAAGCCCGTTCCCAAACGGCTCGCTTTCCGCCAGCATGACGCCGTTTTCGGCAATCATGCGATGCCCCGCAAAGACAAGGTCGGTGGTGGACTCCCCCTCGCCGGCGCCCGCGTAAAGGTAGGCGGCAAGCAGACGGGCGGACTGCCCTTTGACCAGCTCCCGCCGATAGGCGCGTTTCCCGATCACCTCATCGCTTGCCGAGAGATTGAGCAGCAGTGTGGCACCCTGCTCCGCAAGAGTAATAGAGGGCGGCGAAGCGACCCAGAGATCCTCGCAAATCTCCACGCCGACGGTGAGCGCCGGCAGATTTTCCGCCCGAAAGAGCAGATCGGCACCAAACGGCACTTCCCTCCCGCAAAGGGCGACCGTGCCGGTTACGCCCCGCCCCGAAGTGAAATGCCGCGCCTCATAAAACTCACGGTAATTCGGGATATGGGTTTTCGGCACCACACCGAGTATTTCGCCGTGATACAGCACGGCGGCGGCGTTATAGAGGGACGCACCTCTTACCACCGGCAGACCGACGGCAACCAGAATATCCGCCTTTTTGGTCTCGCGGCAAATCTGCGCGAGTGCTTCCTCCGCCGCGTGAAGCAAAAGCGTCTGCAAAAACAGGTCGGAATTGGTGTAGCCGGTCAGGGCAAGCTCCGGCAAGGTCAGCACCTTTACCCCCTGCTCCGCCGCGTCCTTGATAAGCTCGATGATCGCAGCCGCATTCCCGCTCACATCGGCAACCGAAAGCCGCGGCGTTCCAGCCGCTACCTTCACAAAACCGTCCTTCATTCCTTTCCCTCCTTACGGGTAACACCCGCCAAAAGTGCGGCGATCCGCTCCCTGCGGCGTGTTTCCTCCTCCCGATCGATTTGGTAAACACCCTTTTCCTCCCACAGCACCGACCCCTCTTTGGTTTCGGGCGGAAGGGAGGACAGCGGCAGAACACACTGCTGCTCTGCATCGCTGATACAGACTGCCTGTCCGTTTTCGATACGGTCAACGCTCCAAAACATCAGTTTTCCTCCTAACGGGAAGTTTTCACCGCGATCTCGCCATTTTCCCATTTTACCACGATATTGCCCGATTGATCGGTACGGTAATACTGAATCCCCCGTTTCTCCAAGCGATCCAGCACCTCTTTATGCGGGTGTCCGTAGGAATTGCCCTTGCCGACCGAGATCAGCGCGATCTTTGCGCCAACCGCGTCCAGAAAAGCCGCGGTATTCGAGGTGTCGCTCCCGTGATGGGAGAGCTTTTGCACATCAGCCTTCAGATCGGGATTTTGCTGCAGCAGGTCATGTTCCGCTTCCTTTTCCATATCGCCGCCGAAGAAATACCGAAATTCGCCGCTGATGAGTCTCCCCGCGATCGAACAGTTATTGAGGTCCTGATACGATTCGACCGGCGCCAATATCTCGATCTCGCAATCGGGGAGGGAGATCACCGTATTCGGTTCCGCCTTTTCGAGAAACATTCCCTTCTCGGCGATCGTTGAGATGAGCTTTTCATAGGTGGCGCTGGTGGGGATCAGATTGCCGGACAGCTGCGGCATCATGATCCGTTTCACCTCGAACTGCTCCAGCACCTCCCGCATACCGCCGATATGGTCGGCATGAGGGTGGGTGGCAATCACCAGATCGAGCGATTTCAGATGGCGGGACATCAGATACCGCACCACGGTATCTCCGCAGCCGATGTCACCGGCGTCGATGAGAACTGCCGATTCGGCGGTGCGGATCAGCGTGGCGTCCCCCTGCCCGACATCGATCTGGTGAATCTCCACCTCGCCCGCTTTTGGCGCATCAGAAAAAGCGGGGTGAAACAGCCGATCAAAGAAGGACGCGGAGTCGCCGGTGAATTTCAAGAAAATGCCCATCGCACAGCAAAGCACGATCAGCAGGCAGATGAGATTTCGCACAAGATGAGCACTTTTTCGGTTTCCCATAATTTACTCCGTCAGCGGCGGCGCCGCTTTTCCTTTTGCTGCTTTTGGGGTCGGTTCGGCTCGGGCGGCACCAGGCAGTTTTGTCCGGTGCCGATCAAATCGGCACGATTGGCGCGGTAAAGCGCCTTTCGCACCAGCCGGTGATTCTGCGGCAGGAAATATTGCAGCAGCGCCCGCTGCATCGCCTTTTCCTCGGCAGACCTCGGCACATAGACCGGTTTCAGGGTATAGGGGTCCATGCCGGTGTAAAACACGCAGGTGGAAAGGGTCCCCGGCGTCGGATAAAAATCCTGCACCTGCTCCGGACGGATATGATGCTCCTTCAAAAACAGTGCCAGCTCCACCGCTTCCTTTAGTGTGGAACCGGGGTGCGACGACATCAGATAGGGCACCAGATACTGCTCCTTCCCCACCTTGCGGGTGGTGCGGTAAAACCGCTCGGCAAACCGGAGGTAGCTTTCGATATGCGGCTTCCCCATCTGATCCAGCACGACTGCCGAGCAATGCTCCGGCGCCACCTTCAGTTGACCGCTGACATGATAGGTGACAAGCTCTTTAAAAAAGCTGTCGTCCTTATCCTCCATCAGATAATCATACCGAATGCCGGAGCGGATAAACACCCGTTTGACCCCCGGCAGAGCGCGTATCTTCCGCAAGATGTTGAGGTATTCCCGATGTGAGACGGTAAGCTGCGGGCAGGGCTTTGGCGCCAAACATTTTTTGCCTTTGCAAAGACCGGCGGTCAGCTGCTTTTGGCAGGACGGCTGACGAAAATTTGCGGTCGGACCGCCCACATCATGGATATACCCCTTAAAGCGGGGATCGCGGGTCAGCATTTTTGCCTCTGCCAGCACCGATTCCTCACTGCGGCAGGTGACCCGCCTGCCCTGATGCAGTGCGATCGAGCAGAAATTGCAATGACCGAAGCAACCGCGATTATGTGCAATCGAAAAAAGCACCTCCGAAAGCCCCGGTACGCCGCCCTCCCGATCGTAAGAGGGGTGCCAGCGGCGGGTAAAGGGCAATGCGTACACCCGATCCAGCTCCTCGGTGGTGAGAGCATACATCGGCGGCAGCTGCACCAGCATTTGGTCGCCGTGCCGCTGGATCACCGTTTTTCCGTACACCTCGTCCTGCTCGTCCAACTGAATGCGGCAGGCTTTGGCATAGCTTTTTTTATCCTCGGTGACAAGCGAGAGACTGGGACACTCGGCACAGCCGAGCGGCGTTTCCCGCGTGGGGACAAGATAGCAGGTGCCGCGAATATCGCGGAGAGAGGATACCGGCTCACCGGCGGCAAGGCGGCGGCAAATTTCCGCCGTCTGCTTTTCTCCCATTCCGTAGGTGAGCAAATCCGCACCGCTGTCGAGAAGGATCGAGGGCATGACCCGATCCTCCCAATAATCATAATGGGCAAACCGCCGCAAGGACGCTTCCAGACCGCCGATGACGATCGGCACCTCAGGATAGGCGCGGCGAAGCATTTTGGAATAGACGATCACCGCGCGGTCGGGGCGTTTCCCCGCCTTGCCGCCCGCAGTATAGGCGTCCTCGCTCCGGCGTTTTTTGGCAGCCGTATAATGCGCCACCATCGAATCGATATTGCCGGAGGATACCAAAAAGGCGTATTTCGGCTTTCCGAGCGCGCAAAACGCTTCCAGGCTGCGAAAATCCGGCTGTGCCAGAATCCCGACGGTGAAGCCGAGCGATTCCACCACCCTTGCGATGATGGCAGTACCGAAGCTCGGGTGATCCACATAGGCGTCTCCGGTGACGCAGATAAAATCGAACTGTTCGATCCCCCGCTCTTTCATTTCGGCAGGGGTGATCGGCAAAAAGTCAAGCTTCATCGTCCGAATCCTCAACCAGCGAGATCTGCCCATTTCCGACATCGGGCTGCCGGAGCCGCATTTCGATCCACTGCTGCTTTGTCATCAGCACCTTACGGGGCTTACTCCCCTCAAACGGACCGACGATTCCCTTTTGCTCCATGATGTCCATCAGCCGTCCGGCACGGGCATACCCCAGCTTCAGCCGTCGCTGCAGCGCGGAGGTGGACGCCTGTCCCGCTTCCACCACAAATTCGATGGCGGCGGGCAGCATATCGTCCTCGTCCGAAAGTCCGCCCTCTCCGCCCGATTCCTCGCCCTTGGCGGACTGGCGGTCAATCTCCACAAGCACCTCGGTATCATAATCGGCTTCCGCCTGCTTTTTCACAAAGTCGATGACCCGTGCAATCTCCTCCTCGTCCACATAACAGCCCTGTACCCGACGCGGCTTGGACATACTCGGCAGATAAAAGAGCATATCTCCCCTGCCGAGCAGCTTCTCAGCGCCGCCCTCGTCCAGAATGATGCGGGAGTCGATCTGCGAGCTGACCGAAAGCGCGATCCGAGAGGGAATGTTTGCCTTGATGACGCCGGTGATGACATTGGTGGACGGACGCTGAGTCGCGACCACCAGATGCATACCTGCCGCCCGCGCCATTGCCGCCAGCCGGTTGATGGAATCCTGCACCTCAGCGGAGGCGACCATCATCAGATCGGACAGCTCGTCGATCACAATGACGATCTGGGGCAGCTTCTCCAAGGTATCCGATGTTTCGGCGAGCTTACTGTAGGTTTCCAGATTCTGTACGCCGTTATCCGAAAGCAGTTTATACCGCTTGAGCATTTCGGTCACAGCCCAGTTGAGTGCGCCCGCCGCCTTCCGCGGATCGGTGACGACCGGCACCAGCAGATGCGGAATGCCGTTATAAACGCCCAGCTCGACCATTTTGGGATCGACTAAAATCAGCCGCACCTCATCGGGGGTCGCGTGAAACAGAATACTCATCAACAGCGAATTGATACAGACCGACTTACCGGAGCCGGTTGCGCCCGCAATCAGCACATGGGGCATTTTTGCCACATCGGCGACCATGATCTTACCGGCAACGTCCTTCCCCAGTGCCATGGTGAGCTTACTTTTTGCATTTTGAAAGACGGTGGAGCCGAGAATCTCCCGAATTGCCACGATCGAGGTGTTCTGATTCGGTATCTCAACGCCGATCGAGGTCTTATTCGGGATCGGCGCGATCCGCACGCCGGACGCCGCCATATTCAGTGCAATATCGTCCGCCAGATTGGTGATCTTATTGAGCTTCACGCCGACCGAAGGCTGAATTTCATAACGGGTGACGGAGGGTCCGCGCTCGATGCCGGTCAAGGTGGTCTCCACCCCGAAGCTGCGGAGCGTTTCGATCAGCTTTTTGGCGGACTGCTCCATTTCCCTGGAAGCGTCCGCGTCCGATACCGATTTGGCGTGATTGAGCAGCTCCAGCGAGGGGAATTGATACGCCTTTTGACCTGCCGCTTCGGGAACGGGCATATCCGCAGATACCGCCTTTTCCTCCTTCTGCGCGGTCGGTTCCTCCACCGCACGGCGGACAATGTCCTTGACGTCTGCCTTTGGCGCGGGCTTTGCCGCCGGTGCAGGCTTGTCCTCTGCCGGTTTGGGATAGTCCGGTCCGAGAGGCACATCTACATTGAATTTCCGCTTTTGCCCCTGCTCCTGCTGTTTCAACCGCTCCTGATGCTCCTCCCGCACCAACTGAACGGGACGGGACATACCGCGCAGCATACCGAGAATGGTGAAGCCGCCGACCAGCATGAACAGCACAAACAAAATCAAAAACACAAGGATCGCCGCGCCGACCCGTCCGCAGGTCTTGAGAAAGAGCCACGCGACCAGTCCGCCAATCACGCCGCCGCCATGCCGCTCCACCCCGTCCCCGAACAGCACGGAGACAGCCGGAACCTCGCCGATCTGCAAAATCTGCACCTGCGCGCAGAGTAGTACAAAAAACAAAGCGGACTGCCAAATTTTATGATAAAATCCGCCGATCTGCCGTCCGGTGCTGACCAGCACCGCCACGGCGATCAAAATGGGGGAAAGCAGATATGCCACCCAGCCGAACAGCCCGAACAGCCCGTTATGCAAAATAAGCCACAGGCTTTCGCCCCGCACCCATGTCAGGCAGAGCAGCAGCAAGCCGAACGCAAACAGCAAAATTTCCCAAACCCGCTTGGTCTGCGGGTTTGGCTCCGGTTTTTTAGCGGTATTCCGCGCCGATTTTGTCTGCGGCTTTTTGGTTGCGGTTTTTCGCTTTTTCTTTGATGCTGCCACGGTTGACTTCCTTCCCTATGTATTCATGCCATGATATGCTCGATGGTGCCGACCACCACGGTGACGATACCGAGTATGCCGGTATAATAGGCAAAGTATTTGAATTTATCGCTGTGGATCAGCCATTTGACCATTTTGATTGCCAAAAAGCCGACCACTGCCGCGATCACAAAACCGATGATCAGCGAAAAGATACCGACCGAACCGGCAGAGGGATC
Organism: uncultured Clostridia bacterium; assembly: GCA_947624575.1. Lineage (GTDB taxonomy): Bacteria > Bacillota > Clostridia > Oscillospirales > Ruminococcaceae > CANQKG01. The sequence goes on from CANQKY010000028.1 coordinate 18,570, forward strand.
GTAATCCTTCAATTCCAGCAGTCCGCCGAGCAGAATGGGCGGGATTCCCAGCACAAAGGAGTACTCCACCGCCGTTTCCCGCGTAAAGCCGGAAAACAGTCCGCCCGCGATGGTAGAACCGGAACGGGAAACGCCCGGCAGCAGTGCAAAGCCCTGAAAAATACCGACCCGCACCGCGTCACGCACCCGAATCTCCCCATAGGTCTTTTGTCCGTTGACACAGCGGTCGGAGAGATAGAGAATCGCCGCCGTATAGAGGAAGCAGAAGCCCTCCAGCACAATATCGTGGTCGGAGGCGACGCCGGTGAAAAAGTCCTTGAATATGTAAAAGGGCAGCAGCATGGCGCAGGAGATAATCAGCATAAAGATCATTCGTCTTTCGGGGTTCATCTCTTTCCAATGGAATTTCCCCGTAAAGATATCCTTTACCATTCTGCCAAATTCCTTGAGCAGCGACCAGATCAGCGGGTAAAACGCGATGATGACGGCGATCAGCGTACCCATGTGGAGCATCACCGTCAAAAGCACCGCCTCGTCACCCTCCACGCCGGTAAAATGCTGCACCAGCGAAAGGTGTCCCGAGCTGGATATGGGCAGAAACTCCGACAGTCCCTGCACGATCGCCTGAAAAATGACAACAAAGATGTTCATAGCGGTTGACTCCTTATGATTTGAGTTGGGGTGACAAGCTGTACTTCTGTGAGCTCCGGCGTTTCCAGATAGGAAAACGGGTCGGTGCTCCGCGGCGGCTGTGATTTTACTTCATTTTCGGGCGCCGGAAAGATATCCAGCAGGGAAACTACGGTGTAGAGCATACGCTCTCCCCCTTTTCTGCCTTTTTCCGATCGATCTGTTCGTTGAGGTAGGAGATCGCGTCGGACAAGCCGCCCAGCGCATCGATGATCCCCTCCGACACGGCAGCAGAGCCGTCGAGCACGGTGCCAACGTCCATGGCAAGCTCACCGGTGGTCATCATCAGCGCCCGAAAGCGCTCATCGCTGATCCCCGAATTGTCGGTGACAAACCGCACGATCCTGTCCTGCATACGGTCGAAGTAGGAAAGGGTCTGGGGAATCCCCAGCACGGTGCCGTTCATGCGAACCGGGTGAATGGTCATGGTGGCAGAGGGTACGATAAACGAACGGTTGGCACTGACCGCCAGCGGCACGCCGATCGAATGTCCGCCGCCCAGCACCAGCGAGGCGGTCGGCTTTTTCATGCCCGCGATCAGCTCCGCAATGGCAAGACCCGCTTCCACATCGCCGCCGACCGTGTTGAGAATGATAACCAGCCCGTCGATCTCCTCCGATTGCTCGATTGCCACCAGCTGGGGGATCACATGCTCATACTTGGTGGTCTTATTTTGGGGCGGCAGGGTGTAATGCCCCTCCACCTGACCGATCACCGTCAGGCAGTGGATATAATGCCGCCCTTTTGTGGTGATCGAGCCGGTTTCTACGATCTCCTCCCGTTTTTCCTCGTCGATCGTTTCCTCCGCCGTGGAATTGCCCGGCGCATCGCTGCCGTTGGGATTGCGTATCCAGCCGTTTTCCGCCATACCGCACCTCACTAAATCAGTTTCCCTTTCATTGTGTGCGGCAAAGCGGCAAATTATACGGTGACGTGCCCCGCTGCGGTGTTTTCTGCGGTCTGCACCTCGGCAAGGTGATCCCTTGCGGTCGCCAGCATCAGCTTGATCCGGTTTTCCTGATTCACCTTAGTAGCGCCCGGGTCATAGTCGATCGCGACGATATTCGCATTGGGGTGGGTGTCCTTGATCTTCCGGAACATACCCTTTCCGACAATGTGATTGGGCAAACAGCCGAACGGCTGGGTGCAAACGATATTATTGGTGCCGGTTTCGATCATTTCGAGCATCTCCGCCGTGAGCAGCCAGCCCTCGCCCATTTTACTGCCGTAGCCGATATAGTCTTTGACCAGCGTTTTGATATGACGGTAGCCGGCAGGCGGTTCAAACTGCGGGTAATCGCGCAGGGCGGCGATCAGCATATCCTCGCACTGAATGAAGTAATTGAGCAGCGCGCGCACCACCATATCCTTAAACGGATTTCCGCCGTAGAGCTTGCTGTCCTCCAGACGGTTATCGGTTTTGAAGATGATAAAGTCGATCAGTCCCGGCACGACCACCTCGGCGTCCTCACTGTGGAGGAAGCCCTCCAGATTGCTGTTGCCGAGCGGCGAGAATTTCACATAGATCTCGCCGACGACCCCCACCTTTACCTTGGGCACCCGAAGCACCGGTATCTCGGCAAATGCGCGGACGATGCTTTTCATGTTTTCGCGCATTTCCCTCCGGCTGAGTCCCTTTCCTTTCCGGTACTGCGCGGTCAGAAGGCTGACCCAGTGCTCCACCTCGTTCTCCGCCGTTCCGGCAGCAAGCTCATAGGGCTGCACCTGATTGCGCAGCAGCATCAGAAGATCGCCGTAGATAATCGAAACGATCATCTGCCGGATCATCGGCAGGGTGAGCGAGAAGCCCTCGTTTTTCTCCAACCCCGAAAGATTGAGGGAGATCACCGGAATAAACTCCATACCGGAGCGTTTGAGCGCCTTCCTCAGCAGGTGAATGTAATTGGACGCGCGGCAGCCGCCGCCGGTTTGGGTGATGATCAGCGCGATCTTATGAATATCGTATTTCCCGCTTTTGATCGCGTCGAGCAGCTGCCCGATCACCAGCAGCGCCGGATAGCAGGTGTCGTTATGGACATACTTTAACCCCTGACGAATGATGCCGTCATGAGCGGTTTTGAGCAGCTCCACCTTGTACCCCTGTATCTCCAGCACATTTTTGATCAACTCAAAATGAATCGGGAGCATCATCGGGCAGAGGATCGTGTACTCCTTTTTCATCTCCTTGGTAAAAAGCAGCCGCCCGTCCGGCGCGTATTTTAACTCAGCCATGCGCCGCCTCCTTTTCTTTGAGCGCGGCAAACAGGCTGCGAAGCCGTATCTTTACCGCGCCGAGATTGTTGATCTCGTCTATCTTGATCTGCGTATACAGCTTGCCGCGGCTCTCCATGATCTCCCGCACCTCGTCGGTGGTGATCGCGTCCAGCCCGCAGCCGAAGGAAACCAGCTGCACCAACTGCATATGCGGCTGGTGGCAGACGGCGTGCGCCGCCGCATACAGTCTGGAATGGTAGGTCCACTGATTGAGCACATGGATATCGTTTTTATCAATCGGCTCGGTCACCGCGTCCTCCGAAAGCACCACCGCGTCAAAGCCGGTCAGCATCAGGTCGATACCGTGGTTGATCTCGGGGTCGACATGGTAGGGACGCCCTGCCAGCACGATGATCTCCTTCCCCTCCCGCTCGGCATAGGCGATCGCCTCTTTGGCATAGGCGCGAAGCTCCGCTTCATACGCCGCATAGGCGGCATACCCCGCGTCCGCCGCCGCCTTCACCTCATGGTGGGTCAGATCATAATGACGGGACAAGATCGTATGGATTCGTTTGACAAAGTCCTTCGGGCGGTGAAGCCCGACATAATCCTTAATAAAGATCACATCTTTGAGTTCCTCGATATTCGCCCCGATCACCTCGGGATAATACGCCACGACCGGACAGTTATAGTGATTGTCGCCCAGGTCCTCATCGAAATTGTAGGTCATGCAGGGGTAAAACAGCAGGTCCACCCCTTCCTCCAAAAGTGCCTTGACCTGCCCGTGCATCAGCTTGGCAGGATAACAGACCGTATCGGAGGGTATGGAGGACTGCCCCTTTTCGTAAAGTGCGCGGTCGGAATGGGGATACAGCACCACATCAAATCCGAGGGAGGAGAAAAATGCGTTCCAGAACGGGAGATTTTCATACATATTCAGTCCGAGCGGCAGACCGACCCGCCCCCGCGTCCCCTTCGGATTATCCTGATTGATATGGGTGAGCTTTTGGTACTTGTACCGGTACATATTGTAAGTTTCCCGATCGGTCTTATGACCGAGCGGACGCTCACACTTATTGCCGGAGATAAACCGCCGTCCGCCCGAAAAGGTGTTGATGGTCAGCTTACAGCTGTTGCCGCACCCCTTGCAGGTGGAAAGGGAAACCTTATGCTCGAACGCCTCCAACTGTTCGGGGCGAAGCAGAGAGGAACCCTCCGGCTTCTCCTGCTTTTTGGCATAGAGCGCCACGCCGAACGCCCCCATCAGTCCGGCGATCGCGGGACGGACCACATGGGCGTCCAGCTCCCGCTCAAAGGCGCGGAGCACCGCATCGTTGAGGAAGGTGCCGCCCTGCACCACGATATGGCTGCCCAGCTCCTTGGCGGAGTTGACCCGCAGCACCTTATAGATGGCGTTTTTCACCACGCTGACCGCCAGTCCGGCGGAAATATCCCCAACGGTGGCGCCGTCCTTCTGCGCCTGCTTGACCGAGGAGTTCATAAACACCGTGCAGCGGGAGCCGAGCTCACAGGGGTGCTCCGCCAGCACGCCGAGCTTTGCAAAATCCGCCACATCGTAGCCGAGCGCGGAGGCAAAGGTCTGGATAAAGGAGCCGCAGCCGGAGGAACAGGCTTCGTTGAGCATGATGCTGTCGATTGCCTTCTGTTTGATTTTGAAGCACTTGATGTCCTGCCCGCCGATATCGATGATGAAATCGACCTCCGGCATAAAATGCGCCGCCGCCGTATAATGCGCCACCGTTTCGACCAGACCGCAATCGAGCGCAAAGGCGTTTTGAATGAGTTCCTCGCCATATCCGGTCACGGCGGCGGAGGCAATGCGAATCCGATCCCCCGAAAGGCGGTAGATCTCCTGCAGCGCCTCCCGTACCACCGGCACGGGATTGCCGCTGTTGGAGCTGTACTTGCTGTAAAGGATTTCATCGTTCTCGGTGAGCAGCACCATTTTGGTGGTCGTGCTGCCCGCGTCGATCCCGAGATACGCCTTACCGGTATAGGCGGCAATATCTGCCTGCGGCACATCGGCGGCGTTATGCTCCGCCACAAACGCCTCGTACTCCTCCCGATTGGAAAAGAGGGGCGGCGTGACCGAAACTGCCGCGGCGGATTTCGCGTTTTCGATATTGGAGATCGCTTCGGCGACCGTCATCGGGGTCACATTCCCCGCATAAAGCGCCGCACCCATGGCAATATAATATTGGCTGTTTTCGGGGAAAACAGGTTCCCTTGGCAGGGCGAGCGTTTCCACAAAACGCTCCCGCAGACCGCGGAAAAAGGTGAGCGGACCGCCCAAAAATACCACATTCCCCTTGATCTTCCGCCCCTGCGCAAGGCCCGCGATCGTCTGGTTGACAACCGACTGGAAAATGCTTGCCGCGATATCCGACTTCCGCGCGCCCTGATTGAGCAGCGGCTGAATATCCGTTTTGGCAAACACGCCGCAGCGGGAAGCGATAGTATAGATTTTCTCATGCTCCAGCGAAAGACGATCCAGCTCCTCCAGATCGACATTTAAAAGCATCGCCATCTGGTCGATAAACGCGCCGGTGCCGCCCGCGCAGCTCCCGTTCATTCGCACCTCGGTGCCGCCGGTCAGAAAGAGAATTTTGGCGTCCTCCCCGCCCAGCTCGATCACCACATCGGTATCGGGCAAAAACCGCCGCACCGCCGTTTGGGTGGCATAGACCTCCTGCACAAAGGGGATATTGCTGATCTGTGCAACGCCCAGACCGGCAGAGCCGGTGATGGAAAGCTGCACCGGCTGATCCTTTGTGATATGCTCCCGAATATAACCCAACAGCTCCAGCGCCTTTTCCTTGACCTGCGCCATATGCCGATGATAGGACTGATAGATCAGTTCGTCCTCTTCGTTCAGCACCGCGCATTTGATGGTGGTAGAGCCGATATCCAAACCGATACGAACAGACAAAAAGCCACCCCCTGCCGTTTTTCGGCATCAATACATACAGTATCATTATACCTTTTTCGCCGCACAAAGTCAAATAAAACGGTAGAAAAACCGCCGCGCATACGACACCCCGTATGCGCGGCGGTTTTACAGGTCCAAAAAGAAAAGCGGATCGGTCATTTTAGGCTGTCGATATAGTCAAGCAGCTCATCGGCGGGTCCCAGTATTCCGTAAGAGCCGGAGCAGTAATTGTCACCAAAAGCGGTGTTTTCCTGATTGAACCAGATGGTGGTGGAATAATCGGAATTGGTTTCATCTGCCGCCCTGACAAGGGAAAAGACCACATCACGATAGCTGCCGTCCTCATACCGATAGAACAGATACCGCCCTTTGCGGTAAAAGCCGGTATCCACCGCATCATAATAGCTTGACGTCTTGCGCTCAGTACCGGTATCCCGCGCTTCATTCAGCTCCAAAAGCCGGTCGAAGGCTTCCTCGCCGTCCTTAAAATACTTTGCCTTGCCGTCCTCCACATAGACAAGGGTGGTGGGGCGCGCAAGCTCGGTGATGCTTTTTACGGCAAGATTCTGTTCGGCTTTCTCGGTTTCTTCTTTTGGGAGCTTATAGTGCATGGTGTCAAAAAACGAATCACCGCAGCCCGAAAGACAGAGAAGCAGGCAAAGCGCCGTTACAAAAGAACCGATGCGTTTCATATCCGTTTCTCCTTCCTGTTGCCTTGGTATCACAAAGCCGGTATTTGCCGAAAGTGTACCCTTTTGCGGAGATAAAGTCAATGGATTTTATGTGAATTTTTTATAAATACGGAAAAGGGAAAGCCGCCTTAGGCGATGATTGGCAAGGGGGCTGAACAGTTGCCGTTGGCTTGGGGGTTTTGAATCCCTCCACCATGCTGACGCATGGTCCCTTTCCTCTTGCTGTTCCCAATTTTGCTTATGCTCGCGGTCACGCTCGCGCAAAATAACTGTGTGCCCCGCGGGTGCCGCGGCGCCATTCCCGCCTCGCTGTTTCGCCCGCTGGGCGCGCTTCGGCGGCAAAAAAATAACCGGGCGTCACCCGGAAACACATTTTACACCGCAAGCGGCAATATAGTCGACATATGTGTAAATTTTCAAAAGGCACTTGACAAGAAAACTTGGCGATTGCTATAATTATGACAAGAAAACTTGGCATCGAGGTGCTTTTATGAAGAAAGAAGAAATCTTAAATGCAAGCCGCAAAGAGAATAAAAACAAAGATTTAGCGGAAATGGAAGTCATACGTCAAGCCGGAACTTACGCAGGAAG
>CANQKY010000029.1 GCA_947624575.1 uncultured Clostridia bacterium
GGCAGCACGGCACGGGTGAGGTGGTAGGCGCCGTCGAGCGATACGCCCAGCACCCGACGCCAGTCCGTCTCGGTGGTATCGAAAAAGGGCTTAATCAGCGCGACCCCCGCGTTATTCACCAGTGTGGTGACCCGCCCCAGCGTTTGTTCGACCTCGGCGGCGATCCGCAGCGCGTCCGCCTCGACCGAGACGTCTCCCCCAAAGGCGGCGGCGTCACAGCCGTTCTCCCGCAGCAGGGAAACAAGCTCGGTTGCCTGTTTTTCGCTATCATGATACTGCACCCCGACGGCGTACCCCTTGCGGGCGAATGTCACCGCCGTCGCATAGCCGATCCCGCGGGAGCTTCCCGAGATCAGCACCGTTCTTTTCTCTTTCATGGTATCACCTTCTGCTTTATCATACACCCTGCCGCCGTTTCTGTCAAAAAAGGTTGCCGCCGCTTCGGCTTGCAAAAAGCAGACGGTCACGATATAATCGTAAAAAATGCTCCAACCTTTTCATTCTCGCGTGTCTATATGGGTGAAAGCTTTCAAAGAGGTGCAGACAAGTGAACAGACAAGATGTAGAGAAAGCCATCACCGAATACCTCAAGCCCATATTCGGATTTGCTCTAAAGAGGTGTAAAAGCATCTACGATGCAGAGGATCTGTCGCAGGAGATCGCGACAAAAGCCTTCCGTGCGCTCCTTGTCAAGGACGACATCGCGGATATGGGGAAGTTCATCTGGACCGTCGCCCATAACGCGCTGAGCAACTACTATCGTGATGCCGCGAAAAGCATGATCGGCGTTTCCATTGACGAGGTCGCAGAGCTGATTGCAGACCCGTCCTCCGAACAGGACGCCGATGACAATACGGAAGTTGTCCGCCGTCTCCAGACCGAGATCGCCTACCTCTCCAGGCTGCAAAGAAGAATTGTGGTGGCGTTCTATTTCGAGAATCGCAAGCAGGCAGATATTGCCGGAGAGCTGGGTATTCCGATCGGCACTGTCAAATGGCACTTGTTTGAAGCCAAAAAAGAACTGAAACGAGGTATGGATATGATGAGAAATTCGAGCGAGCTTAAGTTTCGTCCGATTCAATTTCACTCCTACGGCGTAAACGGCTGCGTGGGCAAAAGGTCTCCCGACGAGTTTTTCCGCTCTACACTGGCTCAGAATATTTGCTACTGCGTACGGCATACGGCAAAAACGGTAAACGAAATTGCCGATGATCTGGGCGTTTCTCCTGTGTATGTGGAAACAGAAGTCGAATTTCTGGAGGAATACGGCTTCTTGCAGGCAAAAAAGGATAAATACCTTGTCAACTTCATCATCAGTGAACCAACCGCCGAGCTGCTTATCATGCAAAACGATATGTATCGGCGCGCCGCTGAGCTGTTTGCGAATGATTTGTACGATGAGTTGATCTCCTCTGGAATCCTTGATGATCCGGACATCGTCTGCCGTCAAACTGACCAGCCGGTTTCCATGACCGAATCAAAGCCCGCCGATTGCAATTTTCTTCTCTGGTCGCTGATTCCGTATATCGCCGCCTGCTCCGGCGAAAAAATGATGGATCAGAGCATTTCCTTTGAAGAAGTCGCCACGATCCGTCCGGACGGTGCGTATAACATCTTCCACGCATCTGTTATTCCGGACGCAATATCTCTCCCTGAAGACTATGTGTATATGAAAAACTGGTGCGGTCCCATGTGGAATGAAAGCAGTGCGCATATCCTTTGGCAGGTTGACAGTGAATGGTCCGAACAGCGATTAGGGCATACCGGTTTACAGTATCGTGATGAATCGAAGCGCGTGCTTTCGTGCTATGAGAGAGAAGGAGAGAATCCGCTTTCCAAAGACGAATACACATGGCTTGCCGAGCGAGGGTATGTCAAAACCGGCGGCGACTATGACGGGAGCTTCAAGTCCGCATGGCAAATCGTTGCCTTGGCAAGCAAAGCGATTCGGGACAAGCTCCTCGCTGTCGGGAGCCGCATCAAGGAAAAGTATCAAACCGAGTTCGATGCGCTGAAGGCGCCTTTCGCCGAGGCCGTACTGGAATCGGTACCCGCACACCTTCGAAGGGTGAAACGGTATGAATTACAGTTTGTATTCCATTCGGATTGCCGGTTTTTGCTGCATTGCATCACCGTGCTTCTGAAAAACGGTAAGCTGAAAGAACCCACGGAAGGCCAGAGAAAATCCTTAACGACACTGATCGTGCCAAAATAATGATACAAAGCGTGCCTGCGACGTCAGCCGCAGGCACGCTTTGCATTTAGCTTGGTGAGAAAATGCGGCATACCACTTTACGAAAGGGATTGTCAATAGGGCTTTATATCCGCATTTTCTTGGGTTTGGGTGAAATCGGTAAAGCACTTACTAAAGAGATTGTCAATACGGCTTTATCATCGCACCCACTTGGCTCCGTGCAGGAGAGCTTGATGCCTGCACCCAGCCACAAGAGCGTACAAAAATACGCACTTACTAAATCGGTTGTCAATACGGCCTTATACCCGCACCGTACTTGGCTCCGTGCAGATAAGCTCGCTGTTCCCACCTGCTACAAGTGCGTACCAAAAAAGTGCGTACCAAAAAAAGAAAATGAGCAGAACGCTGTCTGCTCATTTTCCCCTTACCTGGAACGGCTGCCGATATAATTCTCCGGATTAATGCAGGTACCATTGACCCGAATCTCAAAATGGCAATGATTTCCGGTGGAGTCGCCGGTCGTGCCGACAAATGCGATCACCTGTCCCTGCTCCACCGTTTGTCCCACCGAGACGTTCAGCCGGCTGGCGTGACCGTACAGGGTCACCACGCCGCCGCCGTGATCGATCATCACGCAAAGCCCGTAGCCGGAATACCAGCCTGCCCGAATCACGGTGCCGCCGCGCGAAGCGTAGATATGGGTTCCGGCGGGCGCTGCGATATCCTCGCCCTTATGCCCCCGTCCGTCCCCGTAATGGGCGCTGGTATAACCGCCGTTGACCGGCCAGATATAGGTGCCGCTGCCCGCCGCCGCAGAAAGCGCATAGCTGACAGAGGTTTGTGACTGTACTTCCGCCGCCTTCTTGGTGCCGACCGCCGTTATCTGCTTGACCGGCTCGGTCACGGTGACGGTCGAAAGAACCTCGCGGGCGGTCTCCACGCCGTTTTCGGTGGTCACCATGGCGGTCACCTGCGCGACGCCGTTCACGCCCGCTTGCGTTACCCGCCGAACCCCCGCGTTCAGCTCGCTGTCCTGCACTTCCTCGGCAGAAAAGGGAATCTCCTCCTGATAGACGACCTGCGCCGTCTGGGTCACATGAAGCCACGCGCTTCCGTCCTCCCGCGGCGTACTCAGCCGCGCCGAAAACGTCTCAGGCTCTACAATATCCTCGTTCAGATAGTAGCCGGAGAGACAGCGCACCTCCTCCCGAACGGTAAGCGCCGCGTTCGGATCGGTGCGGAAGGTCTCCGCATAGCGGTCGATTAGCTCATCTGCCGTGTTTTCATCGCTGATCGCGGCGAAAAACTCATCGTTGAGATAGATGCCGACCGCAGGCTGCACCTGCCTGCCCGAGATACCCAGCAATCCGTCGGTCAACTGTGCGGCGGAGAGCAGTCCGCTGCTCCCGTGCAGCACCACATGGAAATCGGGGTGGAGGGAGAGCGCGCTGACATCGGTGTGGCGAAGCCGCTCGCCCAAAATTCGGCAGGCGTCCTGATAGACCGTTTCGTCCTCCACATAGCCGATCACATTTCCGTCACAGACCACCTCTACCGCAACCGAAAGGCGGCTGCAGCCGATCGAGACGACGGCGAACACAAGGATTCCGGCGATCGCCGCCGCGTGGTTGAGATAGCTTTTGAATAGCGCGCCGTTTCTGCCGATACCCGCGGCAAACGCCTGACGGCACGCCTGCATGGCGGGCTGCCCGTTTTCTTTGGCGTCGCGGTAAGCCGCGCGAAGCGTCCGCATGGCGGCGGCAGCCGCATGAAACGGAGAGCGAACGGCTTTAAAAACGGCAATGCCTGTCCGCCGGAAGAAGCGACCGGTCGCAAAGGCGGCGGTGCGGCAGAAACGCCCTGTTGCGATCCCTGCGGCTTTACAGCCGTCAAAAGCGGCGGCGGTGCAGGACGCGACAAACGCCCCCACCTGCTTGAGCAGACGGTAGCCCCGCGCCGGCAGGCTGATATGGGGTACGGATTCCTGCTGTTGTTGTGACATGATAAACTCCTTTTCATCTTTCTGATCCCGCCGCAAAAGGAAGCGCACGGCGGGCGAAACAATTACAATCCGGTAACAAATGTAATCATATTATAACATATACTCCAAAAAATGCAACCCCTTTTTTTGGTACGCACTTGTGTTGAGTGCGGGCAGCGAGCTTTTTCGCCCGAAACCAAGTGCGGTGCGAATAGGAAGCTGTATTGACAATCACTTGTGGTGAGTTGTGATAGCGGGCTTTTTTGCCCGCTTAGGCGCGCTTCGGCGGCAAAGCCCTTTGACAAAGACGAAAGCCCCTTGGGGGATTTCCCAAGGGGCATATCACGCCTGCGGGTAGCGGAGGGTGAGCGGGCTGCCGTCTGTCAGAGCGGCAAGGAGCGGGAGCACGTCCCGCTTCGCGGCAGCGAGATCGTGGGCGCGGTAGTTGCCGCATTCCCGTTCGGTCGCGCCGGGAATATCCCCCTCATATGCCGCGATGAACCGCATCGAGTCGGTCACCAGCGTGATGACGTCCGGCTCGGGCAGGTTGTCCACCACCAGATAAAATCCGGTGCAGCAGCCCATCGGTCCCACATAGATCACCCGATCGGCAAAGGCGGAGTTTCTGGCATAGGTGGCAAACAGATGCTCGATGGTATGGAGCGACGGCACCGACAGATAGTCGCCGCCGTTGGGCTTTTTCATTCGCAGGTCGTAGGTTTTGATCTCGCCGCCCCGATCGGTGCGGGAGAGATAAAGCCCCACCGGCAATCGGGTGTGATCCACCGCAAAGCTCTCGATTTGTTTCATTCTCTCGTCCTCCTTTTTTAGAATAACCCCAGTCTAGCACGGGTGCCGCCCCCTGTCAAGGAAGGCGGGCGGTGCGATATTCACCATAGTTTTCGGCGAGAGGGCGGTTTTCTCATCAAAGGACACAAAAATTTTCATTTACGGTTGCCTTTTCCGGCTGTGATTGGTATAATAAGTAATATTCAGTATTTAGTAAGGGGTATCAAATTCATGAACAAACCGTTATCAGTAAAAGAGCTTGACCGGCGGATCACCCGCGAGCTGCGCGAGGGCTTCAATGTGGACCCGGATTCCGGCTCCGACCGGCAGTATTATCAGGCGGTGTCCGCCGTCGTGCGGGATATTCTGGAGGAAAAGCGGGAGCAGTTCGAGACTGCCGTCAACTCCAACGGCAAAAAGCAGGTCTACTACCTGAGCATGGAATTTTTGATGGGGCGCTCCCTCAAGACCAACCTGTATAATCTCGGTCTGGTGGACGCCGTGCGGGAGGCGCTTGCCGCCCATGCCGTCACGCTCGAGAACCTCTATGAGGAGGAGCCGGACGCGGGGCTGGGCAACGGCGGTCTGGGTCGTCTTGCCGCCTGCTTTATGGACTCGCTGGCGACGCTCGACTATCCGGCGACCGGCTATTCGATCTGCTATGAGTTCGGCATCTTCAAGCAGAAGATCGTGGACGGCTGGCAGACCGAGCTGCCCGACAACTGGCTGCCCGGCGGTCAGGTGTGGCTCAAGGAGAACCCCGGCGAAACAGTGGACGTCCACTTCGGCGGCGAGATCGAGGAGCTCTGGGACGGCGACTACTACCATGCCACCCACAAGAATTACAGCACCGTCAAGGCGGTCCCCTGCGATATGCTGGTCTCCGGCTTCGACAGCAAGGGCGTTTCCCTGCTCCGGCTCTGGAGGGCGGAAAGCGCCATGTTCGACATGGAGATGTTCAATAACGGCGACTATATCAACGCCCTGGGGCAGAGCTCGGTCGCGGAAGCGATCTCGAAGGTGCTCTACCCCAACGACAACCACGCCCACGGCAAGAATCTCCGGCTGCGGCAGCAGTATTTCCTCTGTGCCGCTTCGGTGGGGGACATCGTCAACCGCCACATGGCAAACTACGGCACGCTGGATAACCTCCACGAGAAGGTCGCAATTCATATCAACGACACCCACCCCACCCTCGCGATCCCCGAGCTGATGCGGATTTTGCTGGACGAGTGCGGGTACAGCTGGGAGAAGGCGTGGTATATCGTCACCCACACCTTTGCCTACACCAACCACACCGTCATGGCGGAGGCGCTCGAAAAGTGGAACGAGGATATGTTTCGGGAGCTGCTTCCCCGTATCTATCAGATCATCTGTGAGATCAACCGCCGGTTCTGCGGCGAGGTGCTGGGTCTGACCCACGACGAGGCTCTGGTCTCCCGCGTCTCGATCGTCCAGAACCACCAGATTCACATGGCGAACCTCTGTGTGGTGGCGTCCCACAGCGTCAACGGCGTCTCCCGTCTCCACTCCGAGATCATCAAGGACGATGTGTTCCACGATTTCTACGCCGTGTCGCCCCACAAGTTTAAAAATGTCACCAACGGCATCGCCTATCGCCGCTGGCTCTATCAGTCCAATCCCGCGCTGACAAACCTTCTCAAAGAAACCATCGGGGACGGCTTTCTGCATGACGCCGGTGAGCTTCAAAAGCTCAAAAAGTACGCCAACAACAAGACCTTCTTAAAGAAGCTGGGCGCGGTCAAGCTCGAAAACAAGAAGCTGTTTGCCGACTATATCTATAAGGAGACCGGCAAGCAGATGAACCCCGACTCCATCTTCGATGTGCAGGTCAAGCGGCTGCATGAGTACAAGCGGCAGCACTTAAACGCGCTCAACATCATCGCTCAGTACCAGTATCTGCTGGAAAATCCCGACGCGCCCTTTGTCCCCAAGACCTATATCTTCGGCGCAAAGGCGGCGCCCGGCTACTTCCTTGCGAAGCAGATCATCAAGCTGCTCTGCTCGCTGTCCGAGGAGATCGAGCGGAATCCCCAAATCCGCGAGAAGCTGCGGATCGTCTATCTGGAGGATTATCGGGTCACCATGTCCGAGCTGCTGATGCCCGCCAGCGAGATCAGCGAGCAGATTTCCCTTGCCGGCACCGAGGCATCCGGCACCGGCAACATGAAGCTGATGCTCAACGGCGCGATTACGCTGGGTACTATGGACGGCGCGAATGTCGAGATCAGGGACGCGGTCGGAGACGAGAATATCATCACCTTCGGTATGCTGACCGAGGAGGTCAACAAGCGGAAGATCACCGGTTATCACCCGCAGGCGCTCGCCGAGAGCAATCCGGTTATCAAAAAGGCGATCAGCCTGCTTTACAGCGGGATCAACGGTCAGCAGTTTGACGAGATCGGCTCGTCGCTGCGGTTCTCCGACCCCTATATGGTGCTGGCGGATTTCGAATCCTATCAGCAGGCGCAGGCGCAGGCGTCCAAGCTCTATCAGGACCCGATCACCTGGAACCGAATGTCCCTTTACAATATCGCAGGCGCAGGCGTGTTCTCGGCGGATCGCGCGATCCGCGACTACGCGACCACCATCTGGGACCTGTAAGCGCTTAGGATAGGATCATGAAGCAATCGGAATTTTTCTACCGTGATCCGAACGCGCCGAAACCGAACCGACCGAACCACATCGGCTGCGCCATACTGCTGGAGTATGACGGACGGGTGCTGCTCGATCATCGGGCGGACAGCGATTACTGGGCGTTCATCGGCGGCGGGCTTTGGGTGAACGAAACCCTCGCAGAATGTGTCATGCGCGAGGTGCGGGAGGAGACCGGTATCCGGCTCAGCGAGGAGCAGATTGCTTTCTATAAGATATACGACGATCCCTCCCGAATCGCCAGTTATCCGGACGGAAACATTCTGCGAACGATTGCGGTGGTCTATCGGGCGCGGTTGGAAAACGAACCGACTCTCGTTTGCAGCGTGGAATCGAGAGAGCTGCGGTTTTTCACCAGGGAGGAACTGCGGTCGATCAAAATCTCCCCGACGCATATCCCGATTTTGCAAGACTATTTGGCAGAGGAATAACCGAAAATAACCGCCGCTTCCCGTAAGGGAAGCGGCGGTTTTCTGTTTTGAATGAAATTTTAAGAGATCACACTTCTTTTTCATTTGCACGGACGACTACCTTTCCCTGCTCCAGATAAATCGCCCGTTGCTCCGTTGTCATGGCGCGGAAAACGCAGAGAAGCTCGTCCTCCTGAAGGGAATGCGCCTGTTTGGAACGGTGATCCAGCAGGTAATCGACCGATACATCAAAGCAGTCTGCCAGTCGTTTGAGCATCGCGAAGTCCGGCTCCCGACTGTCCTGAATATAGTTGCCCAGCGTGGACGGGGAAATATTCAACCGAGCAGCGAGTTCCTTTTGCGTCATTCCTCGGTCGCTCAGCAAATTTCTGAGTATATCGCCAAAAGACATACGGTTCACCTCCGTCACCTGTTAGTATGATACAAAATATCGGGCGCTCGCGCTTCTATTAGCTCAAATCGTGTTGACAAAACTATATTTGTGTTATATAATGCCAATATATTCTCATAAGAAAGGAACAAGATGATGAAAAAGTATGCTGCGATTTTATTGACGATAGCGGTGACGCTCTGCATGACACCCACCGTTTCTTTCTCTGCGTGGGCGTTGACATCGGGGGATTATGAGTATACGCGGAGGTATGATAATTCTGCCGAGATCACCAGATATACCGGCTCTGCAGAAAATGTGACAATCCCGCAGGAATTGAACGGTCATACTGTGACAAAAATCGGGGAAGGAGCTTTTCGGGGCTGTGCGGCATTAACCTCGGTCATCATGCCGGATAGTGTGACCGAAATGGGCAATGAAGCCTTTGCAAATTGCGCGAACTTAATGACGGTTGACATTTCCGACAACATGACTGCGATTTCAGGCGAGGCTTTTTCAAAAAGCGGTTTAACCGAGATTACAATACCGGCAAGCGTGACTGAAATCGGCTACCGCGCTTTTTATGAGTGTGCTAAGCTGGCATCTGTCCACATAGAAAAAGGCGTGACAAGTATCGGGCAATATGCGTTTTGGAATTGTACGGCTTTAACCGATATCACGATACCGGAAAGTGTGACCAGCATTGGATATAATGCCTTTTGGGGTT
This sequence comes from uncultured Clostridia bacterium, assembly GCA_947624575.1. Taxonomy (GTDB): domain Bacteria; phylum Bacillota; class Clostridia; order Oscillospirales; family Ruminococcaceae; genus CANQKG01. The sequence goes on from CANQKY010000029.1 coordinate 9,169, forward strand.
GTACCGGTTTGCGAGAAGTGACCATTCCAAACAGCGTGACCGAAATCGGTAGTTATACATTTTACGGCTGCACCAGTTTAGCATCTGTTACGCTGCCCGATCATATGAATGAAATTGTCAGCGGTATGTTTGGTCAGTGTTCCAGTTTGACTTCCATTACCATTCCAAATGGTGTCACCAGAATTGACAGCTACGCATTTAACGGCGCCGGACTGCAAAAGCTCACGATTCCGGACGGCGTATTGGATATAAATGAGCGGGCATTTATGGATTGCGCCGATTTGACCGAGATCACGATCCCGTCCAGCGTGACATATATTGAATACCGTGCCTTTGACGGTTGTGAGCAATTGATGATTTACGGGTATGCGGACAGCTATGCGGATCAGTATGCGCGGGATCATGATATTCCGTTTACAGCGTTACATACACAAGATAAGGACAGCGCGTTGACAGACGATACCACCGGCATCGTGGTACAGGGGACGGAGGAAACGTTGCCGGACGGAGCGGTACTCACCGCAAAGCAGACGGCAAGCGATGAGAGTACGGTGACCTATGAGATCACCCTGACCAAAAACGGGCAGGCAGTCCAGCCGACCGGTGCGGTGACGGTGAAGATCCCGCTGCCGGAGGAAATGAGCGGGAGAGCAGTTACTGTTTACCGGATCGAAGCAGACGGCAGCCGCACCGACATGAAAGCGCAAGTGCAAAATGGTTATGCGGTATTTACCACCGACCATTTCAGCGAGTATCTGTTGGAGACTGCCGCTGCCCGCTTTGGTGATATAGACGGGGACGGCAAGGTAAGCGTCACCGACGCACTGGCGATCCTCCGCATGGCGGTGGGACTCAGCGCTCCGACCGCCAATGCCGATATGGACGGTATAAACGGCGTGACGGTGACCGATGCGCTTACAGCGCTGCGTATGGCAGTCGGGCTTGCATAGTGTCCGGCAGGGAAACGGGCACACAAAAATGCCAAAGGAAAAGCAAAAGGAGACGCTTTTTAAGCGTCTCCTTTTTTGGCGGTTGTGACCGGAATATAAAAATGTATGGACAATCGGAAAAGCCGGAAAGAGCCTGCGCGAAGCGGCGCGGGTTCGGCTCCCCTCACCTTAAGCAGAAACAGCCCTCACAACCCGACGGAGAGAAAAGCCGTGTCAGGCTTCCTCCTTCATTTTTGCGAAGCACTCGCTGCAATACACAGGACGGTCCTCGCGGGGGCGGAACGGAACACGCGCCACGCCGCCGCAGGACGCACAGGTCGCCTCGAACATCTCGCGGTCGGCTCTGGCGGCGTTCTTTCTGGCGTCACGGCAGGGCTTGCACCGCTGCGGCTCGTTCACAAAGCCTTTCTCAGCGTAAAACTCCTGCTCGCCGGCGGTGAACACAAATTCGTTTCCACATTCTTTACAGGTCAGGGTCTTGTCTTCGTACATTGGGATTTACCTCTCTTAAGAAAATATTCACCCGAACCGGACTTGCACCGGTATCTTTTGAGACAAACGCTTTTCCTTAAGCTATCGGGTCATTGATACTGTCGCAGCTTTCTCCGCACCCGCTGCATGGTGTTGTTGACCGATTTCACGGTCGTTTCGGTCATGGCGGCGATCTCGTCGTAGCGGTAGCCCTCCATCAGCAGCAAAAGCACCTGCCGCTCTCTGGCGGTCAGATGAACTGCCGCCGCCTTTTTGACCGCGTCGAGCTGGACGCGGCGAAGCGCCGTTTCCTCCGGCTGGGCGGACTGATCCGCCACCGCTTCCGGTATCAAGCCGGTGACCGCTCCGTCCAGGGCTTTGCGCTTATCCGTTTCCCGCTCCCGCTTGAAGCTCACAAGGCGGTTTTTCACGCACACGCCGACAAAAGCGGCAAAACTCACGCCCCGCTTCTCGGAGTAACGCCGCGCGGCGTCCGTCACCGCGATCAGCCCCTCCTGACAGGCGTCCTCCCGCTCCGAGGACGGGATATTAAGCCGCAGCACCCACCGCCGCACCAAAGGCAGGTAGCGGGTCAAAAGCACACGCATCGCATCGTCCCGCCGCAGGATCTGCGTGAGCAGCTGTGCGTCGGTACAATCGGACAGATCGTCGGCTTTTTTACTCAACTGAAACCCTCCGTTGCAGATCGCGCAAAACACCGGTTGCCCCGCGTGAGCGAGGCGAAAACAGATTAGAATACCTTATTATACCACTTGCCGTTCCACTTGTCAAACTTATTTTACCGATCCGCCGCGTCGGGGTCGATCCCCTTGCAGCCCGCCACCGCGCAGGCAAACAGCTGACCGACGATGGTGGCGGCAAAGCTCCCCGAAATATGGTTGCACCACTCCGGCAGCAAAAGCGCGGCGCTGGCGTAGGAGGTCAGCTCCGGGTCGTTGGTGATTAGCAGCGTGTCCACCCCGTACCGGTTGAGCCGATCCAGCGTCCGCCGGATATCCGAATTGGTCTTTCGGTCCACGCCGATCATGAGGGCGGGTACGTTGGGGTCGGCAATCGTGAGATTGAAGTCCGCCACCGAGCCGCAGTGCGCCCGCACCCGTGCCGCCTCCTGCAATTTGAGCGCCGCTTCCATGCCGATCGGATAGGTCACGCCGCGGGAGAGGACAAAGCACTCCTCCATAAAACGATACCGCACGGCGAGCCGGTCGATCTCGTCCTCCAAGGCGAACGCGGCGCGCATCACCTCGTCGAGATATTGCAGCCCCTCCTTGAGCAGGCTGTTTTCCGATACCCGCTGTACCAGCTGGACGATCAGAAAAAGCTGGGTGAGAAAGCTCTTGGTGGCGCGTCTGGTTTTTTCCTCCAGCGCGTTGCAGTAGAGGTGAAACTGGCACTGCTTGGCAAGCAGAGACTCCGCATGATTGGTGATCCCCACCACAAGCGCCCCCTGCGAACGGGCGGCGCGGATCACCTTCAGCACGTCGGCGGTCATGCCCGACTGGGAGATGCCGATCACCAGACTGTGCCCCATGCGGATATTTCCCTCATACGCCGTAAAGACCGAAGGCACCGCCAGACTGACCGGAATATGGCAGTACAGCTCGAACAGGTATTTCGCAAAATGCGCCACATGGTCCGAGGTACCTCTCGCCGCGATGATGACATTGACCGGCTCCAAGATGCGGATCTGCTCCGCTAACTTCTCCAGTGTTTCCTCGTTATAACCGACGCAGCGGGCGATCGCCTGCGGCTGCTCCAGAATTTCCTGATACATCATGCTGTGATTTTTCATCAAATATGCACACCCACTTTTTGGCTTTCGGGAGAAAAGCTGTAATACGTTAAATAAGATAGTAACAGTATACACAATCACGGACAAAATTGCAAGTTTTTCACGAAATATTTCTTCAGATTCTGTAATTTTTTATCATTTCGACAAAAACGCCCTGAAAGTGGCAGAGAAAAATCAGGCTTGCAAAGCGGGGAAAAGTGTGATATAGTAAAAACAAGAACAAATGTTTTGACACCGGAGGAGCCTATGAATCCACTGTCTGAAAGAATTTACCGGTATCTGCAAAGCAGAAACGGGGATATTCCGCCCACGGTGCGGGAGATCGCGGCGGCGTGCCGGATCAAATCCACCTCCACCGTCCACCGGCACCTCAACCAGCTCGCGGCGGAGGGCTATATTGAAAAGGACAGCGGGAGCAACCGCACGGTGCGCCTGCCCGCAGGGGGACAGGCGCAGGTGCCGATCGTCGGCAGGGTGGCGGCGGGAACGCCGATCACCGCGATCGAGTCGATTGAGGGGTATGTCACCTTTTCGGGTCTGCGGGGCAGCGGGGAGGACCTGTTTGCACTGCGGGTGCGGGGCGAAAGCATGGTAAACGCCGGTATCCTCGACGGCGATGTGGTGATCGTCCGCCGTATGCCCGATGTCAGCGACGGTGAGATCGGCGTTGCCCTGATCGGGGACGAGGCGACCGTGAAAACAATCTATCATGAGAAAAACCGGCTTCGGCTGGTTCCCGAAAATGACCATATGGAGCCGTTTTACGCCTCGGAGGACGTGGCGATCCTCGGCAAGGTGATCGCCTCCCTGCGGTATTACGAAGGATAACCGAAAAACCGCCCTGCTTATTCAAGCAGAGCGGTTTTTGGTACGCACTTGCAGCGACCGCATGGTGGTGGGATTCAAAAAGCACTTAGCCTGTCTCGGGCGAAAACCTAATATTGGCGCTCACCCAATCGGCTGTCAATACGGCTTCCTATTCGCACTGCACTTGGGTTCGGGCAGAAAAATCTGCTATTTCACCAAGCCACAAGTGCGTACCAAAAAAGGTTTCGGGCAAGGAAGCCCGCTATCGGCACTTGATATAAGTGCGAACCAAAAAACCGCTCATTGAGCGGGGGTTTTCATATCATGCAGGGCGGGGTTGTCGATCAGCCTGCCGTCCTTTGTGAAACGGGAGCCGTGGCAGGGGCAGTCCCATGTTTCCTCGGCGGGATTGTATTTCAGCGCACAGCCCATATGCGGACAGCGGGGGAGAGTGGGCGTTGCCAGGTTCACCGCCGATTCCAGTGCATTGACGGCAAGCTGCCGCCGCAGAATGGAGCGGGAGGGCGAAAACAGCCCGACATAGGGGCTTTCCCGATCGAGGATCAGATCGGTCAGCAGCATGGCGGCGGTCATCGCGCCGGTCATGCCCCATTTCCGAAAGCCGGTCGCCACATACAGATCGGGCGTCATGGCGGAGTATCTGCCGATGTACGGCAGATCGTCCAGCGGCATACAGTCCTGCGCCGCCCACCGATAGACGATCTTTGCATCGGGGTAACAGCGTGCCGCAAGCGTCTCCGGTACCTGCGGACCGCCGCCCTTTTTGCCGGTACGGTGTCCGCCGCCGCCCACCAGAAGCAGATCGCCGTAATTCCGAAAGGTATACCCCTTTTGGTCCTCGTCCACATACATGCCGTTCAAATCGGGACCGTTTTCAAGCCCGATCAGATAGGATCGGTGCTGATACAGCTTGAGAAAATAGCTGCCGTGTGTGTTGACAAAGGGGAAATGGGTCGCAACGATCACCGTTTTTGCCGTGATCTGATGCTCCTTCGTGCGCGCACCGTTTGGACAGAGCTCGGTCACCATGGTGTTTTCGTAGATAGAAAGCTCCCGTGCGGCGGCAAATGCGAATTTCAGCGGGTGGAACTCTGCCTGCTGTGCGATCTTCACCGCACCGGCGACCGGAAAGGGGAGCGGCAGGTCCTCGACAAAGCTCGCGCGACAGCCGATGCGTTCGAGTGCTTTCAGCTCCTTTTCGAGCTTCTGCCGGTCATGCAGGGCGTAAACATAGGAGTCCCGCTTTTCAAAATCGCAGTCGATGCTCCGGCAGAGACTTTGATATTTTGCGAGCGCCTCCCGATTGGCGTCCAGATAGCGTTTTGCCGCCTCGACGCCGAAGCTGCGGATCAGCTTGTGATAGATAAGCCCGTGCTGTACGGTGAGCTTGCCGGTGGTGTTGCCGGTTGTTCCGCTGCATATTTTGTCCGCCTCGACAATCACGCAGGAAACGCCCGCTTCTTTGAGCAGATACCCGCACAAAATTCCCGTCATGCCGCCGCCGATCACCAGCACATCGGTCGTGATGTCCTGGTCGAGCGATTCAAAATCGGGGCGCTTTGCCGTTTTGGTCCAAACCGATTCCATTTCTTTCACCTCACCGTTAGTCTGTGCGGCGCGGCAAAAATTATGACGGATTGCCCTCATCGGTCAAAAACCGGCGCACCGAATCTCGGTACGCCGGTTTCAGTCTATCGAAAAAGCAATCTGTAACGGAAAAATTTATAATCTGTCACGAAGGCGGGCATGTACCGCCGCAGTGATTTTGTTTGTCCCTCGAAACATTTAGTCGTTGGACGACGGGGTGCTGTTGCTTTGAGCATATGCCACGATCTGCAAAACCCGATAGACAAGCTCCAGCAGTGCGACGATCATATCGTTGACATACTGTATGTTATAAAGCCGAAACAGCTTTTTCAGCATAGTAAGCTCCTGCTCGGTCGCCATGCCGTTATGCTGCAGCAGCTCATAGGCTTTGTTCTGCGCCTTGACCTCGGTTTTCAGCACCTTGATCGACAGGATAAACGAGATCAGGTAGAAAAGCAGTCCCACGGCGGTCAGCGAGATGGTGCAGACGGCGTTCTGGCTTTGGAGAATAATCACATCGATCAGCACGCCGATCACGACCAGCGGCACGAATGCCAGCGGTCCGAAGTAGATCAAGGGCGTCAGCCTGACCCGCGTCTTCATATCTGGATCGTTCTCCTGATCCAGGATCGCCAGACAGGATTTCTGCGACGCCATCGCAAGGGAAGCGACCGAGTGCTTTTTCCATGTTTTTCTTCTCAGCCGAATCTTTTTGAAATAGTGGCTGTAGCTGTTGCCGAACAGCATCGAGCCGCTTGTTTTGATCGCGATCTTTTGCAGTCCGTGCTGATCCAGCAGCCGCCGTGCGATCTCACAGCCGGAGAGGTCCACGCTGTTTGTCTTGCGGTTGTACTTGTGATACCGAATGCCCAGAATGATCTGGACGAGCAGAGCGAACACCGAAACAACGAGCAGGGCGATCAAAACGATCCCCATGAAAAATACCACACTGTCCGATACGCCCGCCAGACTGTAACCGAGCGAGGTTTCCACAACGCTTCTGAAAGTCTCTGCCATATCCTGTCTCCTCCTTTGATGATAGGTCAGCCCTGCTGCCGCAGAAAATCCTCCGCCAGCCTTTGCAGCTCGGCGTAGGCGGTGAGGGCGGCGCACCGGTTTCGCAGTGCCGCCGCACCCCGTTCTCCCTTAAAATACCAGGCGGCGTGCCGCCTTGCCTCCCGCATACCGACCGTCTCCCCCTTGTCGTCGCAGAGGATACGGATATGCCGCAGCATACACGCCATGCGCTCCTCGGCGGGCGGGTCGGGAAGGAGGGTGCCGTCCTTGAGATAGGCAGCCACCTGCAAAAACAGCCACGGTCTGCCGTAGCTCCCTCTGCCGATCATCACCAGATCACAGCCGGTCTGCTCATACATGGCGGCAGCCGCTTGGGGGGAGTCCACGTCGCCGTTCCCGATGACCGGAATTTGAACCGCTTCCTTGACCTGCCGGATAATATCCCAGTCCGCTTTTGGCGCGTACATCTGGGCGCGGGTGCGCCCATGCACCGTGATCGCGGCGGCGCCGGCGTTTTCCATTCGCTTTGCAAACTCCACGGCATTGACCGACTGAGCGTCCCAGCCCTTTCTGATCTTGACCGTGATCGGAATATCCACCGCGTCCACCGCCGCCCGCACCAGTTCTTCGGCAAGCTGCGGTGTGCGCATCAGTGCCGCGCCCGAGCCGTTGCCCGCGACCTTCGGCACCGGACAGCCCATATTGAGGTCGATGATCTGGGGCGAAAATTTTGCCGCCGCTTCCGCCGCCTTGGCGATCACAAGCGGCTCGGTCCCGAAGAGCTGGACCGCCATCGGCGTTTCCTCCGGCGTGACGGTGAGAAGTGCGGCGCTTTTTTTGTCCCCGAATGTAATCCCCTTGGCGCTGACCATTTCGCCCACCAGATAGGCGGCGCCGAACCGCTTGCACCCGACGCGGTAGGCGTGGTCGGTCACTGACGCCATCGGTGCGAGCGCCGCCGTTTTCTCAATCGTCACATTGCCGATTTGCAGGGTGTTCATTCGGAGTGATACCGCCGCAGGAATTGGCGCGTCCGCTCGCTTTGGGTGTTGCCGAACACCTGCTCGGGCGTGCCCTGCTCGACGATTACGCCGCCGTCCATAAAGATCACGCGATCCGCCACCTCGCGGGCAAACGCCATTTCGTGGGTGACGATCACCATGGTCATCTTCTCCTTTGCCAGCTCCCGAATGACCTTCAGAATCTCGCCGGTCAGCTCGGGATCGAGGGCGGAGGTCGGCTCGTCAAAAAACAGGATTTCGGGCTTGAGCGCCAATGCTCTGGCGATCGACACCCGTTGCTGCTGTCCGCCGGACAGCTCACAGGGATAGGCGTCCGCCTTTTCGCTTAGATCCATTTTCCGCAGCAGCTCGGTGGCGGTCGCGACCGCCTCCTCCCTGCTTTGTTTGAGCACCCGCAGCGGCGCTTCGATGATGTTTTGCATCACCGACATATGGGGGAACAGGTGGAAATTCTGGAACACCAGTCCGATTTTCAGCCTGATCTCCCGCAGGGTCTGCTTATCCGGGTAGACGGCTTTGCCGTTTTCGGTGCGGACAAGGGGCAGCTCGCAGACGGTGATCTCGCCGCCGTCGGCGGTTTCCAGCTGATTGATACACCGCAGCAGGGTGGATTTCCCACTGCCGGACGGACCGATCACCGCAATCACCTCGCCCTGATCGACGGTGAAGGAGATGTCCTCCAGCACCGGATTCTCCCCGAAGGCTTTGGACAGGTGCGAAACCGTAAGCATTGCCATGACGATCCCTCCTTACTGATAGTAATCGAGCTTCTTCTCGGCGGCGGAGAACAAAACGGTCAGCACCGCGTTGAGAACGAAGTAAAACACACCGGCGATGAACAGCGGCGCCAGAGAGCTGTATGTCACCATCTGTTCCCTTGCCTTGCGGAAAATCTCGGCATAGGCGATCACCGAGGCAAGAGAGGTGTCCTTCACCAGCGTGATGACCTCGTTTGCCGAAGCGGGCAGGATTCTTTTTACCACCTGAGGCAGAATGATTCGGAAAAAGGTCTGCATTTTGGTCATGCCGAGGGAGAACGCCGCCTCATACTGTCCCTGTGGGATCGATTCAATCCCGCCGCGGAAGATTTCGGCAAAATAGGCGGCGTAGTTTAGGACAAACGCCACCAACAGGGCGTTGAACTGATAGGAGTTCGAGCGGGTGTCCACAAAGGACAGCAGATGCTCCAGAAACGGGAAGGAGTTTTGGGAGAGCATCGGGATCGCGTAATAAACCGTGATGATCTGGAGCATCAGCGGCGTACCGCGCATGATGAGGATATAAAACCCGACCGGCTTTGCCACCAGCCAGAAGCGAATCCGCCGCAGCACCGCCACCACCATGCCGAGGGGGATCGAGAACAAAAGGGTAAGACCGAATATTTTCAGGGTAGGCAGCAGATATTGGAGCAGAATTTTTGTAACATTCAAGACATCTTGCAGCGACATGGACAAACCGCCTTTCTGTCATGGTGCCGTATTACCGCAATAAAGCGACAGACAAAAACAGTATACCATAAAATTCCGCCTTTGACAAGGGCTTTCCCGCCAAAGCGCGTCCGGCGGGCGAGAAAGCGGGAAGTGTGAAAAAGGAGATTGAAAAACGGGTCGAATCATGTTATAATGGGTGGCGTGAAACGGGGTGAGGACATGAAAGCGCGGAAAGAAAAAGCGACCACATACCGCAAGCGTATGGATCGCGTTTTGCTGCTGCTTTGTATTGTGACCTCTTTGATCGGACTGGTGCTGCTCTATTCGATCTATGCCGGCGGCGAATTGCAGTCGATCCGCACCGTTTATACCCAGTGTATCGCGACCGGCATCGGGATCATCGCGGCGCTTATCCTTTCTCGGATCGACTATCACACCATCGCCGACCTCTGGAAAATCCATCTGCCGGTCACGGTGGTGCTGACCCTGCTCACCTTCACGCCGCTCGGCATCGCCAGGGAGGGCGCGGACGACCGCGCGTGGCTTGGCGTCGGCTCGGTGACCTTCCAGCCGTCCGAGCTTTTGAAGCTTTCGTTCATCTTCACGCTGGCGGTGCACCTTGCTTACCTGCGGGAGCGGGACGATCTCAACCGTCCGAAAAACATTCTGCTTCTGCTCTGTCACGCCGCTTTGCCGACCGGTCTGGTCGCGCTGCAGGGGGACTTCGGCAGCGCGGTGGTGTTCTTCGGCATTTTTATCATCATGCTCTTTGCCGCCGGACTTTCGTTTCGCTACATCATCGGCGGGCTTTGCGCCGCCATACCGCTCGGTCTGATCGGCTGGTTTTTTGTCTTGCAGGACTTCCATCGGGAGCGCATCTTGATCGCGTTCTCGCCCGAGCGGGACCCGCTCGGCAGGGGCTACCAGCAGATGCAGGGGCGGCTGGCACTCGCTTCGGGACAGCTGTTCGGAAAGGGACTGTTTCCGGACGAGCAATTAGTCTATGTACCCGAAATGTATAACGATTTCATCTTTTCCTATATCGGGCAGACGGCGGGCTTCGTGGGCTGTGCCGTCACCGTGGCGCTGCTGGCGGCGATCCTGCTCAAAACGCTGTGGATCGCCAAAAACGCCAAAGACCCGCTGGGCTGCTATCTCTGCATCGGGGTGTTCGCGGCGCTGTTTATCCAGATCGTCATCAACATCGGCATGGTGCTTTGCGTTATGCCGGTCATCGGGGTCACCCTGCCGCTTTTGAGCTCGGGCGGAAGCTCGGTCATCATGGTGTATCTGTGTATCGGCGTGGTGCTGAACGTCTCGCTGCGGGTGGTGCGGAAGGGTACCACCAGCCGAAGCTGAATCACTACCTTACCAGCCGGTATTCCGACAGATAGAGATAAGGAAGCGAAAACCGGTCGGTGATGTCGTTTTCCGCCGGTGCGGACAGCGTATAGCTCCCACCTTCGGGCGGGCAGAGCGGGAACCGCAGCGAAACGCGGGTCCCCTGACAGGGCGCGGAGGAGATCATCAGGCTCCCCCGATGAAGCCCCGCGATCCGGCTTGCCAGAAAGAGTCCCAGACCGGCTCGTTCGCCGTGCTCCTCCTGTGACACAAAGGGGAGCATCGCATCGGGGATCCGGTCGCTCTCCATGCCCCGTCCGGTGTCGGAAAGAGTGATAGTGTAGCTGTCCTCCTCCAAAAAGAGGGAGAGGGTGATCTCGGTTTCGTCCATGCGGCAGCGGCAGGCGTTATCGACAAGCTCCAACAGCATCATCGAAAATCGCTCGGCGTCCAGCATGGTGACCGCCTTTTCCTGTGGGAGCGAATAGGAAAACCGCACCCCCTTGCTGTTGCGCAAAAGCCGTTCCACGGTTTGGCAGAAATCGGTGAGGAAGGATACAATCTCCACCGGCTGTTCCGACAGCCGGATATCCGGCGCCGAAAGGCGTGCATATTCGCTCAGCGCCAGCGTCAGCCGGAGCGCGCGGTATGCGCCGGCGTCGATATGATCCAGATAGGCTGTTTTTTCATACTGCTCCTCCTGCTCCAGCATGGAGCGGAGCATACTGCTGATATGGAAAATGCCGGAAAGGGCGGAGCGGTACTGCCCCTCAATCACACCGGTGGCGGAGTGATCGCCCTGCAGCGCGGGCAGCGTGTCCGTCGGCATCAGCTGAAGCAGATAGCCGTCGTCGGTCTGCGATATGGCGGCGGTGTACTGCCCCGACAGCAGGGTTGTTCGCACCAGATAGCCGGAAGAAAGCTCCCGCGACACCTTTTTCCAGTCGAGCGTCGGCAGCTGCGGGCGGAGCAAAAGCCCCTCCCGAAGCGTCGGCAGCTGTTTCTTTGCAGCCGGATTGCAATAGAGTAAAATCCACCGGAGATCACAGTACAAAACCGGCACGGCGATATTTTGATAGAGGGCGGCAACTGCGGCTTTTAGATCCATTTTGCCACTCCTTTCGACAAAATACGACTTTTTTCTTGCTTTTATTATACACGTTTTTTTGTGAAAAGTAAAGGATCGCTTCGTGCGGCTGCCTGATTATTGTCGCTGTGCGGCGGCGGAAATATCCGTGGAAAAGTTTTCAGCAAAAAGGGGGTGTGGGCAGTATGGAGAAAAATTTGCGGGAGGGTCACCGCCATCGGGTGCGGGAGCGGTTTCGCGCCGAGGGACTGGATCACTTTGCGCCCCACAATTTGCTGGAGTTTATCCTGTTTTACTCGGTTCCGCGGCGGGACACGCTCGACCTTGCTCATCGGCTGATGGAGCATTTCGGCTCTTTCGCGGCGGTTTTAGAAGCGCCCTATGAGGAACTGCTTGGGATCGAGGGTGTGACCGCTAACACCGCGGACCTGCTCACGGCTCTGCCGCAGATTGCACGGCGGTATCTGCTCGACGTGAGTGAGGGCAAGCATACGCTTTCCGATACGCAGACGCTCAAGGAGTATATGATCCCCTATTTCTGCGGCCGCACCGAGGAGGTGGTGTTCTTGCTCTGTCTCGATCAGGCAAGGCGTCCGATCGTCTGTAAACTGCTCAGCAAAGGGGATTTTGACAGCGTGCAGATCGACACACGGCAGATCGTAGCCGCCGCGTTGGCGCACCGCGCCGCATCGGTCGTGCTGGCGCACAATCACCCGCACGGCATCACGATCCCCTCCAGAGGGGACTGCACCATCACCATACAGGTGCAAAAGGCGCTCGACGCCGTTCATATCCCGCTTGTCGATCATATCATCGTCGCAAGGGAGCAGGCGTCCTCCATGGCGGAGGGCGGCTATCTGATCTCTGCCCGTGGCTGATTTTGTTACCTTTTGTCACTTGCAATCGAATGTGGGTTGCGGTATACTGACAGTGTCGACATTGTCGACACACTTCAAGGGACAAATAAAAAGATTTACTCTAAAAAATTGTCTTTGTCAAGACCTCCCTTGTGAAAGGGAGGGGGACCGCGAAGCGGTGGAGGGATTCAAGACCGTAAACAGGAATTTTTCTCTTACGGTTCCCGACATTATTTGTGGCGGGCAACCGCTTCTTTGTCCGCCGTCCTCATAAGGGCGGCATCTATCTTTGAAATGCAGGTGATATCATGACACAGAAAAAATCCCCGCCCTATTATATCCTGTTTACGCTGCTTGTGGTATTCCTTTGCTTTTTGATCCTGGTTGCCGGTTTTATGCTTTTCAAACGAAGTGACGAGACGGCGCTGCCGACCCAGACCACAGCGGTCAGTTCGGCTGCCGAGCCGGAACCGGAGCCGGAGCCCGATCCCGCGCTGGTGCAGCACCCGCTGCAAACCGATTCCAATACCGGCGCCTATCTCCCGCCTGAGGCAGTGCCGACGCCCGATTACGAATACTATAAAAACCTGATTGCGGCGCGCAAGGCAGCCGGTATGGAGCAGGTGATCGCACAGCCGGAGGGCGAGAAGAAAATCTATCTCACCTTTGACGACGGTCCCAGCGTGTTCACCCCCGATATTTTGCAGACCCTGCGGGAGAAAAACGCGAAAGCCACCTTCTTTGTGATCTGGAACGACAACCCCACTCAGCAGCAGTATTACCGCCGGATCATCGAGGAAGGGCATGAGCTTGCGATCCACACCTACAGCCACTCCTATAAAACGGTCTATGCCAGTGTGGACGCCTATTACAGCGATTTCTTCAGAATGTACGACTTTTTGTGGGATCTCACCGGCAAGTCGATTACAAACTTCCGCTTCCCGGGCGGAAGCTCCAACACCGTTTCCTCCGATGAGGTCAAAACGGGAATCATGGAGAAGGCGAAGGAGCTGGGGCTGGTTTACTATGACTGGAATGTGTCCTCCGGCGACGCCAACTCCAAAAAGGCGACCGCCTCGCAGATCATCGAATCGGTCATGGGTGACGCCGTGCCGGACGGCGTGGTGCTGATGCACGATACCGCCCAGAAGGACACCACCGTGCAGGCGCTGCCCGCCGTGATCGACCGGCTGCGGGAGGACGGATTTGTCTTTGGCACCATTGAAGCCACCCGTGACAATCCCCGTCAGCATAAAAAGCTGCCGGTATCCTCGGAAGCCGAGTAACAAGAGGATCGACCCGATGTGCGAAAGCCGTCGGGTCTTGATCTTTCGAAAGGCTTGCGGGAGAACGAGGATTGTGCTATAATATCCGCAAGGTGGATATTATATTTTGATTGCCAGCGCCTCGCCGTTTGCGCTTTGCGCTGCACGGCAACCGGCTTTGGACGGCAAATACCATTCACTTACGTTCATGGTATCATAGCAACAACTGAAAGGAGCGGTCAACATGAGAAGCGACAGAATTACAAAAGGAATCAACGCGGCGCCCCAGCGTGCGCTGCTGCGGGCATTGGGGCTGACCGATGCCGAGATCGGCAAACCGCTGATCGGCATTGTCAGCTCGCAGAACGAGATCGTGCCGGGACATATGAATATCGACAAGATCGTGGAGGCGGTCAAGCAGGGCGTGGCGCTTGCGGGCGGCGTGCCGATCGTCTTTCCGGCGATCGCCGTCTGTGACGGGATCGCCATGGGTCATGAGGGTATGAAATACTCGCTGGTCACCCGTGAGCTGATTGCCGACTCGACCGAGGCGATGGCGACCGCACACCCCTTTGACGGGCTGGTGATGGTGCCCAACTGCGACAAGAATGTGCCGGGTCTGCTGATGGCGGCGGCACGGCTGAATATCCCCAGTATTTTTGTGAGCGGCGGCCCGATGCTGGCAGGGCATATCAAGGGGGAGATGGTCAGCTACTCGAATGTGTCGGAGGCGGTCAGCCGGTATCGCGTCGGCGAGATCGGGGACGCGGAGCTCAAGGAATATGAGGAGCACACCTGCCCGACCTGCGGCTCCTGCTCCGGTATGTTCACCGCCAACAGCATGAACTGCCTCACCGAGGTGCTGGGCATGGGTCTGCCCGGAAACGGCACCTGCCCTGCGGTTTACTCCGAGCGGCTGCGGCTGGCAAAGGAAGCGGGTATGCAGGTCGTGCGGCTGGTGGAAAAGGACTTAAAGCCGCGGGACATCATGACCCGTGCGGCGTTCAAGAATGCCGAAACGGTCGATATGGCACTGGGCTGCTCCACCAACAGTATGCTTCACCTGCCTGCCATCGCCCATGAGTGCGGCATCACCCTTGATTTAGCGGGTGCCAACGCGATCTCGGACCAGACCCCGAACCTCTGCCATCTGGCTCCGGCGGGAAATCATTATATCGAACAGCTTCACGAAGCGGGCGGAATCCCGGCGGTCATGCACGAGCTGAATAAGCTCGGCTTGCTGGATACCTCGCTGATGACCTGCACCGGCAAAACGGTGGCGGAGAATATCGAGGGGCATGAGATACTGGATACCGAGGTGATCCGCCCGATCGACAATCCCTATTCCAAGACCGGCGGTATCGCCGTGCTGAAGGGGAATCTCGCGCCGGACGGCTGTGTGGTCAAGCGTTCCGCCGTGGCGCCCGAGATGATGAACCATAAGGGTGCGGCACGGGTGTTCGACTGCGAGGAGGACGCGCTGAACGCGATCTATGAGGGGAATATCCACCCCGGCGAGGTGGTGGTCATTCGGTATGAGGGACCGAAGGGCGGTCCCGGTATGCGGGAGATGCTCAACCCGACCTCCGCGATCATGGGAAGCGGGCTGGGCGGCTCGGTGGCGCTGATCACCGACGGACGGTTTTCGGGCGCGACCCGCGGCGCGGCGATCGGTCATGTATCGCCCGAAGCGGCGGTAGGCGGCAATATCGCCCTGATCGAGGAAGGGGACGAGATCGAGATCGATATTCCCGCGAACCTGATTCAGGTTCTGATCTCGGACGAGGAACTGGAACGCCGCCGTGCGGCATGGAAGCCCCGCGCACCTCGGATCACCCACGGGTATCTGGCAAGGTACGCAAAGCAGGTCACCTCCGGCGCAACCGGCGCCGTACTGGAATAAGCGCGTGGCGATATAATCGCCACGCTTCGAGGGACAAACCGGATTACGCTAACGCCAGCGCCTTTGTCAAAACCTCCCTTGTCAAAGGGAGGGGGACCGCGCAAAGCGCGGTGGAGGGATTCAAAAGCACTGGCTTTCTGTAAACCGCAAGCTTACAGCAGACGCTTTCTCTTTGCGAAAGCAGAAAACTCGGTAACGACCCACAAGAGGGGAAAGTCTTTTTCAGAAAAAGATTTTCCCCTCTTG
>CANQKY010000030.1 GCA_947624575.1 uncultured Clostridia bacterium
CACAAAGACAGGCGTGTCAAGAGGAAAATTCTCATTTGCGGTTTTGAATCCCTCCACCGCGCTTTAGCGCGGTCCCCCTCCCTTTGACAAGGGAGGCACTGGCGACCCATTTGGTTTTACCGAAAACTAGAAGAAAGGAAGGCTGATAAAAGCCTTCCTTTTTCTATTTCAAAAGCCAATATCTGTTGGCAAAACCCACCAAGCTAAATCTCGCCACAAAACTGCCGTCTTTGTCAAAACCTCCCTTGTCAAAGGGAGGGGGACCATGCGGCAGCATGGTGGTGGGATTCACAGTCTGCCATGCAAAATCATCGTGACGGCAAAGCCCTTCCATAAGGGCAATTTTTATTACGCGGGGTCGCTGTAATACTGCGCCTGGGCGTTCCAGAGTTCGCGATACTTGCCGTCTTTCTGGGCGAGCAGTTCCTCATGACCGCCGCGCTGTACCAGCTCCCCCTGATGGAACACCGCGATGTCGTCACAAAAGCGGCAGGAGGACAGCCGATGAGAGATATACACCGCCGTTTTCGATTGCACCAGCGCGTCAAACCGCTCGTAGACCTCCGCTTCCGCAATCGGGTCGAGGGCGGCGGTCGGTTCGTCCAAGATGATAAAGGGCGTATCCCGATAAAGGGCGCGGGCAAGGGCGATTTTCTGCGCCTCGCCGCCTGAGATGTCCACCCCTTTTTTGTTCAGTTCCTTTGAAATATAGGTGTCGCACCCTGCTTCCAGCTCGGAGAGCCGGTCGCCAAAGCCTGCCTGCCGCAGGCACTCCTCCGCCCGCGTCCGATCATATGCCGCCTTGCCCGCCACATTCTGACCGATTGGCAGCGCGAACATCTGGAAGTCCTGAAACACCACCGAGAAGATGGAGAGATACGCGGTATAATCATACTCGCGGATATTCTTCCCGTTTAGGAGAATCTCTCCCTCGGTGGGATCATAGAGCCGACAGAGCAGCTTGATGAGGGTGGTTTTACCGCTGCCGTTTTGCCCTACCACCGCCAGCCGCTCACCGGGGCGGATCACCATGCTGACATGTTTGAGCGCATAGGTATCGCTGCCCGGATAGCGGAAGGAGACGTCTTTCAACTCGATGGACTGCTCCGCTTCGGGCGCGGGAAGGTTTCCGGTCTGCATCACATCGGGAAGATCGAGGAACCGGAACGCCAACCGGAGAAACGCGGCGTTGTTTCTGGCGTTCCCGCAGGTGCGAATGATGGAGGACAGATGCCCCGACACTCTGGTGATCGCGCCGATATACTGGGTGACCGCGCCCACGCCGAACGCGCCTGCCCACGCTTTGAGGCAGACAAAGAGATAGACAAAGCCGGTAAAGACCACCGACACGATCTCGGACGTCGCATAGAAAAATCCCATCGGACCGCGAGCGAACTTTGCAAAGATGCCCTTAGAAGAAAAGGTATCGGTTTTATCGTAATAGTACGTCTTCCCGATCCGGTCCTGCCGGTAGATGCGAACGTCCTCCGCACGCTCACGATCCCCAAGATTGCGGTAAAAGTTCCAGAGGCGGTTGCCGAGCAGATGGTCGTTGGCATGACGCGAGAAGTAATTGCCGCCTCTGGTGGCAAGCGCGGGGGACAGGTAGATGGTCCCCAGCATGACGGCGATCACCGCGACCAGGAAAAGGGGATTGTTGAGAAAAGCCATGGAAGTATCGGTCACATGAGAGGTAAAGAGGGTGATCGTCAGCGTGATACCGCCCAAAATCGAAAGCGCGCTGCGGTAGATCACCTCAAAATTATTGATGACATGATAAAGTCCCCAGCCGCCCGAATTTTGGTGCTGCTCGATGCGGGCGAGCAGCTCATGGGTGTCGGCGTTGTCCATCGCGGGAAAGTCCAGCCGCATCATCTTTTCATCGAAAATGCGCTGTACCTTGAAATACTGTCCGGCGGTGACGGCGTTTTTCCACCGTATCAGCAGGGAGGAGATCAGGAAAACGGCGGCGGCGGAAATAAGGACCAGCCAGATCCACATCTTGATCCGCGCCGGATCGCGGTTCCCCGCGATCTCACTGACCAGCTGTGCCGACAGCCAGATTTCCAGATAGGGGTTCAAGGCGCTCCAGGTGGACTGGATCAGGGTGGACGCCATCATGCCGGGATAGCGGCTGCAAAGGAGCCGCACACCCCGCAGGTTGAGGGAAAACGCTTCCCGCCAGCTTGGATTTTCCATATCCTTTTGCTTTTTAACCTTCGCCATCTTCCGCGCCCCCTTCCCGATAATATTTGCTTTGCACCTCGAACAGCCTGGCATAGCTGCCGCCCTTTTTCAGCAGCTCGGCGTGGGTGCCTTCCTCCGCGATCCTATGATTTTCCAGCAGCAGGATACGGTCGCAGAAACGGGTGGAAGCCAGCCGGTGGGAGATATAGATCGCCGTGCGTCCGGCAGTCATCTCATCGTATTTTTGGTACATATCCGCCTCGGCAATCGGGTCAAGAGCGGCGGTCGGCTCGTCTAAAATCAGCACCGGCGCGTTTTTATAAAGGGCGCGCGCCAGCATCAGCCGCTGGGTTTCGCCGCCCGAGAGCATCACCGCTTCGGGATAGACCGACCGGTCCAGCAGAGTATCATACCGGTCGGGAAACGTGTTTATCTTTTCGTCCAGTCCCGCTTCGGCGACACATTCTTTCATTCGGCTTTCGTCATACCCCGTTTCCAGCTGGGTGACATTGGTCGCTACGGTATCGGCAAGGAGAGAAAAGCTCTGGAACACGGCGGCGAACAGCCCGTAATAATCCTGCCGGTTATACTGCCGGATATCCTCCCCGTTTAACAGCACCTGACCCTCGGTGGGGTCGTAAAAGCCGCAGAGCAGTTTTACCAGTGTGGTTTTTCCTGCGCCGTTTAGTCCCACCACCGCCAGCTTCTCGCCGGAACGAATGGTGAGATCGATATGGGACAGGGTGTCCTCCTCCGCTTCGGGATACCGGAACGAAACGTCCCGAAGCCGCAGTTCGTACTCTGCCGCCGGATCGGGTGAAAGGGGCTTTCCCTCCTCAAGCAAAAACGGTTCGGGATAATCGAGATATTCCCGCATGGTGGAGAGGTCAAGGCTCTGCTGCCGCAGGTTATTGATGGTATTGAAAATACCGTTGACCCGTCCCGCAAAGTTCCCCATCACCGAAAAATAAAGCAGGAATGCGGACGCGGTCATACCGTCATGGATCACCGCGTGGAATAAAAAGATGTAAACGATCCCGTTGCGGAGGAACACCAGCACCACGTCGGCAAGATTGGCAAGGAGGTTCATATTCTCCACCCGCTTCTGGAACCCGATATAGGCGCGCATCGTCTTTTCGAGCAGCTCTTCGAGCCAATCCCGCAATCCGAAGATGCGGATATCCTTGGCGGCAACGCTCTCCCGTGATTTATCGCTGATGTACCATATCTTCTGCTCATGCTCCGCCACCTCGTCCCGATGGCGGAAGGAGTAGCCGTTCGCCCACCGATGGGCGGAAAAGCCCGCCAGCGCGGTCAGAACGACCACCAATGCGATCCAGGGCTGGAGGGTGGAGAGCAGAGCCAGGTAGACCGCAAAGCCCAGTATATTCTGCAAAAAATTCTGGAGCGTACCCCAAATTGCCTCTCCCGCCGCGTTGTTACTCTGCAGCGCGACCATTGCCCGCGTATGGAGCCGGTTGAACTCCTTATCCCCCAGATTGGGGTAGGAGGTCGTTGTCGCTTTATGGCTGACAAAATAGTTCAGGATCGTGCGGAGGGTGATTTTCCCGTAGATCTGATTGCTGCCGATATAGCTTGTCAGCGCATTCAGGAGCATGGTCATGCCAATAAAGAACAAGATCACCCCGATCAATCGGGAAAAGGGCGCGTGCTGTTCCACCTGCGCCAGAATGGCAGGCGACAGATACACCCCGACAAGTCCGCTGATTACCCCCAGCACCGCCTGTACGGTACAGAGGATCGGCACCTTTTTCTCTTTTTCCGTCCATGCGAGCTTTAGCATGAAGCCGATATTCTGAAAGACATTGTATTTCGGCTTCGGCGGTTTTTCTTTTTTCTGTTTTGGCATCACTGCCTCCTTCATGACGGTGAGCGTCGCACCGTCCTTTTATTGTGGTTTTGGATTTTGCCTTGTGCTTTTTGAATCCCTCCACCGCTTCGCGGTCCCCCTCCCTTTGACAAGGGAGGCACTGGCGACCATACAAGTTTTGATAAAAATTTTAACAAAACAGGCTGACGGGAGACTTCACCTATCCCATTTCAACCCACCATGCTGCCGTCTTTGTCAAAACCTCCCTTGTCAAAGGGAGGGGGACCATGCGGCAGCATGGTGGTGGGATTCACAGTCTACCATGCAAAATTATCTCGGCGGCAAAAGCCCTTCTTTCTTATATAGTGTCAAAAATGCGGAATTGGTTGGGGATATTCGATATTTTAATATTACCCCCCCCGCTGATTTGTCAAGCGGTTGAAGTAAATCCCCTATTCTACCGTGATCTCCACATAATGACCGTCACCGGTAGTCACCTCCACCAGTGTGCCGGTCACGCCCTGCTCCGCCAGCGCAACGATCTTCTCCCAGTCGATCTTATCTCCGATCTGTATGCCCGCCATATCGAGAAGCGGCGTTGCACTTTTCAGTATGGCAAGCGGCAGATTCAGCCGGATATTGTCTCCGGTTGCCGTCTCCACTCTGATCCGCAGCACCGTCTGCTCCGACGGCTTTCGCTCCGTCTCCGGCAGAAGCTGTGCCACCGGCACCGTGTCGTCCTCCCGCACCAGCGTGTCCAGCGTCACGCCGAACAGGTCCGCCAAGTCGATCAAAAGCGGCAGTTCGGGTATGCTCCAGTCATTCTCCCACTTTGATACCGCCTGCGGCGTCACATTCATGCTCACCGCCAGTCCCTCCTGGGTCATACCCTTTAACTTTCGGTAGCTGCTGATCTTCATGCCCAGTGTTTTCATCAGCCCCACTCCTTTCACGCCTTTTTATGATAGCATAAGATTTGCCAAAAAACCATAACCGTTTGGTAGAATTTACACAACTGTCGGTGGATTTTCCCTAAACCGACAGTAGAGTGGCGGCAAACCGCTCTTTTCTTAATATGGTGGTGGGATTCAGACACTGCCGATACGGTTTTGGCAATAAAAATCCACCCGCTGCGCGGGTGGATTTTTATTTACGACAAATGCAGGCAGGAGATCACCTGTTTTTTATAATCGAGAAACGCCTGGGTCAGAGAGAAGTCCTCCGCCCGTGGGCGTGGGGTATCGACCACGATCTCATGGGTGATCGCCGCGGGCCGCCCTGCCAGAATATAGATTCGGTCGGAAAGGAGCACCGCCTCGTCAATATCATGGGTGATAAAGAGGGTCGAAAGCTTTATCTTCTCCATCACCTCCAGATACCAGCGGTGGATCATGCCTTTGGTGATGGTGTCCAGCGCCGAGAACGGCTCGTCCAGCAGTGCAGCCCCATGGGAGGAAAGATAAGTCCGCAGCAGCGCCGCCCGCTGCCGCATTCCGCCCGAAAGCTGCGCCGGATACTTATCCTGCGTACCCTGAAGCCCGAAGGTCTCAAACAGCGGCTCCGCCTTCTGCCGCGCTTCCTTCTTTTTCATGCCGCCGAGGATCAGCGGCAGGCAGACATTGTCGATCACCTTCCGGTAGGGAAACAACAAATCCTTCTGGAGCATATAGCTCACCTGCCCCGGCTGTCCGGTGATCTCTCTGCCGCTCAAAAACACCTGCCCGCTGTCCGGCTTCTCCAGTCCGGACAAAACATTGAACAAGGTGGTCTTGCCGCAGCCGCTCACACCCAGCAGGCAGACAAGCTCCCCCTCCCGCAGCAGAAGCGAAACGCCGCCCAGCACCTGCTTTTCGCCGTAGCTTTTGTCGATCCCCTGCGCTTTTAAAAGCTCCACGGTCTACTCCAGATAGTCGTTGGAGAAGCCGGTGCCGTCCGGCAGCTCCTTTGTGATCAGCTCTTCCTCATAAAGCCAGCGGTAAAAGCCGTCCCACCGCGCGGGATCGATATAGCCCCACTTCTCCGCATCGGCAACATACTGTCCCGACAACCACTTCTGGCTTGCGGTCACGAGTTCCTCACTGCCGGTCAGCGCACCGGTATCGTCCGCGTCGATCAGCATCTGCGCCGCCGCCTCCGGCGATGCGATCGCGTCCTCATACCCGCGGCGAGTCGCCTTCAAAAACGCCTTCGCCGTTTCGGGGTCGTTCGCCAGAAAATCGTTATTGGCGATCAGCACCGGTGTATAGTAATCGAAGATCGTTTCCAAATCCTTGAAATAGAAAAAGTCTACATCAATATCATTCACCTCGGCGTTGATGCCGCCCCAGCCGTAGAACACCCAGATGGCATGGTCGGGATTATGCGCCACGTCCTGCGCTTCCTCGGTGACAAGGTTCGGCTCCAGCTTGACGTCCGCCCAGTTTCCGCCGTCCTGATTGACCAGACGCTCCAGCATGGCAAGCTCGACCGGCGAATCCCATGTGAGATAGGTGTGTCCCGCCAGTCCCGCGGGTCGGTCCATGCCCTGTCCCCTGGCGGACATGATGCCGGAGGTGTTATGCTGGATCAGTGCCGCCACCGCCGTCACGGGGAGCGGCGTATCCGAAGCGAAGGAGGACGCCAGCGTATCCTGCGCGCCGATGGCAAACTGCGCCTGCCCCGACGCGCAGACCTGCTCCGCACCGCTGTTCTGGGGCGGCTGTACCAGCGTAACGTCCAGCCCCGCTTCCCGATAATAGCCCTGCGCCTGCGCCACGAACATACCAGTATGGTTGGTATTGGGCGTCCAGTCAAGGCAGACCGTTATCTTCTTGAGTTCCTCGCTCCCGCCGTTTTGCGGCTCCCCGCACCCCGCGAGGGAGCAGAGCATCGCTGCGGTCAAAAGAAACGCAGCCGCTTTTTTCTTATTCATAGGTCACACTCCTGTTTTCTTTTTTCTCCCACGGCATCGCCAGCCGCTGCAACAGGCTCACGAACGCCATCAAAAGGAGACTGATCAGTGAAATAAACACGATCACGGCAAACATACGGTCAAAGGCATACGCCTTTTGCAGGCGGGTCATATAGACCCCCAGCCCGTGGAAGCCGCCCAGCCATTCCGAGATCACCGCTCCCACGATCGCATAGGAAGCGGAAATCCGCAGTCCCGAAAAAAACGAGCCCGCGGCGCTCGGCAGCTTGACATACCGGAAGATTTTCCGCTTTCCCGCTCCCATCGAGCGCATCAGCCGGATCGCATCGGGATCGGCGGAGGAAAAGCCTCCCAGCAGACCGACGGTGATCGGGAAAAAGGTGGTGATGGTCACCAGCGTGATCTTCGGCGCCATGCCGAAGCCCAACCAAAGCACCAGCAGCGGCGCAATGGCAATGGTCGGAACGGTTTGGGTGATGATCAAAAGCGGATAGACCGCCTTGTACAGAAACGGGAAAGCGTCCATCAGCGACGCCGCCCCAAACGCCAGCACCACCCCGATCCCCAGTCCGTAAAACGCCTCCTGAAGCGTATAGACCGCCTGCCCCAGCATGACCGGCATATTGGTGACAAACGCCTTTGCCACCTCGACCGGTGACGGGAGCATATAGGCAGGAATCCACTCCCGATCGGAACAGAGATACCACAGCCCCGCTACAAACGCCAGCGCCAGCACCGGCGCCAGCTTATTGGTGATGCTTTGATACTTTTTCATCAATGGTGAGGATCTTCCCCTCGGGACGGTAGCAAATCTTGACATAGGCGCTCACACTCTCGGCGCCGGCGTCGATCGCCACCTTCTGGCAGTTTTTCACGATCTCCATCAGCTCGTCGTAGTCCTCGCCCTCCACGGTGGTCTCGAACGGACCGACATAATAATGCAGTCCGGTGCTTCTGATGTAGGCGATCACCTCGTCCACCACCCGAACGACCTCGCCTTCTCCCGCGATCTGCGGGAGTACCTGAATGGCAATGCTTGCTTTCATTTTTATTTCTCCTTTCTTTTGGTAAACCGAAGCAGTCAAAAAGAAAACGCCCCATGCAGCATACATAGGGCGCACCGATCTCGTGCATGATTCGTCTCCTTCGTCCGCATTACCGGATTAGTTCGAGGGTATCATCTCAGCCGTTGCCGGCACCCCTGACTGATTCAATTTGTATTATTATAGCATACTGCCACAAATTGTCAAGATTCATATCCGTCTTTCCTCCCGCATAGAGTAAAGATGGCGGAATTTTGACGAACTCTCTTGTCAAATCGACAAAAATATGGTATCATATCCGCAAAGTGGATATCATACCATGAACGCAGTGAATGGTATTTGCCATCAAAAGCCGGTTGCCGTGCAGCGCTTTCAGCGCAAACGGCGAGGCGTTGGCGATCAAAAGTATCATATCCGTCTACGGATATTATACCATATTTCCGCCTATGCGGAGCTTTGGAGAAGCCCGATTTTCGGGTGCCGAAGGTGTAAAGCGAGCATCGCTGATCTCTCAGGCAAAAGGACAAAGTGAACCTTTGCAGATCGCGTTTGTGCGCGGTCTGCTTTTATTTTTACATTTTTAGGAGGAGCATAATGGAACGGTTTTTCAGCAAGCTGGCGGAGCTAAACGGCGCCGTCAACGACTTTGTGTGGGTGCGGCTGGGGCTGATTTTATTGATCGGCGCGGGTATTCTGATGACCTGCTGCACCAAATTCTTTCAGGTTTCGCACCTCGGTCACTGGTGGAAGCACACCATCGGCGGTGTGTTCCGAAAAAACGGCACGGCGACCAGGAAAACGGACAAAAAGAGCATTTCGCAGTTTCAGGCGCTCTGCACCGCGCTGGCGGCGACCATCGGCACCGGCAATATCGCGGGCGTACCGGCTGCGATCGTGATCGGCGGTCCCGGCGCCGTATTCTGGATGTGGATCGCGGCGTTCCTCGGCATGATGACCAACTTCTCCGAGAACGTGCTTGGCATCTACTACCGCCGCAAGAACCACAAGGGCGAATGGTCGGGCGGCGCGATGTACTACTTAAAGGACGGTCTGGGCAGCAAAAAGCACTGCAAGCATCTCGGCGCGGTGCTGGCGGTGTTCTTTTCGATCTTCACCCTGCTTGCCTCCTTCGGAATCGGCAATATGGCGCAGGTCAACAAGATCGTGCTGAACGTCCAGTCGGCATTTTTGCAGCAGGACCCCTTCGGTGAGATCGGCGGGATCCCGATCTCCAGCATTTTGATCGGCGTGGTGCTGATGATTTTAGCGGGGCTCATCATCATCGGCGGATTGCAGCGGATTGCGGCGGTGGCGGAGCGGATCGTACCGTTCATGGCGATTGCCTATATCGTCTGCGCGCTGATCGTGTTCTTCATGCACATTGGCAGTGTCGGTGCGATGTTCGCGGCGATCTTCAAATTTGCCTTCGGCGTAAAACCGGTGATGGGCGGCGCCGCCGGTGTGGCGATCAGCCAGGTCATCACCCAGGGCTGCAAGCGGGGCGTGTTCTCCAACGAAGCAGGGCTTGGCTCCTCGGTCATGGTGCACTCGGCGTCCAATGTCAAGGAGCCGGTCGTGCAGGGTATGTGGGGCATCTTTGAGGTGTTCTTCGATACCATCGTGGTCTGCACCATCACCGCGATCGTGACCCTTTCCTCCGGCTATATTGATCTGGAAACCGGTCTGCCGGTTGCGGGCGCGAACGACGCTACGCTGGTCTCCGACGCTTTCTTCAATGTGTTCGGCATCGCGGGCAGAATTTTGGTCGCGCTTGCCATTCTGCTCTTTGCCTTCACCACCGTGCTGGGCTGGTCGCAGTACGGCACCAAGGCGATCGAATACCTCTTTGGTGAGAAGGCGGTGCCGGTCTACAAGGTGATCTTTGTGCTGATGATCATGTCGGGCGCGGTGCTGACCTCCTCGCTGGCATGGGATATCTCCGACACCTTCAACGGGCTGATGATGGTGCCGAACCTGATCGGTGTGGTGGTGCTCTCTCCGCTGGTGGCGAAGATCACCAAGAACTATGTGAATCGCAGGATCAAGGGGAAGCGGGAAAAGCCGATCCTCTCCTACGACGAACAGCTCCAGCAGGAGGCGGAAGCCGCCCTGGAAACCGAGGAAGCCTAAGACGGTTCTCTTGACTTTCTTCCCTTCTTATGCCATAATAAACACAAAAGGAGGTGCGGACAATGGCAAATATCCGTGTGAGCATCGTCACGGCGGACGACACCCTCTTTGAGGGAGAAGCCCGTCAGCTTGTGGTTCGCACCACCGAGGGAGACGTGGGGCTGATGCACGGGCATATCCCCTATGTCGCGGCGCTGGGGATCGGACCGCTGACGGTCATTCTGCCGGACGGCGCACGGAAGGAAGCCGCCGTCGCGCACGGGATCGTACAGGCGGATCGAGAATCGGTCACGGTGCTGGCGCACTCCTGCGAATGGGCAGATGAGATCGACCTCGCGCGCGCCGAGCGTGCCAAGGAGCGGGCGGAAGCATCGCTGAACGCCGCCGCCAACCGCATGGAGATGGATCGGGCGGAGGTCAAGCTGAAACGGGCTCTGGTGCGGCTTCAGATCGGCGGCAAACAGTGAGACACAGATACCTGTCGGGCGGCGGTATGATCGTTTTGTTCACCCTGATGATCGGCTGCCTTTTCCCACCCATATACCTGTTAGGCGGAGCGGTACTGCTTTTTGTCCTCTGCTTTTTCCTGTGGCTGTTTTGCAGGAAGCGGGGACGGCTGTGCCGTGCCGCTTTTCTTTTTACCGCCGCGGTGCTGCTCTTTTTGGCGGGCTATCAGTCGTTCGTCCGCGCCCCTGCCGAGGCGCTGGCGGAGCAGACGGTTCGGGTCACCGCCGTGGTGGAAAGTGGCAGCCGGACCGATTACGGATATGTTTGCCTGCTGCGGATTAACGATATACACACGCCGCAGGGCGAGACGGTCGCCGTCCCGCCCTTTTTGCATATCACCGGCTATTACAGCGGGGAGCGGCTCCCGACCGGAAGCCGCATTTCCACCACTCTCACGCCGCACAAATCGGTCGAGGCGGGCTTTTCCTACACGGCGGCATTCCACGCCTTTTTAAACGGCTCGCTGAACGAGATCGAGACCCTCTCAGGCGGCAGCGGATTCAGCCTGCTGCGGGAACGGATACAAACCGTGTTTTCCGAAAAGCTCAGCACCGGCGCCGAACAGCTGATGAACAGTATGCTGCTGGGCGAGCGAAGCGGGCTGCCCGATGAGGTGACCCGCGCCTTTCGGAGAACCGGTCTTTTGCATCTGCTGGCGCTGTCGGGACTGCATCTGTCCCTTGTGACCGCGCTGGTCGCCGGTATCTGCCGTATGCTGCCCCTCCCGCGCAAAGCGCAGCTTGCGCTGACCGCAACGGCGAGCTTTTTGTTCCTCGTCATGACCGGCGCACAGGTCTCGATGCGCCGCGCCATTGTCATGATGCTGTTTGGTACTGCCGCCGCATTTTGCCGTCGGCGGGCGGACGGGCGGGAGAGCCTCGGCTTCGCGGTGATCCTGCTCTGCCTGACACAGCCCTATCTGGTGTGGCACGCCGGCTTTCTCTGCTCGGTATCGGTCACCTACGGCATTCTCCGCTTCTCCCCGCCGATGACGCGGTATCTCCTTTCGGTGTTCCGCTTCCGCAAAAAGTGGCTGCGTGCGCTCACCAGGGCGGGCTGCGTTTCCGTCTCGGCATGGCTTGCCTCGCTGCCGGTCGCGGCGGCGGCGTTTGACGAGATCTCCCTGATCGGTCCGATTGTCTCCCTTGTTTTCATTCCGCTGTTCTCTTTGACCATGACCTTCGGCTTTTTGACCGCCTGCTTCGGCTTCCTCCCGCAGGATCTGGTCGGCGTCCTCTGCGGACGGGTCTGCTCGTTTTGCGGGGACGCCTCCCTGCGACTGCTCGATCTGCTGGATCGCTTCCCCAAACTGACGGTGAAGATGTCCTCCGTCGGCGTCCGCCTGACCCTGCTGACGGCGCTACTTTGGATCGCGCTGACCTTCCTCGTTCGGATACCCCGCAGGCGGCTGTATGCCGGCGTGGGCGCGGCGGTGCTGCTGGCTGCCGGATTCCTCACCGCGCCGAGCCGACAGGGGAAAACGACCGTGACGGTGTTCTCCCGCTCGGACGAGAAATATGTGGCGGTGGAGACGGCGGACACCCTTTTTCTGCTGATCGCCGGAACGCCGGACAGCATCGGCTGGGACGCCGCCGAATGGCTGGCGGCAAAAGAGGACGATGTGGAGCTTCTCTGCCTGCTCACACCCGAGCAGGGGCTGCCGCCCGTTGCAAATCAAGCCCGATACCTTCTTCTGCCGGACACGGCGCTTGACGCCGACGGGTACGAGGTGACATGGACCTCCGGCGGCTGTGTGCTCACGCTGCCGCAGGGGCGTATCTGCCTTGGCGAGCCGCCCGCAGAGCGAAAAGAGCACGATCTGCAAATTTATTTGAGAAAAATACCGGTTACCGCTGGTCAGGAGCGGGTAAGGTGTGATATAATGAAAGGTACTTGCGGAATGGCTACGACAAACGGCAAACCCGCCGTGTTTACGCTGGAGGATTAAGAAGGGGGGATCACGGTGCCGGTTTATACCGAGCAGGAGCTGCAACGCTCCCTCAAAAAAGGGGAGCTTGCCCCGTTCTATCTGCTGACCGGACCGGAGGAATATCTGCGGGACGGATATGAAAAGCGGATCGCCCAAACGGTTTTTCCGGACGGGGAAAACCCGCTGAATCTCCACCGGTTCGATATGAGCAAAACCGAGGCGGACGATGCCGCCGAGGCAATGGGTACCCTACCGCTGATGGCGGAGCACCGGCTGGTGGTTTTGCGGTACTTTTTGCCCGATAAAGTGAGCGAGACGCAGTTTACCCTGCTTTATGACACCCTTGCCGAGTTGCCGCCGACCACGGTGGCGATCCTAAATATCCCCGAAGCCGGACGGCGGGGACGCAAGACCGACAAGCTCTGCCGGCTGGCGGAGAAGGCGGGCGTACTGCTTGACTTACAGCCCAAAAGCCGAAGCGAGCTGCACCGTATGTTCAAAAAGAAAGCGGCGGCGGCGGGCGTCACCATGGAGGACGACGCCTGCGACGCACTGCTTGCCGGACGCGGCACCGCCCTTGCCGAGCTGCAGCCCGAAATGGAAAAGCTGATCGCGGCGGCGGGCGAGGGCGGCAGGATCACCGCCGCGCTGGTGGACGAGATGGTGATCCCGAGCGTGGAAGCGTCCTCCTTTGACATTGCCAAAAAGCTGCTGGCGGGTGAGACCGATGCGGCGCTTCGTATCCTGACCGATCTGCTGGCAGACAAGCCCTATCGGGATAAGCCGGAGCTTTTGTTCGGCGCTATTTCCGCAACCTTTCTCGACCTCTACCGCGCCAAATGCGGGCAGATCGACGGGGTCGGTTACGGGGAGCTGGCAGCCGCATTCGGCTATAAGGGGCGAGAGTTTGCCATTCGCCGCGCCTACGGGCAAGCGGCGGCGTATGATACAGACGCACTGCGCCAGATCCTCTCCCTCCTTTCCGACGCGGACGCCGGACTGAAATCGGGCGGCGAGAAAACCGTGATCCTCCAGCGACTGCTGGTCGAGATTGCCGCCGTCATGCGGCAAAAGCGATGATAAGGCTCACCCAGGCGGTGATCGTGGAGGGAAAGTACGATCAGATTCGTTTGTCCGCCCTATTTGACACGCTGATTCTGCCGGTCAACGGCTTTCGGATTTATCATGACCGCGAGACCTTAGCCCTGATCCGGCGGCTGGCGGTCGAGCGGGGGATCGTGATCCTGACC
Source organism: uncultured Clostridia bacterium (assembly GCA_947624575.1). Classification (GTDB taxonomy): domain Bacteria; phylum Bacillota; class Clostridia; order Oscillospirales; family Ruminococcaceae; genus CANQKG01. Next base: position 13,790 of record CANQKY010000030.1, read on the forward strand.
GATTCGGACGCGGCGGGCTTCAAGCTTCGCAGCTTTCTCCGCTCGGCTGTGCGGGAGGGGACTATCTACAACGCCTATATCCCCGACCGGTACGGGAAGGAGCGGCGGAAAGCCGTCCCCTCCGCCGAGGGGAAGCTCGGCGTGGAGGGTATGCCGGACGAAGAACTGCTTGAAGCTGTTCGGCGTTCGGGCGCCATGGAGAATACGCCCGCTCCCGAGCAAACCGTCACCCGCACCGAGCTGTACTTATTGGGGCTTTCGGGACACCCCGACAGCGCAAAGCGCCGCCGTGCGCTGCTGCAAAAATTGGGATTGCCGCAGCGGCTTTCCGCGGCACAGCTTGCCAAACTGGTGACCTTACAAGAACTGACCGATCTGCTTGACTGAAAGGAGGGCGTACCATGCAGTTTTCGGAGATGACCTTTCTCTTTCTGTTTCTGCCCCTTTGCGGACTGCTGTTTTGTCTCTGTCCGGTGAAGGGGCGGCGGGTCTTTCTGATTGCCGCCAGCCTGATTTTTTACGGCGCGGCACAGCCCCTGTCCTTTTTGGCGCTGCTCGTTTTGCTCTCCCTGATCGACTATCTGATCGGACTGCGCCTGCCGGAGGGGAAATCGGGACGCACCCTGCTTCTGATCCTCGGGCTGATCCTCCACATCGGCGGACTATTCTGCTGCAAGGGCGGGCTGTTCCCGCTTCCGGTGGGACTTTCCTTTTTCACCCTGCAATCGGTCTCCTACCTGCTGGACATCTACACCGGCAGAATGGAGCCGGAACGGGAGCTTACCCATCTGCTTTCCTACCTGCTGTTCTTCCCCCGCCTGCTGGCGGGACCGGTGGAACGGTATGCCGACCGAAACGAAACGCTTCATATCACCTTTTCCCGTGAGCTTCTGTCGGACGGGATCGGGCTGTTTATACGGGGGCTGGGGAAAAAGGTGCTCCTTGCCGACCGTCTGGCGCCCGCCTTTGCGCTGATCCGAGAAATCCCCGAAACGGAGCTTTCGGTCATCACCGGCTGGCTGGGACTGCTGATCTTCTTTTTGTGGATTTATTTCGACTTTTCGGGCTACTGCGATATGGCGGTGGGGCTTGGCAAGATGTTCGGGGTGGAGCTCCCCCAGAACTTTAACTACCCCTTCCTGTCGCAGGGGATCGAGGATTTCCTCAAACGGTTTCACATCACCCTGACAAACTGGTTCACCCTCTATGTCTATCTCCCCGTCGGACGGCGGTGCAAAACGCGGTGGCAAACAGCCCTTTGCATCGTGGCAACCTGGGGGCTGATGGGCTGCTGGTACGGGCTTTCCCCCACCCTGATCCTCTGGGGGCTGGCGCTGGGGCTTTTGATCTGCGGGGAGCAGTTTGTCTGGAAGCGGCAGACCGAGCGCGCGCCCGTTTTGCTCCGCCAGCTTGGCACGCTGTTGCTGTTGGGGCTTTTGTGGGTGCTGTTTTTCTCAAAGGACCTGCCGTCGGCAGGGGCGTATTACGGCGCGCTGTTCGGCAAAAACAGCATCGCCGACAGCTACACCCTCCCTCTGTTGGGAGCCTACGGCATTCTGATCGTCATCTGCCTATTGGGCGCCACCGGACAGGTGCGCCGCCGGATCACACCGCTTGTCACCCGCTTCCCACGGGTCACACGCTGGTGCGGCAGGGTGTTTCAGGCGGGGCTTATCTTCTTGTGCATGGCGTTTCTCCTGACCGGAGAACAGCTTCCCTTTTATTTCTTCCGATTCTAAGCGCAGAACCAAAACGGCGAAAGGAGTGTGGAGTCCGTGATCAAACGGCGGTTGTTTGTCCTGTTTCTGCTGATGCTTTTATCGGTCGGTATCCTGTCGGGCATCGCATCGGTATCCCTCGGCGCGGTGACACCGTCCGAGCTTGTGGCAAAGCCGTCCTCCGCCTTCACAGCACTTGGCAGGCTTCCGGTCTGGCAATGGACGGCGACCCGTCTGAAGCTTGCCGCGGGACAACGGCAGATCGGCGACGTCTATATCGGAAAAAACCGGCTTTTGAAGCTGCCGGAATCCGCCGACAACACGGTGTTTGCCTCGGCAAGGCGGCAGATCACCGCCCTCGCCGGCAGGACGAGTGCTCCGCTCACCGTGGCGGTCGTACCCGATGCGGCGCTGCTGTATGAAAGCGAGCTTTCCGCCTTAATTTCCCTGCCGCCCGAGCGGCAGATGCTCGAGCAGTTTTATAACTCCCTCCCCGCCGCGGTGAGCGGCGTCAACCTGCTCACGGCATTGAGCGAGGTGCGGGAGGAAAACATCTTCTACCGCACCGATGAACATTGGACCAGCCTCGGCGCCTATTACGGCTATGCCGCCATCGGGAAGCAGATGGGGCTCACCGTGGAGCCGAAGGAGGACTTTACGATCCGGTATATCGAGCATGAGGCGCTGGGCGGGCTTTACCGAAAGGCGCAGTACGGCGGGCATTTTTCGGAGAGTGTCGACTTCTACCAGCCCTCCGACGGCATGCTTGAAACCGAGGTGACGGTATACCAAAACGGCGGGGAGAAAACGACGACGTACACCGAGCTTTACCGCACCGAGTATCTGGATACGCCCGATTTTCCGGCGGCGTTTCTCGGTCCCGAAGCGGAGCGGATCACCGTGCGGGTGCCGACCAACACCACCGGCAGACGGCTGTTATTGATCGGGGATCAAAACGCCCATATCGCCGCACAGTTTTTGATCCGCCATTATGACGAGATCACCATTCTGCCCACCTCCGCCCTGACCGGCGAGCCTGACATGGCGGACTACCAGCAGGTTCTGATCCTCACCGGCTGCGCGGCGCTTCAACATGAATTTCAGGGAAAGGATTCCATATGAAACAGATCGGCACGATATACAAAGAGAAAAAAACCGTTTATTCCTTTGAGGTGTTCCCGCCCAAGCGGGACAGCTCGGTTGAGACGGTCTACCGCACGCTGGAGGAATTAAACGGCTTGTGGCCCGACTTTATCAGCGTGACCTACGGCGCAGGAGGCAGTCATGCGGGGCATACCACCGCCGAGATCGCCGAAACGATACAAAAGAGCTTCGGGATTCCCGCGCTGGCGCATCTCACCTGCCGCAACGCCACCGCCGCCGAGATTGCCGAAACGGTCGAGGCGTTAAAGGCGGTGGGGGTAAACAATATCCTGGCGCTGCGGGGGGACCCGCGTCCCGATCTGCCGCCCTCTGCCGATTTTCTCTATGCCCGTGATTTGATCCTGATGCTGCAAAAAACAGCGCCCGCGCTTTATCTGGCGGCGGCATGCTATCCCGAAGCCCACACCGAATCGGAAAGCCCCGAAGCAGACCTTATCCACCTCAGGGAAAAAGTCGACGCGGGTGTTGGGAGCCTCACCAGTCAGCTTTTCTTTGACAATGCGCTCTTTTTTGATTTTCTCTCCCGCGCACGGGCTGCGGGGATCACCGTCCCCGTCTCGGCGGGGATCATGCCGGTCACCAACAAAACGCAGATTGAAAAAATGGTGTCGATGTGCGGCGCTTCGATCCCGCAAAAGCTCGCCCATATCCTCGGCAAATATGAATCCGACCCCGAAACGCTGCGGACAGCGGGAATCGACTATGCCGCAGACCAGATCATCGACCTGATCGAACGGGGCGTGGACGGGATTCATCTTTACACCATGAACAACGCCGATGTGGCAAGGCAGATCACCCAGCGGATCGCACCGGCGCTCCGAAAGGCAAACGGAGGTGCGGCATGATCCTGCCCTGCCCGCCGCTTGACCGGTCGGAAGCACTGCGGTATCTCGGCGTGCGGGGGGAAGCGCCCGATGACGTCACGGCACTGCTCAGTAAAGCGGAAGCTCTGCTGTGCGAAAAAGTAAAGCCGCGGTATGTCTGGCGGGCGCTCGACCCGCCGCCAAAGTTCCCCGGCGAGGACTTAAAACGCCACCTTGCGGGCTGTCGGACGGCGGTGCTCTTTGCAGTCACCTTGGGGCAGGAATCGGAGGAGCTTTTTCGCCGCGCCCAAAGCGGCGATATGGCGCTGGCGGTCACGCTGGACGCCGCCGCCTCGGCACTGACCGAAAGCTGCTGTGATCTGGCGGAAGCGGAGATACGAAAAGCCTTCCCCGACCGGTATTTTACCTTTCGGTTCAGCCCCGGCTACGGCGATCTGCCGCTGTCTGTACAGCGGGATATGATCCGGCTGCTCAATGCCGAACGGCTGATCGGGCTGACAGTCAGCCCCTCCGATATGCTGCTGCCGCAGAAATCGGTGACGGCGATCCTCGGCGTATCGGACGCCGAACTCCCCAAGGCACGGCGGGGCTGTGCGCTTTGCCGTATGCGGGAGCAATGTCAATACAGGAAAGCAGGTGAGCATTGTGGATTTTAACCGTTTTTGGATCCTTGACGGAGCGATGGGTACCATGCTGCAGGCAGACGGGCTTCCCCTCGGCGACCGCCCCGAACTGCTCAACCTCACCGATCCCGACCGGATCACCGCGATCCACCGCGCCTATATCGAAGCCGGCGCCGAGATCATCTATACCAACACCTTCGGTGCAAACGGGCATAAGCTCGCAGGAACCGGACACACGCCCGCCGAGGTCATTTCGGCAGGGGTTGCCGCCGCAAAAAAGGCGGCGGGCGATACGGTGCTGACGGCACTCGACATCGGTCCGATCGGGGAGCTTCTGGAGCCTGCCGGCACTCTGCTCTTTGAGGAAGCGTACCGGCTGTTTGCCGAGCAGGTCACGGCAGGGGTCGAAGCGGGCTGTGATCTCATCGTCATCGAGACGATGAGCGACCTCTATGAGGCAAAGGCGGCACTTCTTGCCGCCAAAGAGCACTCCTCCCTGCCGGTTTTTGTCACCCTTTCGTTTGAGGAAACGGGGCGCACCTTTGCAGGGTGCGGCGTGGATTCGATGGCGGTGCTGTTAGGCGCGCTCGGCGCCGACGCAATCGGGATCAACTGTTCGCTGGGTCCCCGTGAGATTCGCCCGATTCTGGAAAAACTCGCCAAAGAGACCTCACTGCCCCTGATTGTCAAGGCAAATGCGGGGCTGCCCGATCCTGCCACCGGCGCCTACGGCGTTTCGGCGGAGGAATTTGCAAACGAAATGGCGGCAATCGCCGACTGCGGCGCGGTGATCCTCGGCGGCTGCTGCGGCACCACACCGGCGTATCTGAAAGCACTTCGCGCACGGCTCCCCGAAAAGCCGTGCCGCAAAGCCGTATCACCTGTGCCCGCGCTTTGCACCGCCACCCGCACCGTCAGACTAAATAACATTCGAGTGATCGGGGAGCGGATCAATCCCACCGGCAAAAAGCGTATGCAGCAGGCACTGCGGGAGGGGGATTTTTCCTACCTCCGGCAGCAGGCGGTCGCACAGGCGGAAGCAGGCGCGGATATTCTGGATATCAATGTAGGACTGCCCGGCATAGATGAGGTGGAGACAATCCGCCGCGCCGTGCGCGCCGTACAGAGCGTCACCGACCTGCCGCTTCAGATTGATTCGTCCGAACCGGCGGCGATCGAGGCGGCGTTGCGGCTGTGCAATGGAAAGCCGATTGTCAACTCGGTCAACGGGAAGCAGGAGAGCCTGCACACCGTACTGCCGCTGGTGAAAAAATACGGCGCGGCGGTGGTCGGGCTGACGCTGGACGAAAACGGCATTCCGCCGACGGCGGAAGAACGGCTGGCAATTGCCCGCAAAATCCTCTCGGCGGCGGAGGAATACGGCATTCCGAAAGAAGATGTGCTGATCGACTGTCTCACGCTGGCGGTATCGGTACAGCAGAAAGAAGCGGGCGAAACCCTCCGCGCCGTCAGAATGGTGCGGGAGGAGCTGGGACTTCAAACGGTTTTGGGGGTGTCCAACATCTCCTTCGGGCTGCCCGAGCGGGTCGAGATCAACCGCAGCTTTCTGACCCTCGCCCTGCAGGCAGGGCTGACGCTGCCGATTCTCAATCCCAATATCCCCGCCATGATGGATACCGTCGCAGCGTTTCGGGTGCTGTCGGGAAAGGACGCGGGCGCCGAAGCTTATCTCGTCCTCATGGCGGAGCGCACCGAAGCCGAAAAAACGGAAACCGAAGCCCTCACCCTCCCCCATGCGGTGGAAAAGGGGCTCGATACCCATGCCGCCGACCTCTGCCGTGCGGCGCTCCAAAACGGGGACGACCCTTTCTATCTCATCAACGGGGTGCTGATCCCCGCGCTGGATCGGGTGGGCGACCGGTTCGGCGAGGGAAAGCTATTTCTCCCCCAACTGCTCCGCTCCGCCGCCGCGGCGACTGCGGCGTTCGGGGTATTGCAGGAGCATTTTGCGAAAACCGGCGGCGGCGCGCCCACCAAGGGTCCCATCGTGATCGCCACGGTGGAGGGGGATATCCACGACATCGGGAAAAACATCGTGCGGGTGATCCTCGAAAACTACGGCTACCGAATGATCGATCTCGGCAGAGATGTGCCGGTGCAGACGGTGGTGGACGCGGTACGGGAGTACAAAGCGCCGCTTGTGGGGTTGAGTGCTTTGATGACCACCACCCTCAAAAGCATGGAGAAAACCATTCGCGCCCTGCATGAAGCAGAGCTTCCCTGCAAAATTTTTGTGGGCGGCGCGGTACTCACCCCCGAATACGCCGAAGAAATCGGCGCGGACTATTATGCCAAAGACGCAAAAGCGTCGGTAGATATTGCCAAACGTCTGTTAGGTTAAGGAGGAATACTCATGGAAGTCAGTAATCTGCGGGTCATCATTCATGCCGTGATCGCGGCGGTCGGAACGATATGGTTTTTGCTTTCCTATCTGAAAACAAGGCTGCCCTATCAGCTTCTGTTCGTGATCTGGTTTCCGGTCACACTGCTTGTCTATCTCAGCAGCAACATCGTATATATCACGGTGCTGGGGATCATTCAGCTTCTGCTGTTTATCGGGGTGATCTATTTCCTGTTCCGGCGGCAGAAAACCACCATGCAGGAGATGCAGGAGCAACTGGAAGAGCTGGGCGGCGAACCGACAGAAACACCGGAGGAAGCGCCCGACCATGACAACGAAATCGAACTATGAAGCTCGTTTTGCTGGACGGATACGCCTGCAACCCGGGCGATTTGAGCTACGCGCCTCTCTCCCGCTTCGGGGAGGTCACACTCTATGACCGCACGCCGTCCGAGCTTGCGGCAAAGCGAATCGGCAATGCCGAGCTTATTTTGACCAACAAGGTGCCGATCACAAAAAAGGTCATGGAAAGCTGCCCGCATATCCGGTATATCGGGCTGCTCTCGACCGGCTATAACATCATTGATTTGGCAGAAGCATCACGCCGTGGGATCACCGTCACCCATGTGCCGGCATACTCGACCGACGGGGTGGCGCAGGCGGTATTTGCACTGCTGCTCTCTTTCACCAATCGGGTGGCGGAGCATCATGCGGCGGTAGCGGCGGGCGAGTGGTCTGCCTCCCCCGATTTCTGCTTTTACCGCGGCGGACTCACCGAGCTTGCGGGAAAGACGATGGGGATCATCGGGTACGGCAGCATCGGCAGGCGGGTGGCTGAGATCGCCCGCGCGTTCGGTATGTCGGTGGCGGCGCATACCCGCACCCTGCCCGATCCCGCTCCAAAAGAGGTGCGCTTTCTGACTCTTTCCGAGCTGCTGGCGCAAAGCGATGTGGTGTCAATCCACTGTCCGCTCTTCCCTGAAACCGAGCATCTGATAGACGAAAACCGCCTTGCTCATATGAAGCGGGGCGCTATTTTAATCAACACGGCGCGGGGACAGATTGTGGACGAGGCGGCGGTGCGCGCCGCGCTGGAATCGGGACAGCTCGGCGGCTTTGCCGCCGATGTGGCTTCCACCGAGCCGATTTCCCCCGACAACCCGCTGCTCGGCGCGCCCAACTGCATTCTCACCCCGCATATCGCGTGGGCGGCAAAGGAGACGCGGGCGCGCCTTCTTTCGGTCGTGATCCAAAATATCGCGGACTTCCTCGCGGGCGACCCGAAAAACCGCGTCTGCTAAATTCGCAACTACCGGTTGACAAGCTTCCAGCCGCCGCTTGGTAGACCGCAACCGCAAAAAAACGCTATGATTTTCTTGACGGTCGGCAGATACGGCCGCCCATCAATCCATGCGGAGGAACGAAAGATGATTTTAGCGGACAAAATCACCAATTTAAGGAAAAAGAACGGCTGGTCGCAGGAGGAGCTTGCGGAGAAAATGCAGGTATCGAGGCAGGCGGTCTCCAAATGGGAGGGCGCACAGACCGTGCCGGAGCTGGAGAAGATTCTGGCGCTGAGTAAGCTCTTTGGCGTCACGACGGACTATCTGCTGAAAGACGAGATCGAGGACGAGGCATTTACAAGCGATACCGACCGCGCGCCGGTGAAGCGTGTTTCTCTCGCCCTTGCAAATGAATTTTTAGCGTGGAGAAATCGGGCGGCAAGGCGGATTGCCGCCGCCACATTTTTGTGCATCATCTCGGTGATCCCGCTGCTTCTTTTGGGTGCGGCGGCGGAAGTGCCGGAGTACCCGATTTCCGAAAATCTCGCCGCAGGCGCGGGACTGGTCGCCCTGCTTCTGTTTGTTGCCGCCGCCAATGCGCTCTTTATCTCCTGCGGTTTTAAAAACAGCCCGTTCTCGTTTATCGGCAAGGAGCCCTTTGAAACGGAGTACGGCGTGGACGGCATGGTAAAGGAAAAGCAGAAAGCGTACCGATCAGCCTATGCGAAAACCAATATCATCGCCGCCTGTCTCTGCATTCTCTCGCCTGTCCCGCTTTTTGTGGGGCTGGTCACGGGACAAGAGTTTTTCATGGTGGTCATGCTGACGGTCACGCTGTTTTGCGCGGGGATCGGCGCCGCCCTTTTCACCCTTGCCGGTGTGCGCTGGGCGAGTATGCAAAAGCTCCTCAAAGAGGGCGACTATGCGCCGAGCGATCAGCGAAAGACCCGCATCAGGGAAACCGTTTCCACCGTCTATTGGCTTACTGCCACCGCCGTCTACCTCGGCTGGAGCTTTTTGACAAACGCCTGGGAGATCACATGGGTCGTCTGGCCCATCGCGGGAATCTTATTTGCCGTCGTGATCCGCCTGTGCAGGCTGTTCACAGACCGCCCAAATCCGCAGTGAAAACACGGGAGATACCATTATGGCATCGAGCAAGGGATATTTAGATTTCATTTTAGAGCAGTTGTCGGAGCTGGACGGCGTTTCGACCCGTGCGATGATGGGCGAATATATTTTGTATGTCGGCGGCAAGATCGTCGGCGGGATTTATGACGACCGATTGCTCGTAAAGCCGACAAAAGCGGCAAGAACGCTTATGCCGAACGCCCCTTTTGAATTGCCATATGAAGGCGCAAAAGAAATGCTGCTCGTCGATAACGTGGACGACAGAGCCTTTTTGACCGAGCTTTTCCGGGCTATGGCCCGGGAACTTCCCACGCAAAAGCCTAAAAAGAAAAACCGATGACGGAGATAAAGCCATGGTCTATTATGATAAAAACGGCATTGTCATTCGAGATTTGCGGCAGAGCGATGCCCAAATCCTGACAGAGGAAGAAATTGCGCAGGGCTGGGATACGACGATCGACAAATACGAAATGCGGCTCATGCATCAAGCCGAGGGCAAAGCAATCACACTCATTGCCGAATGGAACGGCAGTGTTGCCGGATATGTGAACGTCTATCCCGACGCCAAAAGCGGCGCGTTTGGCAATCGGGGCTATGCGGAGATCGTCGACTTCGCCGTTTTGGAAAAATACAGATGCCAAGGAATCGGAAGCAAGCTCATGGATATTGCAGAACAGATCGCGTTTTCGTATTCGGACGTGATATACCTCGGTGTTGGCTTGCACAGCGGATACGGGAGCGCCCAGAGAATGTATGTGAAACGCGGGTACATTCCGGACGGGAGCGGTGTCTGGTATCAGGATAAAATCTGCGAGCCGTATGCCGATTGCCGGAATGACGATGATCTTGTATTGTATCTGTTCAAACAAAGAAGTGAAGAAACAAAATGATTCGATATGCCGATATGCAGGATTTTGCTGTGATAAAGGAACATGACAAACATATTGCCGAGTCCGAACTGAAACATATTCTCTCTGCAAAGAGGGTTATCGTTCTGTATCAAGGGGATACCTTCCTCGGCTGGCTGCGGTTTGGATTATTTGGGGACAATATTCCGTTTATCAATATGCTGTATATTCTGGATGCGTATAGAGGGCAGGGAAACGGGACGAAACTCGTCTCATTTTGGGAAGACGAAATGGCAAAAGCGGGGTATCGGCAGGCTTTCACTTCCACGCAGTCCAATGAGAGGGCGCAATTCTTTTATCGAAAAATCGGTTATACCGAATGCGGCGCGCTTTTATTGCCGAAAGAGCCTTTGGAGATGTTCTTTATCAAGGATTTAACGCAATAAATTTTCGCTTGTCGAGAAGTAGATTGGAACTGTATTCGTTCGATGAAACCTTCGATGTCATATACTCCTCGCTGACCGCGGAGCACGAAACGGAGGTGCTAGGGAAAGCGGGCTTTTCAGAGGTGCGCATCCTGCAAAACTGGGGAGCGGGGAGCAATCTATGCCCCCGCTTTATTCGTACACCCGATAAAGTTCCGCACGAAATATCGGGAAAGTGAGATCGCCTTTTGATAAAATACAGGCAGACAAGGAGGGAGAGGATGGACTGGATTACCGGTTTGCAAAAAGCGATCGACTATATCGAAGACAATCTGACAGAAACGATTGATTACGAGAAGGTCGCCGCGCAGAGCTTTTCATCAAGCTATCACTTTCAGCGCGTGTTCAGTATTCTTTGCGGTTTTACC